>NZ_JARKIN010000001.1:4412500-4761250 GCF_029351045.1 Streptomyces sp. WMMB303 | reverse complement strand
GGCTACCGGGACCGCACCCTCGCGGCGCTCGACGGCGCGGACCAGGCCGACCGGGACCTCGCGCATGCGCTGACGACCGACGTCAACGGCACCGCACGCGGCTTCAACGACCACGCGTACGACAGCCTGGCGGCTGCCCGTGCGCAGGTGGCGCGGGACCTGAAGGAGGCACTGCACCTGGCGCGGGCCGACAACGGCACGATCAGCTCGGCCCGGCTGGAGCGGCTCACCGCACTGATCACCCGGCACAGCCAGGACCCGGAGTTCGCTGCACGGTTCGCCACCGAGCTCGGCGCCGAGCGGATGCTGCGGCTGTGGTACAACGCCACCCATCCGCACCACCCGGATCATCCGGACACCGAGATCGACGACGCGGCGTGGTGGAAGTCGGCCAAGGCGCTCCAGGGGTCGCTGAGCACCACGCTGGCGCACGCCACGCACGTGGACACTCCCGCGATGCGGCAGTGGCAGCAGGACATGCTCGCGCTGGGCGACCAGCGGCTGGCGAGCAGCGGCGGCCGGACGCACCCCTACGGTTTCCAGCTCATGAGTAACCTGATGCACTCGGGCACCTATGACGGCGGCTTCCTGAATCGGTACGGGGACCGGCTCGTCGCCTGGGACGAGAAGCTCAACACCCGCGACGGTTACGCCTATTGGGCCAACTCCGCCGATACCGACGACCTCGACCCCGGCGGTGCGCCGGGCGACACCGGACACGACGCGATGGTCGGCTTCCTGGAGGCCCTGGGCCACAACCCCGGCGCCGCCACCACCTTCTTCGCACAGCCGGCGGACGTCAGCGGCGTGCTGGACCGCGACGGCGAACTCAACGACCGCCTCGCCTACCTGACCCGGGAGCGCAACTGGGTCTTCGACGGCAACACCCGGGCGGACCCCCGCCAGTTGCCCGGGCACGAGGCGCTCGGCCACGCCCTCACCGCCGCCGCGACGGGCTACGCCTGGGACGATCCGCAATTGACCGGGAAGGATCCGGAGCTCTTCCGGCACGGCGGCGACCGGCGCACGGCCGCGACCGCGGACGTCATGGAGCAGGTCGTCCACGTCTACGGCGGTCCGGAGGGCCCCCGACTGCTGCACGAGCAGCCCGCGATCGCGCCCAGCCTCGGCGCGATGGGCGGCGCCTACGTGGACGACATCAACCGCGCGGTCTCCGGGGTCGGCGACTCGCTGCAGAGCACCGGGGCCTTCCCGCCCGCCTACCAGGGTGCCGCCTCGCTCAGCCGGGGGCAGGCTGTCGACTTCCTCAGCGTGCTGGGCCAGGACGAGACGTCGCACGGCCTGATGAACCAGGCCGAACACCTCTACACACTGGACAGGTTGGCCCGGAACCCGCCGTCCACGAGCGAGGAGAGCTGGGCGGCTGGGCGGCGGGTGCTGCTCACCGAGGCGGAAGCCCGGGGCACGCTCGACCACTCCCGGGTGCAGCACATCGAGGCACAGTACGCCGCCGACAGCGCCGAGGCCCAGCGGGCCTTCCGCGAGTCGGCGAACTGGACACGGGTCGGGATGAGTTCCTCGGCGCCCGCCCTGGCCAACGGGATCCTCTCGGTGGTCGGGAAGAGCGGACCCTGGGGTGTGGTGATTCCCATCGCACAGGCGGGCGGGGTGGAGTTCGCGAAACTCTTCCACGACGACGCGGTTTTCGGCGGGCCCGATCTGCCCGATCCCCCCGAGAACACGGATCAGTTCTTCGCCCGGGGCGAGCGCGATCTCGGATCGACCGCGGAGAAATATCTGGAGAACTACGGGAAGGGACCGGATGTGAGGGGAGATCTCGCGGACGACATCAAGTCCAAGTACCTGGCCGTCGGCCCGCAGGGGGACGCATTCGAGGGCCGCGAGCCCTATACGGAGTAAGCCGGGGCGAGGGTGCGCGGACCGGGCTTTTTCGCGGGGGCCGAGGGCGCCGACGGCCCCGCCGGGGCACTCCGCGGGGAGTACCGAGGCGGGGCCGGACCGGGTCCCGCCGGGCACGGTGCCCGTACCCGGCGGAGGGGATCGCTAGCGGTTCACTCCGGGACGCTTGCGAGGCCCGGAGGCAGGAAGCGGCGGCCGGTGGCCCGCTCGCTGACACCCTCGCGGTCCAGGTAGGGCGTGACCCCACCGAGGTGGAAGGGCCAGCCGGCACCGGTGATCAGGCACAGGTCGATGTCCTGGGCCTCGGCCACCACGTCCTCGTCCAGCATCAGCCGGATCTCCTCGGCGATGGCGTTCAGCGCCCGCTCCCGCACCTGCTCCTCCGTCAGGACGGTGTCCCCGACCTGAAAGAGGCCGGCGACCTCCGGGTCCATCTCCTGGGTGCCCGGCACATAGAGGTTCCGCTTGCCGGCCTCGACGACCCGGCCCAGGTTCTCGGAGACGGCGAACCGGTCCGGGAAGGCGGCGTGCAGGGTGCCCGCGACGTGGTGCGCGACGGCCGGGCCGACCAGCTCCAGCAGCTGGATCGGCGACATCGGCAGCCCGAGCGGCGCCAGCGCGCGGTCGGCGGTCTCGACGGGGGTGCCCTCGTCGATGGAGCGCAGCACCTCGCCGAGGAACCGGGTCAGCACCCGGTTGACGACGAACGCGGGCGCGTCCTTGACCAGGACCGCGGTCTTCTTCAGCTTCTTGGCGACACCGAACGCGGTGGCCAGCGCCGCGTCGTCGGTCTGCTCACCCCGCACGATCTCCAGCAGCGGGAGGATGGCGACCGGGTTGAAGAAGTGGAAGCCCACGACCCGCTCGGGGTGCTTGAGCTGCGAGGCCATCTCGCTGACGGACAGCGAGGAGGTGTTCGTCGCGAGGATGGCGTGCTCCGGCACGGCCGCCTCGACCTCGGCGAACACCTTCTGCTTGACGCCCATCTCCTCGAAGACGGCCTCGATCACGAAGTCGGCGTCGGCGAACGTGGTCGCCTTGTCGAGCGAGCCGGTGACCAGCGCCTTGAGCCGGTTGGCCTTGTCCTGGTTGACGCGGCCCTTGAGCAGCAGCTTGTCGATCTCCTCGTGGCAGTAGGCCACACCCTTGTCGACCCGCTCCTGGTCGATGTCGGTGAGTACGACCGGCACCTCCAGACGGCGTGCGAACAGCAGGCCGAGCTGCGAGGCCATCAGACCGGCGCCGACCACGCCCACCTTGGTGACCGGACGTGCGAGGTCCTTGGAGGGGGCGCCCGCCGGACGCTTGGCGCGCCGCTGCACGAGGTTGAAGGCGTAGATGCCGCTGCGCAGCTCCCCGCCCATGATCAGGTCGGCGAGCGCCTGCGTCTCGGCCTCGAAGCCCTTGCGCAGATCGCCGTTCTTGGCCGCGGCGATGATGTCCAGGGCCCGGTAGGCGGCCGGAGCCGCGCCGTGCACCTTGCTGTCGGCGATCTGCCGGCCGCGCTCGACGGCCGCGTCCCACGCCTCGCCGCGGTCGATCTCGGGGCGTGCCACCTCGATCTCGCCCTTGAGCACGGCGGCGGTCCAGCGCAGCGACTCCTCCAGGAAGTCGGCGCCCTCGAACAGCGCGTCGGCGATGCCCAGCTCGTAGACCTGCGCGCCCTTGAGCTGCCGGTTCTGGTTGAGCGAGTTCTCGACGATGACGCTGACCGCGCGGTCGGCGCCGATCAGGTTGGGCAGCAGGGCGCAGCCGCCCCAGCCGGGTACCAGACCGAGGAAGACCTCGGGCAGCGAGAAGGCGGGCAGTGCGGCCGAGACGGTGCGGTAGGTGCAGTGCAGCCCCGCCTCGACGCCGCCGCCCATCGCCGCGCCGTTGTAGTACGCGAAGGTCGGCACGGCCAGGTCGGACAGCCGCACGAAGACGTCGTGGCCGCCCTTGCCGATGGCGACCGCGTCCTCGTGCCGCTTCAGCAGCTCGACGCCCTTGAGGTCGGCGCCGACCGCGAAGATGAAGGGCTTGCCGGTGAGGCCGACGCCCTTGATCTCGCCGTCCGCGGCCTCCTTCTCCACCTGGTCGAGGGCGGCGTTCAGGTTGGCCAGCGACTGCGGCCCGAAGGTGGTGGGCTTGGTGTGGTCCAGCCCGTTGTCCAGCGTGATGAGGGCGAACCGGCCCGCGCCGGACGGCAGGTCGAGGTGGCGTACGTGCGCCTGGGTGACGACCTCGTCCGGGAACAGCTCGGCCGCACCCTTCAGCAGCTCAGCGGTGCTCATTCTTACTTGCCCTCCCAGTGGGGGTTCTCCCAGATGACGGTCCCGCCCATGCCGAAGCCGACGCACATGGTGGTCAGGCCGTAGCGGACGTGCGGCTGCTCCTCGAACTGGCGGGCGAGCTGGGCCATCAGCCGCACGCCGGAGGAGGCCAGCGGATGGCCGAAGGCGATGGCGCCGCCGTACTGGTTGACGCGCGGGTCGTCGTCGGCGATGCCGTAGTGGTCCAGCAGCGCGAGCACCTGGACGGCGAACGCCTCGTTGACCTCGAACAGGCCGATGTCGTCGATCGACAGACCGGCCTTGGCCAGGGCCTTCTCGGTGGCCGGCACCGGGCCGACGCCCATCACCTCCGGCTCCACACCGGCGAACGCGTAGGAGACCAGCCGCATCTTGACCGGCAGTCCCAGCTCCCGGGCGACGTCCTCGGCGGCGATCAGGGAGGCGGTGGCGCCGTCGTTCAGGCCGGCGGAGTTGCCCGGCGTGACGCGGCCGTGCGCACGGAAGGGCGTCTTGAGCCCGGCCAGGTTCTCCAGGGTGGTGCCGGGCCGCATCGGCTCGTCGGCGGTGGCCAGACCCCAGCCCGTCTCGCCGCCCTCGGGCGAGGTGCGGCGGATCGAGATCGGCACCAGGTCCGGCTGGACCTTGTCGTTCGCGTAGGCCTTGGCGGCCTTCTCCTGGCTGCAGACCGCGAAGGCGTCGGCGCGCTCCTTGGTCAGGTGCGGGAAGCGGTCGTGCAGGTTCTCGGCGGTCATGCCCATGAACATCGCCGACTCGTCGACCAGCTTCTCCGAGACGAAGCGCGGGTTGGGGTCCACGCCCTCGCCCATCGGGTGGCGGCCCATGTGCTCGACACCGCCGGCGACGACGAGGTCGTAGGCGCCGAAGGCGATCGATCCGGCGGTCGTCGTCACGGCCGTCATCGCGCCCGCGCACATCCGGTCGATGGAGAAGCCCGGGACGGTCTTCGGCAGCCCCGCGAGGATCCCGGCGGTGCGGCCCAGGGTCAGCCCCTGGTCGCCGATCTGGGTGGTCGCCGCGACGGCGACCTCGTCGATGCGCTCCGGAGGCAGGTCGGGGTTGCGGCGCAGCAGCTCACGGATGCACTTGACGACCAGGTCGTCGGCGCGGGTCTCGTGGTAGATGCCCTTGGGGCCCGCCTTGCCGAACGGTGTGCGAACGCCGTCGACGAAGACGACGTCCCTTGCGGTACGAGGCACGTTGGCTCTCCTCCAGGTGCGGCCAGGGGTCGGTCGCCCCCCATGCTACTTGTCGGTAACCAGGTGGCAAGGGGTGGTTCCGGCCGAGGGGCACACGTCACATCGCCAGGTGAGCGGCGCGGCGCGCCGCACACTCACCCGGAGAGCGTAGGGCCGTCCCCGCGCGCCGCTCAGGCCGAGGCCGTCAGCGCGACGCGCAGCAGCCCGGCGGTCTGGCCGATCTGCCACTCACGCGCCCCCAGCGCCCGCAGCGCACCGGAGACCGCCTCCGCGGTCGCCTCCGCCGGCGGCTCCCAGCACAACCGGCGCACCGTGTCCGGGGTCAGCAGATTCTCCTGCGGCAGGTTCAGCTCCTCGGCGTGCTGGGTGACGGCCGCCCGGGCCGCCGCCAGCCGCGCCGCCGCGGCCGGGTCCTTGTCGGCCCAGGAGCGCGGCGGCGGCGGACCGTTGGTGGCCTGCGACTGCTGCGGCAGTTCCTCGTCCGGCAGCGCACGGGCCCGCTCGACGGCGGCCTGCCACTGGTCGAGCTGCTTGCGCCCGGCCCGCTGGCCGAACCCGGGCAGCGCCCCCAGCGCCCGCGCGTTCGCGGGCAGGTTCAGCGCCGCCTCCACGATCGCCGCGTCCGAGAGCACCTTGCCCGGTGAGACGTCCCGCTTGCGTGCCACCGCGTCCCGGGCCTGCCACAGCTCCCGCACGACAGCCATCTGCCGGCGCCGCCGCACCTTGTGCATGCCCGACGTGCGGCGCCAGGGGTCCTTGCGCGGCGGCGGGGCCGGGGCGGCCGCGATGGCCGCGAACTCCTCCTGGGCCCACTCCAGCTTCCCCTGCCGGGCCAGCTCCTCCTCCAGCGCGTCCCGCAGGTCCACCAGCAGCTCCACGTCGAGCGCGGCGTACCGCAGCCAGGGCTCGGGCAGCGGGCGGGTGGACCAGTCGACGGCGGAGTGCCCCTTCTCCAGGGCGTAGCCGAGGACGTTCTCCACCATCGCGCCGAGGCCCACCCGCGCGAAACCGGCGAGCCGGCCGGCGAGTTCGGTGTCGAAGAGCCGCGTGGGCCGCATACCTATTTCCCGCAGGCAGGGCAGGTCCTGGCTGGCGGCGTGCAGGACCCACTCGGTACCCGCCAGCGCGGCGTCCAGCGCCGAGAGGTCCGGGCAGGCCACCGGGTCGACCAGTGCGGTGCCCGCGCCCGCACGGCGCAACTGCACCAGGTAGGCCCGCTGCCCGTACCGGTACCCGGACGCGCGTTCGGCGTCGACCGCCACCGGGCCGCTGCCCGCGGCGTAGGCGTCGGTCACCCGGGCCAGCTCCTCGGCCGTCACGGTGACCGGCGGAATCCCCTCGCGTGGCTCCAGGAGGGGGACCGGCGCCGGGGCTGAGTCCTGGGGATGGGCCTGAGCTGCGGATGCTGATGCGGTCTCTTGGGCGTCGGTCACCAGCCAAGGGTATCTGCGCGCACGCAATGGCGAGCGCCCGCCGACGGAACGTTACGCCGACGGGCGCCCGGAGAGCTGGGGAGCCGTGAGAAGTGGGGGGAGGACAGGGGAGGGGCAGGAGTGCGGCGGGATACCGCACGGGGGCGTGCGGTCAGTGGATGATGCCTGTCCGCAGGGCGACGGCGACCATGCCGGCGCGGTCGCCGGTGCCCAGCTTGCGGGCGATCCGGGCGAGGTGGCTCTTGACGGTGAGCGCCGAGAGCCCCATCGACACGCCGATGGCCTTGTTGGACTGGCCCTCGGCCACCAGGCGCAGCACCTCGACCTCGCGGCCGGACAGCTCCCGGTAGCCGCCCGGGTGACCCGGGCCGCCGGGACCGCCGCCACCCGGCCTGCGGTGCATGCGCGCGGCAGCGGCCGCGCCGATCGGCGCGGCGCCGTGCCGGGTGGGCAGCGGCCCGCCCAGGTTGGTGCGGGTGCCGGTGACGACGTATCCCTTGACGCCGCCGGCGAGTGCGTTGCGTACCGCGCCGATGTCGTCCGCGGCGGACAGTGCCAGCCCGTTCGGCCAGCCCGCGGCTCTGGTCTCGGACAGCAGGCTGAGCCCGGAGCCGTCGGGCAGGTGGACGTCGGCCACGCAGATGTCGCGTGGGTTGCCGATTCGGGGGCGGGCCTCCGCGATGGACGACGCCTCGATCACGTCCCGCACGCCGAGAGCCCACAGATGGCGGGTCACGGTGGAACGGACGCGGGGGTCGGCCACGACGACCATGGCCGTCGGCTTGTTCGGGCGGTAGGCGACCAGGCTTGTGGGGTGCTCAAGAAGAACAGACACCGGGCCTCCTGAGGGAGTGGCTGTGGGGGACGGAACCCAACGAGTCGGGTATTCCGTGTGAAGGGTCACAGACTCCTTCGGCACCTTCTCCATGCCCCTTTAGAGAAAGATCACGAATTAGTGACCCGAAATTCCACAATCCCGTTTCCAGCGGCATTTTCAGGGTGCGAAAGATTCCTTTGTCTACACGGAGACGCTGGGTCGGTGACCGGAATTGCACGGCGGCTTTGTAGACAAAACGCCGTACCGGCGGCAGCGGCTCCCGCCGGTACGGCGATCGAAGAGGCCGGAGGGCGGGCATGCGGCGCCCCCGGACACGGCAGCGGCCCCGTCCGCCAGGAGGCGGACGGGGCCGGAACGAGCCGAGATGATTCAGGGTGAGCCGGAGTGAGCCGGAGTGGGCAATGCGGGGGCGCCGGCTAGTGCGGTCCCCGGCGCTGGGGGAGCTGCACCACGGAACTGCCCTCGCCCGTCTCCGGGGGCAACCCGGCGCACTGGCAGAGGAGTTCGCACCATGCGGTGAGGTGGGCCGCCGCGTCCGGAGTGCTGCCCTCCGGGGTCCAGCTCGCCCGGATCTCCAGCAACTCCTCGGCGGCGCGCTCCGCCAGCCCGCCGAAAAAGGCCGAACTCGACCGCGTCACCGTGCCGCTCGGCTCCGTGTACCCGGCACCCCGGGCCTCCAGGGCGCCGGTCAGCCAGGTCCACGTCACCTCGGGCAGCAGCGGGTCACCGGCGATCTCCGGCTCCAGCTCGGCCCGCCCCAGCGTGACCACCCGGAAGGTGCCCTGCCAGGAGTCCTGGCCCTGCGGGTCGTGCAGCAGCACGAACCGTCCGTCGGCCAGCTCGGAGTCCGTGCCCTCCGGGTCGGTGACCGCCGCCTCCAGCGCGAAGGAGTACGGCGCCAGCCGCCGGGGTGCGGGGAGGACGGAGAGCTGGATCTCCGGGCGCGGGCGGGTCTCGCTCAGTGCCGCGACCGCCGCCCGGAACGGCGGCGGTGTGGCATCCCCACCCCCACCCCCGCCACCGTCACCGGATCCTCCCGTCCCGCTGGTGTCTTCCACTCCGCCGGAGCCTCCCGCCTTCGCCGCCCGAGCCGCAGTCATGGGCCGAAGGGTAGGCGGACGGTGCGCCCGAGGCCGGTAGGGACACCCCATCAGGCCGTGGGAGACTCGGAGCGTGAGTGGAAACGACCGCCCTGAGGGCCCGCCGACGCCGCCCCGGGACACCCGAGCGCCCGCTACCCCGAACGCGGCGCCGCACGCCGGGCTCGACTCCGCGTTCCTGCGCGCGTGCCGCCGAGAGCCGGTGCCGCACACCCCGGTGTGGTTCATGCGGCAGGCCGGACGCTCGCTGCCCGAGTACCGCAAGCTCCGCGAGGGCATCGCGATGCTGGACTCGTGCATGCGGCCGGACCTGGTCGCCGAGATCACCCTGCAGCCCGTGCGGCGGCACAAGGTGGACGCCGCGATCTACTTCAGCGACATCGTGGTCCCCCTCAAGGCCATCGGTGTCGACCTCGACATCAAGCCGGGGGTCGGGCCCGTCGTCGAGAAGCCGATCCGCAGCCGCGCCGACCTGGAGCGGCTGCGGGCCCTGGAGCCCGAGGACGTCGGGTACGTGACCGAGGCGGTCGGCATCCTCACCCGCGAACTGGGCGCCACGCCGCTCATCGGATTCGCCGGGGCGCCCTTCACACTGGCCAGCTATCTGGTCGAGGGCGGCCCCTCGAAGAACCACGAGCACACCAAGGCGCTGATGTACGGCGACCCCGAGCTGTGGGCCGGCCTGCTGGACCGGCTCGCGGACATCACCGCCGCGTTTCTGAAGGTGCAGATCGAGGCGGGCGCCGCAGCCGTGCAGCTCTTCGACTCGTGGGTGGGAGCGCTGGCACCCGAGGACTACCGGAACCGGGTGCTGCCCGCCTCCGCGAAGGTGTTCGAGGCCGTCGCGGGCTACGGCGTGCCGCGCATCCACTTCGGTGTGGGAACCGGCGAGCTGCTGGGACTCATGGGCCAGGCGGGCGCCGATGTCGTCGGCGCCGACTGGCGGGTCCCGGTGGACGAGGCGGCACGCCGAGTGGGGCCGGGGAAGGCCATCCAGGGCAACCTCGACCCGGCCGTGCTCTTCGCGCCGCGGGAGGCCGTCCGCCGGGGCGCCGCGGACATCCTCCGGGCCGCCCGCGGCCTGGAGGGGCACATCTTCAACCTGGGGCACGGGGTGCTGCCGCAGACCGACCCGGAGGCGCTGACCGATCTGGTGGCGTACGTGCACGAGCAGAGCTCCCGCTGAGCCGGCCCCGCTGCCGCTGATGCTTCCCCCGGAGCGCCGGGGGAGCACCGCCCCCCGCGCCCTCTCGACGGTGGCGGGGCGGCGCGGTGGCCCGGTGACGCGGAGGCCCGGCAGCCAGGGGACGCGGGAGGGCGCCGGCCCGTACGCGGCGGCCCGCGGCTCTCAGTCCTTCCGTACCGCTGCCGCCGCCTTCCGGGCCGCCACCAGCACCGGATCCCAGACCGGGCTGAAGGGCGGCGCGTAGCCCAGGTCCAGCGCCGTCATCTGCTCCACCGTCATACCGGCGTGCAGGGCCACCGCGGCGATGTCCACGCGCTTGCCCGCGTTCTCGTGGCCGACGATCTGGAGACCGAGCAGCCGCCCCGACCGGCGCTCGGCGATCATCTTGACGTGAACCGGCCGGGCGCCGGGATAGTAGCCGGCCCGGGTCGTCGACTCGATCACCACACTCTCGAATTGCAGTCCGGCGGCTGCCGCCTGCGCCTCCAGCAGTCCCGTCCTGGCGATCTCCAGGTCGCACACCTTGCTGACGGCCGTGCCCACCACGCCGGGGAATGTGGCGTAGTCGCCGCCGATGTTGGCGCCGATGACCTGGCCGTGCTTGTTGGCATGCGTCCCCAGCGGAACGTGCTGGTTCCGGCCGGAGACGAGGTTGAGCACCTCCACGCAGTCCCCGCCCGCCCAGATGTCCTCCCGGCCGCGGACCCGCATCGCCAGGTCCGTCAGCAGTCCACCGGACTCCCCCAGCGGTAGGCCCGCCTGCCGGGCCAGCTCCGTCTCCGGCCGCACCCCCAGCCCCAGCACCACGACATCCGCGGGGTAGTCGGCCTCCTCCGTCGCCACGCCGCAGGCCCGCCCCTGCCCGTCGGTACGGACCTCGGTGACGGCCGCGCCCAATACCGTCTCGATGCCCAGCGCGCACATCGCCTCGTGCACCAGCCGGCCCATGTCCGGGTCGAGGGTGGACATCGGCTGCTCGGCCTTCTCCAGCACCGTCACCGCGTATCCGCGCTGTACGAACGCCTCGGCCATCTCGACGCCGATGTACCCCGCGCCGACGACGACCGCGCTCGGCTTCCGGCCGCCGGCTTCCGGTCCCGAGCCGTGCGTCCCGTCGACGCGCTGCTCCAGCGCGTCCAGCAGTTCCTGGCCGTCCTCCAGCGTCTGCACCCCGTACACCCCCTCGGCGTCGATCCCGGGCAGCGGAGGGCGCACCGGGACGGCGCCGGTGGCCAGCACCAGCCGGTCAAAGCCCAGCCACTGCTCAGCGCCCTCCGGGTCACGCAGCCGCACCCGCTGCCCGGCCGCGTCCAGCTCGACCGCCTCGGTGCACATCCGCAGATCGATGCCGTGCGCCCGGTGCTCCTGCGGCGAGCGGGCGATGAGCGCGTCGCGCTCGGTGACGTCACCGCCCACCCAGTACGGGATGCCGCAGGCGGAGTAGGACGAGAAGCGGCCCCGCTCAACGGCCACGATCTCCAGCTCCTCCGGTCCGCGGCGTCTGCGGGCCTGCGACGCGGCCGACATCCCCGCCGCGTCGCCGCCGACGACCACCATCCGCTCCGCTGCCGCCATCGCGGACACTCCTCTCACCGGGCGGGCCGTGCCGCCACCGGACCTGCTGCCCTTACCAGGGCCCACGCTATGCGCCGGAACCCGTTCTGCGAGACTTGCCCGTATGCACGTACTCGTCATCGGGGGCGGAATCTCCGGGCTGGCCGCCGCGCACCAACTGCTGGCCCTCGGTAGGCGGGTGACCGTGCTGGAGGCCGCCGGCCGCCTCGGAGGCAAGCTGCTCACCGGCAGCATCGCGGGCGCCGCCGCCGTCGACCTGGGTGCCGAGTCGCTGCTGGCGCGCCGCCCCGAGGCCGTGGAGCTGGCCCGCGCCGTCGGACTCGGCGGGCAGCTCCAGCCGCCGTCCGTCGCCGGAGGAGCGATCTGGACCCGCGGCGCGGTGCGCGCCATGCCCCGGGGCCACCTGATGGGCGTGCCGGGCGACCCGGCCGCACTCGGCGGAGTGCTCTCGCCCGAGGGGCTGGCCCGGATCGCCGAGGACGGGAGGCTGCCGCGCACCGAGGTCGGCGACGACGTGTCGGTGGGCGGCCATGTGGCGCGGCGACTGGGCCGCGAAGTCGTCGACCGGCTCGTGGAACCCCTGCTCGGCGGGGTGTACGCCGGTGACGCCCACCGGATCTCGATGCGTGCCGCCGTGCCGCAACTGTTCGAGGCCGTGCGCGCGGAGCGCTCCCTGCTGGCCGCCGTCCGCGCCGTGCAGGACCGTGCCGCGGCCCGGCCGGGCCCCGCGGGGCCGGTCTTCATGGGGATCGAGGGCGGCGTCGGCAGGCTCCCCCTCGCCGTGGCCGAGGCGTGCGCGGAGCAGGGCGCCGACATCCGGCTGAACACGCCGGTGCGCGAGCTGCGCCGGGTGGCCGCCGACGGCGGCGGGCCGGGGTGGCTCGCGGTGACCGATCACGAGGCGCTGCCCGCCGACGGTGTCGTGCTGACAGCGCCCGCGGCGGCCGCGGCCCGGTTGCTGGCCCCGCACGCTCCCACCGCCGCCACGGCGCTCGACGAGGTCGAGTACGCCTCGATGGCCCTGGTCACACTGGCCTTCCGGCGGTCGGAGGCGGACCGGGTCCCGGATGGGAGCGGCTTTCTGGTGCCGCCTGTCGACGGCCGCGCCATCAAGGCCGCGACCTTCTCCGCGCACAAATGGAGCTGGGTCGCGGCACAGGACCCCTCGCTGTTCGTGCTGCGCACCTCGCTGGGCCGGTACGGCGAGGAGCGGATGCTGGAGCGGGACGACGCCGAACTGGTCGAGCTGTCCCTGCGCGATCTGCGTGCCGCCACCGGGTTGGACGCGCGCCCCGTGGACTCCGTCGTCTCCCGCTGGGACCGCGGCCTGCCGCAGTACCCGGTGGGCCACCTCGACCGGGTCGCCGCCGTCCGCGCCGCCGTCGGCGCGGTGCCGGGCCTGGCCGTGGCCGGTGCGCTGTACGAGGGGGTGGGGGTGCCCGCCTGCGTGGCGGGCGGCCGGCGCGCGGCGCACGAGGTAGTGGAATCGGCCGGGCCCGCCGAGCCGGGCGACGCGAACGCCGGCACCGCTGAACGACGCCGACACCGCTGAACAACGCTGCATAACGGTGAATGAGGAAAGTGATGACTGAGGCACCGCACAAGGAGCCCAACGCGGGCAAGAAGGCCAAGGACCTGAACGAGGTCATCCGCTACACCCTCTGGTCGGTCTTCCGGCTGCGCGACCTGCTGCCCGAGGACCGGGCCGGATACGCGGACGAGGTCGAGGAGCTGTTCGCCGGGCTCGCCGAGAAGGACGTGGTGGTCCGCGGCACCTACGACGTCTCCGGACTGCGGGCGGACGCCGATCTGATGATCTGGTGGCACGCCGAGGACTCCGACGCACTCCAGGACGCCTACAACCGGTTCCGCCGCACGGCGCTGGGCCGGGCGCTGGAACCCGTCTGGTCGAACATGGCGCTGCACCGCCCCGCCGAGTTCAACAAGTCGCACATCCCGGCGTTCCTGGCCGACGAGGAGCCGCGCGCCTACGTGAGCGTCTACCCGTTCGTACGCAGCTACGAGTGGTACCTGCTGCCGGACGAGGACCGCCGCCGGATGCTCGCCGACCACGGCAAGATGGCCCGCGGCTTCCCCGACGTCCGCGCCAACACCGTGCCCGCCTTCTCGCTGGGCGACTACGAGTGGATCCTCGCCTTCGAGGCGGACGAGCTGTACCGCATCGTCGACCTGATGCGGCACCTGCGCGGCTCCGAGGCGCGACGGCACGTGCGGGAGGAGATCCCCTTCTACACCGGCCGCCGCAAGCCGGTCGCCGAACTGGTCGCCGGGCTGGCGTAGCCCGTCCTCAGCGGGCGGCCCGGGTGTTGGAGGCGGGCTTGGCGGCGCGCCGGGAGCCGGGTTCGGGCGCGGGCCGCGCCGCGCACTCGGCGTCGGTGCCCGGCGTCCTGCCCTCGAACAGGTACCGCTCGATGTGCCGGTCCACGCACGGGTTGCCGCCGCTCACCCCGTGGTTGCCCGCGCCGCGCTCGGTCACCAGCGAGGAGCCGGCCAGCCGGCGCCGGGTCTCCAGCGCGCCCTCGTAGGGGGTGGCCGCGTCCCGGGTCGCGGCCACCAGCAGCACCCCGGGCAGCTCGCCCGGGTCGGTGTGCACCCGCAGCGGCTCCGCGGGCCGGGTGTGCCAGTAGGCGCACGGCAGGTTCATCCAGGCGTTGTCCCAGGTGTTGAACGGGGCCACCGCCGCCGTCGCGGTGTTGTCCCGGTCCCAGCGGAGCCAGTTGCGCGGCCAGGGAGCGTCCTGGCACTCGACCGCGTTGTAGACGGCGTTGCCGTTCTCCTCGCTCTTGGCCGCCGCCATGTCGGGTGCGGCCCTCTTCACCAGCGGTTCCGGGTCGCCCTTGCGGAAGGCGGAGAGCGCCCGCGCGTACGGCGCCCAGGTCGCGTCCGCGTACCCGGTGACCAGGTAGGCGGCCAGCAGCTCCTTGGAGCCGACCGTCCCGCCCGCGGGTTTCCGGTCCACGGCGGCCCGCACGGCGTCGAAGGACTTCTGCACCTGCCGGGCGGTGGCGCCCAGCCGGTAGGTGTCCTCGTGCCGGGCGACCCAGGTCTTCCAGTCCTCCCAGCGCCGCTGGAAGGCGCGGTTCTGGTCGAGGTTGGCCTGGTACCAGACGCTGTCGCGGGACGGGTCGACGACGCTGTCGAGTACGAGGCGGCCGACGTGGGAGGGGAAGAGCGTGGCGTAGGCGGAGCCGATGTAGGTGCCGTAGGAGACACCGAGGTAGCTGAGCCGGTGTCGGCCCAGCGCGGCCCGCACGACGTCCAGGTCGCGGGCGTTGTTCGGCGTGGTGTAGTGCCGCAGCCGGTCGGGCTGTGCCTCGGCGCAGCCGGCGGCGTAGGAGGCGGCCCGTTCGTTCATGGTCTGCTTGAAGGCCCAGGACGGGTGTGCGGGGGAGCGGTTGGGCCCCTGGAGGAACTCCTCGGGGTCCTGGCAGGAGAGCGGGTCGGAGCGGCCGACACCGCGGGGTGCGTAGCCGATGAAGTCGTAGCGGGCGTTGAGGCGCTTCCACAGCCCGCCCAGGCGCGGGTAGAGGGGGAAGCTCATCCCGCTGCCGCCCGGCCCGCCCGGGTTGTAGACCAGGGGGCCAAGCCGTCGGTCCGGCTCTCCGGTGGCCCGGGCTCTGCTGACCGTGAGGGAGAGGTGGGTGCCGTCCGGTCGCGTGTAGTCCACCGGGACCCGGACGGTGCCGCACTCGACGGACTTGGGGAGATGCTCGGCGGCCGGGCAGTGCCCCCACCGGATACCGGCGGCCGCGGCGTCCTCGGCGGCCTCTGCGACCCCGGCCGCCGCCGGGCCCCCGGCGGCGGTCGCGGTCCCGGCCGGCTCCGCGGCGCGGCCGGGCCGGTGGTGGTCGCCGCCGGGCGGTGCCGCCGCTGCGGCGGGCGCCAGTACGAGGGCCAGGGCACCGAGGGTGGAGGGGATCGCTGCTGCGCGCACTGGGGCTCCCGCTGGGTGTCGCTGTCGCTCCGTCAGCCGTGCCCGCGGGCACCGCCGTTCATATCGGATGCTCAGCGGCTCATACGTAGATGTAAAGCATCGCCTCGCGGTGTCGCGGAACGCCCCTCGTACGGGTCTTCACAGCCCGTACCGCCGCAGTGGGACACGCGTCAGGGGCACGTCAGAGGGCGGCGGCTCGGCTCAGGTCCCGCAGTGGTCCGGTGCCGGGCCGGCGGCGCCCGTGGGGCGGCTCAGCCTCGGGTGCGCAGCGCCGGATGCTCGGCGACGACAGTGCAGGACCCGGGGGCGACCTCGGTGAACCCGGCATCGCGCACCACGGGCAGGCCACCGCCGGTCAGCTCGCTCCAGTGCGCCCGGTCCCGGGCCGGGCGCACCGCCAGCGGGAAGCCGTCCCGCCGCCACGCCGTGCGCTCCGCGGCGTCCAACCGCCACCAGGCGAGCTGCGCGCCGTGGCCGGACTGTGCCATGGCCTTTCCGGCGGACATCTCCACCTCCGGATTCAGCCACAGCACAGGCGTACCGGGGGCGGGGACTCCGGGCGGCAGCGGGTCCGCCAGCTCCGTCCCCGAGACCTGGAGCCGCGCGAGTTCCTTGGGCCAGCCGTCCAGCGGAACCGGTGGGAAGACCCGCACCTGTGCCGCCTCCCCGGACACGGTGATCCCCGGGAGCTCCTCCGCACGCCGCCACTCGGCACCCCGGGCCCGCCGGACGACCTTGCGGATCTGCAACTCCTCCCAGCGCGTCACCCGCTCGTGCCACTCGCCCGCCGGCTCGGTCGTGCGCGGATCGGCCAGCAGGGTGAGCACCGCCCGGGCCGCGGTCTGCAGCGCGTCGGTCCGGGTGGGCGGCTCGGCGCGTTCGATCCGCGCGACGAGGGGCAGGACGAAACGCTCGGGCTCCGCTGGGCCGGTGTCGGGAGTGTCTGGAACGGTCACCCGTTCAGTCTGCCAGCGGCCGGATGCGCGCCGGCGGGCGGTCCGCGGCCGGTGGGGGAGTCGGCCGGGGCGGCGGCTTCGGGCGGCGGGGGTGCTCCCGGCCGGGAGCACCCCCGCCCCCGCGGATGCGGGACCGGCTCAGCAGCCCGGGCTCAGTGCTTCCAGGGCCCGGTTACCGCGAAGGTGGTACCCGGCGTGTAGCAGTTGACGTACATCGTGCGGCCGTCCGGCGCGAACGTCACGCCCGCGAACTCGCCCCACGCCGGGTCCTCCGGGGTGCCGATGTTCTGGGCACCCCGCGCCATCGGGTAGACCGTGCCCCGCCGGGTGACGCCGAAGACGTGCTGGGCGCCCGCGCCGTCCTCGCACACCATCAGCCCGCCGCTGGGGGCCAGGCAGATGTTGTCCGGCTCCTCGCCCGGGAGCTGCACGTCCGTGTCGGGGCCGAAGACCACGACGAGGGTGAGGCGGCGCCGGCGCGGGTCGTAGCGCCAGATCTGGCCGAAGTGGTCGCCCTGCGAACCCTCAGCCGTGCGCGCGTAGCTGGAGACGAAGTAGACGCAGGAGCCGCCCCAGTAGCAGCCCTCCAGCTTCTGCGCGTGGGTGATGCCGCCCTTGCCGAAGTCCTGGAGGCGGATGGGGGTTTCGGCCGCCAGCGGATCGGGGACCTCCACCCACTCGATCCGGTCGAAGGAGGTGCCCGTCTCGGTGACGGCGGACAGGTCGGGCACGCCGGGCACCCGCATGGCCTCCAGCCTGCCCCCGGCGTGCAGTGAACCGTAGCCGCCCTTGGGCTTCCTGGGCAGGAAGCGGTAGAAGAGGCCGAAGGGTTCGTCGAAGGCGTCCTCGGTCTCGTAGACGACGCCGGTGTGCGGGTCGAAGGCGACGGCCTCGTGCTGGAAGCGGCCCATCGCGGTGAGCGGTTCGACGGAGGTGGGGCGGCGGCGGTCGAAGCCGACCTCGAAGACGAAGCCGTGGTCCTTGGTGTAGCCCTCCTCGCTGGCCCGGTACTCGGTCTCCTCGCAGGTCAGCCAGGTGTCCCAGAGGCTGGGCCCGCCGGCGCAGTTGGTGGAGGTCCCCGCGATGCCGACGCGTTCGGCCAGCACGTCGTTGTCGCCGTCCAGTTCCAGGACCGTGCAGCCGCCCTCGCCCGCCGGGTCGTAGGTCAGCCCCTCGACGGTGGGGACCGGGACCCGCGACTCCATCCGGTTCTCGTGGTTGCGCACCAGCCAGGTGCGCTCCCTGCCATGGCCGTGGCCGTGGTGGCCGTGTCCGTGGCGTCCGCCCGCGAAGGCGGCCATGCCGTCGCAGTTGCTGGGGACCGGGCCCTCACCGGAGCGGAGCGGGTCGCCCTCGCGGGAGAGCACCTTGTAGCGGAAACCCTTGGGCAGGTCGAGCAGTCCGTCGGGGTCGGGTACGAGCGGGCCGTAGCCCGCGCTGCCGCCGGTGGCCTGAGCCACGGCGGTCCCTGTGAACAGTTCCGAGAGCGCGCCGCTGAAGGCGACTGCCGCTCCGGCGGCTCCGGTTCTTGCCAGCGCTTGACGTCGGGTCGTGGGCATCGGGCACTCTCCCCTGTTGGCGGACAGGTGACCCGAGTGTGTGTACCACGCGCACCAGTGTGCGCACAGCGCTCAGGACACGACCGGCGCGAACTGGGCACCGGACGGTATGCACGGCGCGGGGACGCTCCATGGCGGGGGCGCCGCGGGGTCAGCCCTCCGCACCGACCAGCGCGCCGCCGTCGCGGGCGAGCGCTGTCAGCCGGGAGATCGCCCGGAAGTACTTCTTGCGGTAGCCGCCCTTGAGCATGTCCTCGCCGAACAGTTCGTCGAAGGGCACGCCCGAGGCCAGCACGGGTATCTCCCGGTCGTAGAGCCGGTCGGCGAGCACCACCAGGCGCAGGGCCGTCGACTGGTCCGGAACCGGCGCCAGGTCGGTCAGGCAGACGGCCCGCACGTCCTCGACCAGCGCGCCGTAGCGGCTGGGGTGGACCCGGGAGAGGTGGCCCAGCAGCGCCGGGAAGTCGTCGAGCGAGGCTCCCGGTATCCGCCGCGCGGCGCCGGTGACCTGCTCCTCGGCGTACGGCTCGGGAGCCTGCGGCAGCCCTCGGTGGCGGTAGTCCTCGCCGTCGATGCGCAGGGTGCGGAAGTGCGCCGAGAGGCCCTGGATCTCGCGCAGGAAGTCGGCGGCGGCGAACCGCCCCTCGCCCAGCTTGCCCGGCAGCGTGTTCGAGGTCGCCGCCAGTGCCACACCGTTCTCCACCAGCTTGGCCAGCAGGCTGGAGACGAGCACGGTGTCGCCGGGGTCGTCGAGCTCGAATTCGTCGATGCACAGCAGCTGGTGGTCGCCCAGGGTGCGCACGGTCTGCTGGAAGCCCAGCGCGCCCACCAGGTTGGTCAGCTCGACGAAGGTGCCGAACGCCTTGCGCTCGGGGGCGGCCGGTGCGGCGTGCCACAGCGAGGCGAGCAGGTGTGTCTTGCCGACGCCGTAGCCGCCGTCCAGGTACACACCCCGGGGTCCGGCGGGGGCGGCCTGCTTCGGCGCCCGCCGGAACCAGCGCCTGGGGCCGCTGCCGCCGGTCCGCGCGGCGCCGCCGAGGCTCTCGGCGAATCCGCCGAGCACCGTGACCGCCTCGCTCTGGCTCGGTTGGGCCGGGTCCGGGAGATAGGTGGCGAAGCGCACACTGTCGAAGCGCGGCGGCGGCACCATCTCGGCCACCAACTGGTCGGCCGGGACGTGCGGCTCGCGTGCGGTGAGGGCGGCGGGGGCGCCGCCGGGGGAGTCGGAGCCGGCCTCGGATATGTGCGCTGCGGTCGTTGACACGATTGTCATGCTAGTCGGCTCACCCCTGCGGGCGTGCCGCTCACCGGGCGTGCGCCGTGCCACACTGCGCGCATGCAACGCCTGTTCCCATCCCGCACAGCCCCGGTCTCCCCCTCACCTGCCTCCGGAGCAGCGGCCCCCGCGCCGGAGTGGAGCCTCGAGGAGATCGCAGCGGAGTACGCCTATCCGCCGGTGGGCGGGGGAGCCGAGGAAGCCGCGCGGTGGCTGCGCGGCAACATGGTCGCCTCCCTGGACGGTGCCATCCACCATGGCGGGCGCTCCCAGCCGCTCTCCTCGCCGGCCGACATGCGGATCTTCGGCGTGCTGCGGGCGCTCGCCGACGTGGTGGTCGTCGGCGCCCGGACCGTGCGGCAGGAGGGCTACCGGCCCGCCAAGCAGCGCCGGGCCTTCGCCGAGCGGCGCGCCGCCGCCGGACAGCCGCCCGCACCGGTCATCGCCGTGGTCTCGGCCGGGCTGGAGCTGGACTTCTCGGCTCCACTGTTCACCGAGCCCGTCGTACCCACCCTGGTGATCACCGGGGGCGGCGCGCCGCCGGACCGGGTGGAGCGCGCCCGGCAGGCCGGTGCGGAGGTGGTCTTCGCGGGTGAGGGCGGCAACGCCGACCCGGCCCGGGTGCCGGGCCTGCTCGCGGACCGGGGGCTGCGCAGGCAGTTGACCGAGGGCGGTCCCACCTTGCTCGGGGAATTCGCCGATGCGGGGGTACTCGATGAACTGTGCCTGTCCATCGCACCCAGGGTCGTCGCCGGGTCCGCTCCGCGGATCATGAACGGGCCCGTGCTGCCCGACCCCGACGCGTACGCGCTGGAGGGGGTGCTGGAGGAAGAGGGATTCCTCTTCACCCGCTACCGTCGGTCGCGAAGCATTGCGGAATGAGACGTTCCGCTTTTCGTGTCGCTGGGCAGACTGACAACCGCAGGACCCTTGGGAGTACGGGGCCGCAGGGTTTCTTTCCGACCGGAGGAGGAGCGCCAGTCGTGATCACGACAGTGCTGATGATCGAGAAGCCGCTGGTGGCGGCCGACACCGAGATGGTGACGACGCTGCACGGCGAGGAGACCGTCTCCTTCGTCGTGCTCCTGCAACCGCGCGGCGACCAGGACCGGCTGCTGCGGGCGCTGGACGACGTCGCGCTCGGCGAACTGGAGCAGGTGGTGCGCGAGGCCGACGAGCCGGAGGGCGGAGAAGCCGTCGGGCCCGCCGAGCAGGCTCTGGAGCTGTCCCTCAAGCACCTCAGAGACGCGGGCTGCGAGGCGGTCGGCCAGATCATCGAGGACCACCCGCTGGACGTCCTGAAGTCGGTCGCGGAGCAGACCCGGGCCGACGAGGTCATCGTGCTGACCGCTCCGCACCTGGTGGAGGAGTTCTTCCACCGGGACTGGGCCTCCCGGGCCCGGCACAAGGTGGGCGTTCCGGTACTGAAGCTGTTCGCGCACAACGAGGAGTGAGCCCGGCCGCCCCCGCGCCTCCGGTGCCCACGGGCCCGGAGGCGCGGGCGCGCACCCGGCGCGGAGCGGCCGGGGCTCACGTGAGGTGGCGGCCCGCACCGCATAGGCTTGCGCCGTCCCCCGTCTGCCGCGCCCGCGCGTGTGCGGCGCCCGCCCGAGCCAGCCAGGAGAAGTCCGTATGACCGCTGCCGCCACCCCCTCCCTCCCCTCCGCCATGGAGCGGCCGCACTTCATCGGGATCGGCGGCGCGGGGATGTCCGGTATCGCGAAGATCCTGGCGGTGCGCGGTGCGCGGGTCGCGGGCAGCGACGCACGCGAGTCCGCGACGGCCGACGCGCTGCGCGGCTTCGGGGTGACCGTCCATGTGGGGCACGCCACCGCGCACCTGGCGCCGGACGCCACGACGGTGGTCGTCTCCAGCGCGATCCGCGAGGACAACCCCGAGTTGGTCGAGGCGAACCGGCGCGGGCTCCCGGTGCTGCACCGCGCCGACGCGCTGGCCGCGCTGATGGCGGGGCTGCGGCCGCTGGCCGTGGCCGGCACGCACGGCAAGACGACCACCACCTCGATGCTCGCCGTCAGCCTCGCCGACCTGGGCCTGGACCCCTCGTACGCGATCGGCGGCGATCTGGAGGGGCCCGGTTCCAATGCGCACCAGGGCACCGGGGAGATCTTCGTCGCGGAGGCGGACGAGAGCGACCGCAGCTTCCACAAATACCTGCCCGAGGTCGCCATCGTCCTCAACGTGGAGCTCGACCACCACGCCAATTACGCCTCCATGGAGGAGATCTACACCTCCTTCGAGACGTTCGTGGAGCGCGTGGTGGACGGCGGCACCCTCGTGGTCTCCGCCGACCACGACGGGGCGCGGGAACTGGTCCGCAGGCTGCGCGCCACCCCACGCGACCGCGCGCTCACCATCCGCACCTACGGCGTCGCCGAGGACGCCGACGTACGGGTCCCCAAGATCACACCGAGGGGGCTGGCCAGCGAGGTCACCGTCGTACTCGACGGCGAGGAGCTCACTTTCGACGTCTCGGTGCCCGGCAACCACTACGCGCTCAACGCGGTGGCAGCGCTCACGGCGGGTGCGGCGCTCGGCGTGCCCGCCGCGGAGCTGGGACGCGCGCTGGGCTCCTACACCGGCGTCAAGCGCCGCCTCCAGCTCAAGGGGCTCACCGGCGGCGTCCAGGTGATCGATTCCTACGCCCACCACCCCACCGAGATGACCGCCGACCTGGAGGCCATCCGCGGCGGCGCGGAGGACGGCCGGGTACTGGTGGTCTTCCAGCCGCACCTCTTCAGCCGCACCCAGGAACTCGGCAAGGAGATGGGAGAGGCGCTGTCGCTGGCCGACGGCTCGGTCGTGCTGCCGATCTACCCGGCGCGCGAGGACCCCATCCCGGGCGTGACCAGCACGCTGATCACCGACGCGGCGCAGGCGGCGGGCGCCGCCGTGCGGCCCATGGCCACCCCGGACGAGGCGGTCGAGGCGGTCGTGGGAATGGCGGAGCCCGGCGATCTCGTTCTCACCATGGGCGCGGGTGACGTCACGGAGCTGGGTCCGCGGATTCTCGCCCGGCTCGCCGAATGACGCTCACGTCCGCACGGCCCGCTCCGGGCCCGTATCCCGAACAGCGCTGAGGAGCCGAGATGGCCTACGAGATCGACAAGACCGAGGAGCAGTGGCGCGCGGAGCTGACGCCCGAGGAGTACCAGGTGCTGCGCGAGGCCGGTACGGAGCGTCCCTTCACCGGGGAGTACACCGACACCGAGACCACCGGTGTCTACTCCTGCCGGGCCTGCGGCGCCGAGCTGTTCCGCTCCGGAACCAAGTTCGCCTCCCACTGCGGCTGGCCCAGCTTCTACGACCCGGCGGACTCGGACGCCGTCGAGCTGCTGACCGACCGCTCCATGGGCATGGTCCGCACAGAGGTGCGCTGCGCCCGCTGCGGCTCCCACCTGGGCCACGTCTTCGAGGGCGAGGGCTACCCGACCCCAACCGACCAGCGGTACTGCATCAACTCCCTCTCCCTGCGGCTGGAGCCCACCGAGGGCTGACGTCCGAGCCCGGTTGCGGAGTGCCGGGGTGCCCTGATGCCCGCAGCGTTCGGGAGGCCCCCTGCCGTGGAGGGGGCCTCCCGTACGGCAGGGCGCCGACAGGGGCCGCGATTCCCCGATGCAGTACGCTCCCGGCACTCGTCGGACGCCGTGCAGGGGGACTCATGCGATTCGAGAAGTCGATGCGTGCGGAGCACGCGCATCTGCAGTTGGACGGCGAAGCGGCGAGAGCCCCCGCACAGTGGCGGGCTCCCCTCGGCGGACATCCCGCGCTGATCTGGCTGCTCGTCGCGGCGGGCTTCCTCGTTGCCGCCGGGCTGTCGCTGTGGACCGGCATCGAGGCGCGGGACGCCGCTGCCGTGGACGGGGAAGGTGCGAGGCGCCCGCCGGTGCAGTGCGGCTCGGTGCTGAGCCCGGCCAGTTGGAGTGCGGACAAATGGGACAATACCGCGGTGCAGTGGCACACGCGGGTGTGTGACACGGCGCGGATCACCCGGCTCGGTTGGACCGGCATCTTCGGGACGGGCGGTATGGCCGTGCTGATCGTCGCGGTGGGCGTGGGCGCCCGGCGGCGCGACGGATCGGTGCCGGGCCCGGGCTCCCCCTGACCTGTCGAACGCTTTTCCGGCCCCCGGCTCCCAGCGGAATACGAGGCGGTCCCGGGCAGTTCATTTGTACGCTGCATGTTGCTGGTCGAACGCGACTGCCGGCACCGCCGGCGGCAGCGATGGACGCTTCGGCAGGGACTCGACAGCTCAACAGGGAGAGGACGGAACGCGTGGGGGAGAGCAGTACAGCGGGGGCGGGCGGGCCGATACGGGCGGCGGAGAGCGAGCGCTGGATCGTCCCCGTACTGGCGTTCGGTGGAATCTCCGTCGCCGTCATGCAGACACTGATCGTCCCGATCGTCGCACGGCTGCCCGCCCTGCTGGACACCTCCACCTCCAACGCCTCCTGGGTGATCACCTCGACGCTGCTCGCGGGCGCGGTCGCCACGCCCATCATGGGCAGGCTCGGGGACCTGTACGGGAAGCGCCGGATCGTGCTGCTGAGCCTGGGCCTGATGGTCCTGGGCTCGCTGGTGTGCGGCCTCACCTCGGCACTGGTACCGATGGTCGCCGGGCGGGCCGTGCAAGGGTTCGCGATGGGGGCCATCCCGCTGGGCATCGGCATCATGCGGGACGCGCTGCCGCCCGAACGGCTGGGCTCGGCGATGGCGTTCATGAGCTCCTCGCTCGGCGTGGGCGGCGCGCTGGGTATGCCGCTGGCCGCCTACGTGGCGCAGTACACCGACTGGCACATGCTCTTCTTCGGCTCCGCCGGGATCGGCGCGCTGGCCATGCTGCTCGTCGCGCTGCTGGTACCCGAGTCCCCGCTGCGGGCCCCGGGCCGCTTCGACGTGCTGGGAGCCCTGGGGCTGGCGGCCGGGCTGGTGACACTGCTGCTGCCCATCTCCAAGGGCGGCGACTGGGGCTGGTCCAGCCCGACGGTGCTGGGGCTGTTCGCCTCGTCCGCCGTGCTCTTCGCCGGATGGGGGATGCTGGAGCTGCGGACCGCGGATCCCCTGGTGGACCTGCGGACCACCGCCCGCCGTCAAGTACTGCTGACCAACCTCGCCTCCATCATGGTCGGCCTCGCCTTCTACGCGCTCACCCTCGTCCTGCCCCAGCTCCTGCAACTCCCCGCCGCCACCGGCTACGGGCTGGGGCAGTCCATGGTCGTCTCCGGGCTGTGCGTGGCTCCCATGGGCCTCGCGATGATGGCGGTCTCCTCGCTGTCCGCGCGGCTCTCCAGGGCGCGCGGGCCCAAGGTGTCGCTGATGACCGGGCTGGTCGTGCTGGCCGCCTCCTATCTGCTGGGGACGCAGCTGATGGCCGCCGTGTGGCAGACGGTCGTGCTGTCCGTGCTGATCGGCGTGGGCATCGGCATCGCCTACTCCGCGATGCCGGCACTCATTCTCGGCGCCGTCGACCCGTCCGAGTCCGGCGCCGCCAACGGGCTGAACACTCTGATGCGGTCGATCGGGACCTCGACCTCCAGCGCGGTCGTCGGCGTCGTCCTCGCCCGGATGTCGATCCCCCTGGGCCCCACCCGGGTGCCCGACCTGGACGGCTTCCGCACGGCGTTCCTCATCGCGGCGGGCGCCGCGCTGCTGGGGCTGGGGATCGCGGCGTTCCTCCCCTCGTCGACCGGCGCCGAGCGGCGCACGGAGGCGGTGCCCGTGCCGGGCAGGGGCCCCGGTCCGGAGGTGGCTCTCGCCCGGGATGCCGAGAGCCCCGCGGGCCTGCGACGGCCGTGACCGGGCGCAGGGGTCGCGCCGCCGGCTCCGCCCCCGGCTCACCGGTGCTGGTGCAGCCCGCGCCCCGCCAGCGTCAGGAAGGTCTCGCCCACCGCCTCGCTCAACGTCGGGTGCGGGTGGATGTGCTGGGCGATGTCCGCGGGTGACGCGTCCCAGCCCACCGCCAGTTGGGAGGCGCTGATCATCTCCGAGACGTGCGGGCCCACCAGATGCACCCCCAGCACCCGGCCCCCGGGGCCCGGTTCGGCGACGACCTTCGCCATGCCGTCCTGGCCGTGCACCATGCCCTTGGCCGTGGCGGCCAGCGGCAGCACGTTGACCGCCGTCTCGTATCCGGCGGCTGCCGCGGCCTCCTCGCCGAGCCCGACCGACGCCGTCTGCGGTGCCGAGTAGGTCACCCGCGGCACGGCGGCGTAGTCCACCGGTCGGGGCGAGAGCCCGGCCAGTACCTCCGCGACCACCAGCCCCTCCGCGAACGAGGCGTGCGCCAGCCCCGGGGAGGGCGGCGGCAGCAGGTCGCCGACGACGTGCACACCGGGAACGGCGGTCTCCAGCGTGGCCCAGTCGGCGGGCGGCAGATGGCCCCGCGCGTCCGTCGCCAGACCGGCCGCCGCCAGATCGAGCCCGTCGGTGACCGGGACCCGGCCCACGGCGACCAGCAGCCGCTCCGCCGCGACCGCGGACTCCCCGCCGCGCGCCGACCGCACCCGCGCCCGGACCCCGTCGTCCGCCCGGTCGGCGGCCAAGAGCCGGGCGCCGGTCAGTACCGTGATGCCGCGCTTGCGCAGCGCGCGGGCCAACCGGCGCCCGACGTCCGCGTCCTCCAGCGGCAGCAGCCGCTCCGCCGCCTCCACCAGCGTGACCTCGGCTCCCATGGAGCGGTGGAACGAGGCGTACTCGACCCCGATCGCGCCGCCGCCCAGTACCAGCACGCTCCGCGGCAGTTCGGCCGCGAACAGTGCGTCGTCACTGGTGACGACGTGCTCCCCGGCGGTCTCCAGGCCCGTCAGGGTCCGGGGGCGGGAACCCGTAGCCAGGACGAGACCGCGTCGCGCCGTCCACCGGGTGCCGGCTTCGCCGGGGGCGTCGATCCGGACGGTGCGCGGACCGGTCAGCGCGGCGGTGCCCCGCACCACGGTCACTCCCGCGGCCGAGAGTTGCCCCTCCACGCCCTGGTGGTTGCGCGCGACGATGGCGTCGCGGGTGGCGGTCAGCGCCTTCCAGTCGATGCCCTCCAGCCTCGACGCGACCCCCCAGCGTTCGCGCGCCTCCGCGATGCCGTCGACCAGTTCGGCGGCGTGCAGCATGGCTTTGCTGGGCACACAGCCGCGATGCAGGCAGGTGCCGCCGACCAGGTCGCGTTCGACGAGGGTGACGCCGAGTCCGAGGTGCGCGGCGCGGAGTGCGGTGCTGTATCCGCCCGTTCCGCCGCCGATGACGATGACATCCGTGGTGTTCCCGCTCATGGCCTCAGGCTTCCGCCGCCGGTTCGATGAGTCCAACGCAATGATTCGATGCTCGTGATGAAGAATGTTCATGGCTTCTCGTCGCGGGCCCGCAGCGCACGCCCGGGTGCGGCGGAGCGGGCGAGAGAGCCGCGAAGAGCGGGAGGGCACTGTGAGTCTGCGGCAGATGGAGTACCTCGTGACGGTCCTCGAGGAGGGCTCCTTCACCCGTGCCGCCGAGGCGCTGCACGTCACCCAGTCCGCGCTCTCGCACCAGATCAAGGCCCTGGAGCGGGAGGTGGGCGGGCCGCTGCTGGAGCGGCTGCCGCGCAGCGTGCGGCCCACCCCCATGGGCCGCGCCTTCCTCCCGGACGCCGAACTCGCCGTCCGTAGCTGGCGGCAGGCCCGTCGGGCGGCGCGGGCCGCGGCCGGTGCCGAGGGCGGCGAGCTGGAGATCGCCACCGTGCACGGTGTCGCGGTCGGCGTGCTGACCGGGGCCGTGGCGCGGATGCGGCGGCTCCACCCGCGGGTGACGCTGCGGCTGCGCGAGTACGCGACGGAGGACGACCTGTACGAGCAGATGGCCCGCGGGGTCGCCGACCTCGCCGTCGGCTATCGGAACGACGCCTGGACAGGCCCCTGCTGGGAGATCGGCGAGGAGCGGATCGTCCTCGCAGTGCCGCCGGACGACCCGCTGTGCGACCGCGCCGGCTCCGACGCCGGACGCGTACCGGTCGGCCTGGCGGAGCTGGCCGACCGCGGCTGGGTGCGGTGCGGGATGGAGCCCCGGATCGAGGGGCGCCCCTTCGTCGATCTGGTCTGCGGCCGGGCCGGGTTCGTGCCGCGGACGGCGCTGCGGGTCGAGCACGCGACGACCGCCGCGCGGATGGCTGCGGCCGGCGCGGGTATCTGCCTGGTCGCGGAGCATCTGGCCCCCGCCCTCGTGCCGGCCCGGCAGCTCGTCCCCGTCGGGCCTCCGTGGCGCCGCCCGCTGATCGCCTTCAGCCGGGCGGAGCCGACCGGGGCGGCGGAGGCCTTCCTCCGTGTGCTGCGGGAGGAGCGCCGGTGACGGCGCGGCGCGTGGCGGGTGTGAATTCCTGGTACCGGTCCTGTCCGGGTGCTGGCGCGAAGCAGCCGCGAGGCGGTAGGACGGGGCGTGGACCGATTCCGGGAAGGAGCGCGCAGCCAGGCGGACGCCGTCGTGCCGCCCGGTCGGCACGCTCCGGGCGCGGGACACGGGCCCTGCGTCGCGCGCGCTGCGGCGCCCGCCTCCGCCGCTGCCGCCGAGCCGTCCCCCGGGAGCCGGCCGGACCCCGTCCACCCGTACGAGCACGGGAAGTTGACAGGTGTTCCGGGTGCACCCGCGGGGGCGGCCGAAGTAGTCTTCCTTGATCGAACAGCGGGGGCCGAGAGCGGGTGTGGAAGGCGGTGCGCAGTTGGGCGCGGGAGGGCTTGAACTCCCCCCAGGCGACGGCGGTGAGGAGCCGGAGGGCGGCCCTGCCGGTGAGGCCGGAGCGGCGGACGATCCGGGCGGCGGGCTCGGCCTGGGGGGACCTCCCGGCCGGAGCCTGGGAGGCGCCGGGCAACCCGGCGCTGTCCCGCTGGCCCGGCCCATGGAGATCGGCGCGGACGTGGGGTGGGGCGAGGAGGACTGGGCCGAGGTACGCACCCGGGCGCAGCGCGCCGGGCGGGCGTATGTCTGGCTGAACCTGGTCGAACAGCGGATGCGGGCGGTGGTCGCCGCCGTGCTGCGGCCGATCTACGAACCGGTGCACGGCCACGAGTGGGTGATCGCGGCGGCCGGGCCCGCCGGGCAGGAGTGGGTGCAGCGGGCCGTGGCGGTACGGGAGGTCAGCCGCCGGAAGGGCTATCTGCTCGACCCGGCCGACGACACCCTCATCTCCTTCCTGACCCTGCCGCAGTTGCGCGAGCTGATGGTGCAGCACTGGCCCTGCTTCGAGCCCTACTTCGAGGGCCGCCGCGAGGTGGAGCTGGCGCTGGACGAGCTGGAGGTCGCCCGCAGCGCGGTGGCCCGCAACCGGGCCCTGTCCGAGACGGTGCTCGCGCAGGCCGAGCGGATGTGCCGGCGGCTGCTGGAACTGCTGGGGGCCGCGCCCGAGGGGGCGGCCGCGACGGGCCGGCTGCCGGTCGACGCCGTCGAGGAGCTGGTGGGGGACCGCTTCTGCGACGTGGTCGGCGTGCACAGCGACCGGGTGCGGCTGCAGCGCCAGCTCCCCGCCGAGGACCTGTTCGGCGGGGCGCGGCGGCTGGACGCCATCGGTATCGGTCTCAACCTGCTGGTGCAGAACTACAGCGGGCGGCGGCTGGTCCGGCTGGCGGAGGCGGGCTGCCGGGTGCGGCTGCTGTTCCTGAACCCGGCCAGCAGCGCGGTCAAGCGGCGGGAGCGCGAACTCGGACTGAAGAAGGGCGAGCTGGCCCGCTCGGTGGAGACCAACATCCTGCACATGCGCAGGGTGCGCTCCCGACTGCGCGACCAGGCGGCCTTCGAGATCCATGTCTTCGACGAGACCCCGCGGTTCACCGCGTACCTGGTGGACGGGGACGGCGCGGACGGACTGGCGGTCGTCCAGTCGTATCTGCGGGGCGCGCGCGGGATGGAGACGCCGGTCCTGGTGCTGCGCGGGCCGGGCCGCACGGTGTCCGCGCGCGGTGTGGGCGAGGGCGTGCTCTTCCCCACGTACCGGGAGGAGTTCGACGCCTTCTGGGCCGACTCCCGTCCGGTGTCCTAGCCGTCCGAGCCGGGGCGCGGCTGGGCGGCCGGCCCGGGGGGTGTGGCCCACGAGGCAAGCGGTGTCGTGCGTCACAGTCCGCCAAGTCACTTGAGCCGCACCGGGCAATCCGACAGGGTTTCGAAACGATCCACCGCGGATCGCCGGACCGCACACTCGGAGGACTCCCTCGGCATGGCACACCACGGGGCACGCCACACGAAACGCCGGATATCCGTCGCGCTCGGCGCCGCTGTCGCCGTCGCGGGCGGAGCGACGCTGCTGACGCTCCCCGCCGACGCCGCGCCCCCCGAGGGCACCGTCCTGGGCGCGGGGGCCCGGGGCTCGGTCGAGGGCGACTACATCGTGCTGCTGAAGCGGGACGCCGCCGCCGGTACCCGCGCCGCGGCCGCCACCGAGGCCCGCGACCTCGCCGGGAAGTACGGCGGAAAGGTCGAGCACACCTACCATGCCGCGCTGGACGGCTGGTCCGCCAAGGGGCTCAGCGCCCGGGACGCCCGGCGCCTGGCGGCGGACGACAGGGTCGCGAAGGTCGTCCAGAGCCGCGTGATCACCGGCCAGGAGACCCAGGCCGAGCCGCCGTCCTGGGGACAGGACCGGGTCGACCAGCCCACACCGGAACTCGACGAGAAGTACACCTACCCCGACAGCGCGGGCGAAGGCGTCACGGCATATGTGGTCGACAGCGGCGTACGCGTCAGCCACGAGGACTTCGGCGGCCGCGCCGTCGACGGCTACGACGCCGTGGACGACGACACGACCGCGCAGGACGGCGCCAACCACGGCACGCACGTCTCCGGCACCCTCGCGGGCACCGAGTACGGCATCGCCAAGAAGGCGAAGGTCGTCGCCGTGCGCATCCTGGGCGACGACAACAAGGGCACCACGGCAGACGCCGTCGCGGGCATCGACTGGATGATCGAGGACCACAAGGACGACGGCGGCCCCGCCGTGGCCAACATGAGCATCGGCGGCTTCAAGGACTATGCGCTGGACGAGGCCGTCGAGCGGGCCGTCGACGCGAACATCACCTGCGTGGTGGCCGCCGGCAACGACGGCGGCGACGCCTCCGCCGCCTCCCCGGCCCGGGTGCCGGAGGCCCTCACCGTCGCCGCGAGCGACCAGCAGGACCGGCGCACGGAGTTCTCCAACTACGGCAAGAGCGTCGACCTGTTCGCGCCGGGCATCGATGTCGTCTCGGCCAGCAACAAGAACGACACCGCCAAGATGGCCGGGTGGGGCACCTCCATGGCCACCCCGCACGTCGCGGGAGCCGCGGCCCTCTATCTGAGCGGACACCCGGACGCCACCCCGGCACAGGTCACCGAGGCGCTGCTCGACGGCACCACCGAGGGCGCCCTCTCCGGTATCGGCGACGGGACGCCCAACAAACTACTGCGCGTGGTCAGGTGACACACATTCACGGTCAATTCTGAGCCCTGTCCGTGCGTAACCCCGGAATTCCGGGTAAGCGCACCTCCAGGCCCGCCGCGCCCTTCCCCCACGGGGCACGGCGGGCCTGTTGCGTGCCCGGGAGGCGGCGCCCGCCCGGCGGTCGCCGCCGGATACGTCGCGGATCAGGCCGCGGCGCCGACCGCCGCGCTCCCGCCGGAGGCGACCGCCGTGTAACGCTCCAGAACCACCCGCGCCACCTCCGGCGCGGCACCCAGTACCGGCGCGAGCACCTCGGCACCGGCCTCCCGGGCACCGGCCACGATCCGGTCGGGCAGTCGGCCCGGGGCCAGCACGTAGGGCGCGACGGCCACCCGGCGGACACCGGCGGCGCGCAACTCCCGCACCGCGTCGGCCGTACCGGGTCGAGCAGCGGAGGCGAACGCAGGTCGCACGGCACACCAACCGGTGGTTCGCCGCCACTCCCGCGCCATGTCGGCGATCACTGCGCTCGCCTCCGGGTCCGAGGAACCGGCGGACGCCAGGACGACGCCGGTCGAGGGCGCGTCGCCGGGGCTCAGCCCGGCCGCGCACAGCCGCCGCTCCAGGGCGGCGGTCAGCAGGGGGTGCGGGCCGAGCACCGCCGACTGCCGGACGGTCAGTTCCGGCAGCGCGGCGGCCACCTCGGCCAGTACCGCGGGGAGGTCCGTCTTCGCGTGGAAGGCCCGGGTCAGCAGGAGAGGAACGGCGACGGCCTCGCGCACCCCCGCAGCGTGCAGCTCCGCCAGCGCGGCGGGCACCGAAGGGGAGTCGAAGTCCAGATAGCAGGCCGCCACCCGGACGCCGGGCAGCAGCAGCCGGACCCGCGCGGCGAGCGCCCCGACCGTCGCGGAGTGCCGTGCGTCGCGGCTCCCGTGCGCGACGAGGAGCAGCGCAGGTGCGGAGGGGGACGGTGCGGAGAGCATCAGCGCAGCAACCCCCGGTGGCGCAGCACCCGCCGCTCGAGGGGCGCGAAGACGAGCAGTTCGATACCGATGCCCACCAGCAGGATGAGCAGGATCGCGCCGAGTACCAGCGGCATGTCCTGGTAGGCGCGCCCCGTCTCCAGCAGCCGTCCCAGCCCCACGCCCAGCTCGGGCGAGGTGGCGATCAGCTCGGCCGCCATCAGGGAGCGCCAGGAGAACGCCCACCCCTGTTTGAGCCCCGAGATGTAGCCCGGCAGCGCCGCGGGCAGCAGCACGTGCCGCACGCCGCGCAGTCCGGTGGCGCCCAGCACGGTGCCCGCGCGCAGGTGCAGCGGATCGATCCGGTCGACGCCCGCGACCAGGCCGTTGGCGATGGAGGGCACGGCACCCAGCAGTACCACGGCGTAGATCGTCGCGTCCGTCAGTCCGAACCAGATGATCGCCGCCGGTACCCACGCCACCGACGGCAGCGACTGCAGTCCGGAGAGGATCGGCCCGATGGCGGCCCGCACCGGGCCGACCCGCGCCACCAGCAGCCCCAGCGGGGTACCCGCCAGCAGCGCGACCGCGAAGCCCAGCGCACCGCGGGAGACGCTCTGCCAGACGATGCTCAGGATGGTGCCCTTGTACCACTCCTCGGCCAGCGCGTCCCACACCATCAGCGGGCTGGGCAACTGGTAGTCGGGCTTCAGCTGCAGCGCGAACGCGGCCTGCCACAGCCCCAGTACGAGGACGACCGCCACCAGCGGCGGCAGCGCCTTGCGGCGCAGCAGCACCGGCAGCGGGGTGCGGGCCGCGGTGCGGGTGTCGAGCGCGTCGAGCCCCGCCTCCAGTCCGGCCAGGTCCCCGCCGGGCGCGTCGTGCTGTTCCCGGCGGCCGGCGGCCGCCTCCGGCGCAGCGGCAGCCGGCGCCACCGGCCCTTCCTCGGTCTTCGGTCGCGTCTCAGTGTCGGCCATGGCGGCGGATCTCCCCCCGGAGCTCTTCGGTGATCTCGACGGACAGCGCGGCCACGTCCGCGTCCTCGATGCGGCGCGGGTGCGGAATGCCGACCTGCCACTCCCGGGCGACCCTCCCGGGCCGTGAGGAGAGCAGGACGACACGGTCCGCCAGGCGTACCGCCTCCCGGACGTTGTGGGTGACGAACAGGACGGCGACGTTCGTCTCCGCCCGGACACGGGTCAGCTCCTCGTGCAGCACATCCCGGGTGATGGCGTCCAGTGCGGCGAACGGCTCGTCCATCAGCAGCAGTTCGCTGTCCTGTGCCAGGGCGCGGGCCAGCGCGACCCGCTGCCGCATCCCGCCGGACAGCTCGTGAACCCGCTTGCGCTGCGCGCCCTTGAGCCGGACGAGCTCCAGCAGCCGCTCGGCCTCCGCCGGCCGCTCGGCCTTGGGCATCCCGCGCAGCTTGAGCGCCAGCTCGATGTTCCCGCCCGCCGTCAGCCAGGGGAAGAGCGCGTGCTCCTGGAACATCAGCGCCGGGCGCCCGCCGGGCACCTCGACGGCGCCCGCGCTGGGCGTGTCCAGCCCGGCCACCAGGTTGAGCAGGGTGCTCTTGCCGCAGCCGGAAGCGCCCAGCAGGGTGACGAACTCGCCGTCGGCGACGTCGATGCTGATGTCGTCGAGCACCTGCTGGGGGCCGAACGACTTGCAGACGTGCGTGAGCCGCGCTGCGGGGCGCGTCGTGGTGGTCGCGGTCACTGTCTCACCTCCTGCGGTGGTCATGGGCGCTCACCGCGCTCCGAGCCCGGCGTCCGACACGGTGGGGCGGCCTTCGCGCCGCAGTACCCGGTTCAGCGGGGCGAGGTCGTAGATCCCCTTCAGCCGCGGCTTCTCCAGCAGCCCGGCCGAGACCGCGTGGTCGGTCTGCTCGCGCAGCGTGGCGGCCAGCGGATCGTCGGTCACCTCGATCCGGGCGAAGGCGGAGTCGAGGACCTTGCCGGGCAGCGGCTTGCCCGCGTCCCGCCGCAGCGCCCGGTTGATACGTTCCTTGGCCGCCTCCGGGTGCGCACGGATCCACGTGTTGGTCCTCACCGAGCCGCGCAGCACCGCCTCGACCGCCTTCGGATGCTGCCGGAGGAAGTCCTGGCGCACCACCAGGTTGGTGGTGACGAACGACCCTCCCGGCCACAGCTTCTTCTCGTCCAGCAGGACCTTGCCGCCCCGGTCGGCCAGGACGGAGGCGGTCGGTTCGGGCACCCAGGCGCCGTCGATGCCGCCCTGCCGGAAGGTGGTGGGGATCTCCTTGTTGTCCTGCCGCAGTACCGAGGTGTCGCCCGCGCCCGTCTGCGGGTCGACGGTGAGGCCCTTGGTCTTGAGGTAGTGCAGCAGCGCGGCGTCCTGGGTGTTGCCCAACTGCGGGGAGGCGATGCGCTTGCCCTTCAGGTCGCCGAGTGAGGCGATCTTCCGCGGATCGACGACCAGCGAGGCGCCGCCGGAGGTGGCGCCGGACACGATGCGCAGATTCCTCCCGCCGGACTGGGTGTACCCGTTGACCGAGGGCGAGGGCCCCACCCAGGCCAGGTCCACGGCCTTGGCGTTGAGCGCCTCGATCGCCGCCGGACCCGCGTTGAACACCTGGGTGCGCACCCGGGTGCCGCCCAGCTCCTCCGGGATCTGCCCGCCCGAGCGCAGTCCGACCAGCGCCGTGGCGTGGGTGACGTTGGGGAAGTAGCCGATCCTCACCTCGTCCAGCCCGTCGACCTTGCGGCCCCCGGCGGCCGCCGGGTCGGCGTGCTCCACGGCCTTGGACCCGTAGCCGCAGCCCGCGGCGCACAGCAGCGCGGACACGACCAGCAGGGCGGCGCGGGTGCGGCCGGAGGAGCGGCTGCGCGGAGCGCGGAGACGGGGCACGGGGAAGTCCTCTCAAGCGGGGAAGTCGGACGTCGGCGGGGACGGTGCGCGCAGGTGGCGCTCGTCACCTGCCGCAGCGCCCCACTCCGCCCTGGCCGCTGCCGCGTGCGCCGCTGCCGATGCGGCCACCGGTCTGGTCGAAGGTCGAGAAGACCTCTCCTGGAATGCCCATCGGTCTAGAAGTCCCAGCCGCTGTCGGGTGCCTCGGCGGCCGGGATGTCCGCGTCGGCGAACGCTCCGCCGGCCATACCCGCGGTCAGCGTGCTGCCGTCGGCCGGATCGATCAGCAGGAACGATCCGGTGCGCCGCGAGTCGGTGTACGGGTCGACGGGCAGCGGCTCGGCGGTGCGCAGGACGACCCGGCCGATGTCGTTGGCGGCCAGTTCGCCGGGCTCCGGGTGCTGCGAGAGGTCGGCCAGGGTCAGCCGCGAGGGGATCTCCTTGACCAGCGCCTTGACGGTGCGGGTGGTGTGCTTGAGCAGCACCCGGTCGCCGGGCCGCAGCGGCCGGTCGTGCAGATGGCAGACGGTCGCGGTCAGATCCTGGCTCGGCCGCACCGAGGCGTCCGCGGGAGCGAGCAGGTCGCCTCGCGAGATGTCCAGGTCGTCGGCGAGCCGGACCGTGATCGACTGCGGGGCCCAGGCCACGTCGACCGGCCGGCCCAGCACGTCCAGCGCCTCGACGGTGCTGGAGCGGCCCGAGGGGTGGACGGTGACCCGGTCCCCGACGCGCAGCACGCCCGAGGCCAACTGGCCCGCATAGCCCCGGTAGTCGGGGTGTTCGGCGGTCTGCGGCCGGATGACGTACTGCACGGGGAAGCGGGCCGGGTCGTCGGTCGGGTCGTGGGTGACCGGCACCGTCTCCAGGTGCTCCAGCACGGTCGGCCCGCTGTACCAGTCCATGTGCGCGGAAGGCGCGACCACGTTGTCGCCCTCCAGCGCGGAGATCGGCACGGCCGTCACCTCCGGCACCCCGAGGGAGGTCGCGTAGCGGGAGAACTCGTCCGCGATCGCGGCGAAGACGTCCTCCGCGTAGCCCACCAGGTCCATCTTGTTGACGGCCAGCACCACGTGCGGGACGCGCAGCAGCGCCGCCACGGCGGCGTGCCGCCGGGTCTGCTCGACGACCCCGTTGCGCGCGTCCACCAGGACGACGGCCAGCTCCGCGGTGGAGGCGCCGGTGACCATGTTCCGGGTGTACTGCACATGGCCCGGCGTGTCCGCCAGGATGAACCGCCGCCTGGGTGTGGCGAAGTAGCGGTAGGCCACGTCGATGGTGATGCCCTGCTCCCGCTCGGCGCGCAGCCCGTCGGTGAGCAGCGCCAGGTCGGGTGCCTCCTGCCCGCGGGCCTGGGAGGCCCGCGAGACGGCTTCCAACTGGTCGGAGAGCACCGACTTGGAGTCGTGCAGCAGACGGCCCACCAGGGTGGACTTTCCGTCGTCGACGCTTCCGGCGGTGGCGAACCGCAGCAGCGAGGTGGCCGCCAGCGCCTCTGCGGCGTGGCCGGCTCCGGCTGTCGTACTCATCTCTAGAAGTAGCCTTCCCGCTTGCGGTCTTCCATCGCGGCCTCGGAGAGCTTGTCGTCCGCCCGGGTGGCGCCGCGCTCGGTCAGCCGGGAGGCGGCGATCTCCGTGATCACCTTCTCCACCGTGTCCGCGTCCGAGTCCACGGCGCCGGTGCAGGACATGTCGCCGACGGTGCGGTAGCGCACCAGGCGCTGCTCCACCCGCTCCCCGTCCGCGGGGCCGCCCCACTCGCCCGGGGCCAGCCACATGCCGGACCGGGAGAAGACCTCCCGGTGGTGCGCGTAGTAGATCGAGGGGAGCGCGATCTCCTCCCGCGCGATGTACTGCCAGACGTCCAGCTCGGTCCAGTTCGACAGCGGGAAGACCCGCACGTGCTCGCCCGGCGCGTGCCGTCCGTTGTAGAGCTGCCACAGCTCCGGGCGCTGGCGGCGCGGGTCCCAGCCGCCGAACTCGTCCCGCAGCGAGAAGACCCGCTCCTTGGCCCGCGCCTTCTCCTCGTCCCGGCGCCCGCCCCCGAAGACCGCGTCGAACCGGTGCTCGCCGAGGGCTTCCAGCAGCGGAAGCGTCTGGAGCGGGTTGCGGGTGCCGTCCGGGCGCTCGCGCAGCCTGCCGGCGTCGATGTACTCCTGCACCGAGGCCACGAACAGCCGCAGCCCGTGCTCGGCCACCGTCTCGTCGCGGAACCGCAGCACCTCGGGGAAGTTGTGCCCGGTGTCCACGTGCAGCAGCCCGAAGGGCGGCGGCGCCGGGGCGAACGCCTTCAGCGCCAGGTGCAGCATCACGATGGAGTCCTTGCCGCCGGAGAAGAGGATCACCGGCCGCTCGAACTCGCCCGCGACCTCGCGGAAGATGTGCACCGCCTCCGACTCCAGCGCGTCCAGATGCGTCAGCGCGAAGGGGTTGTCGGTCTCCTCCGGTGCGCTCACCGCCGTGGTCATAGCAGTCCCCTCTCCTTCAGCAGCGTGTGCAGGGCCGCGGCCGACTCCGCCACCTCGCGCCCGTGGGCGAGCAGGCGCAGATCCGGGTCGGCCGGCTCCTCGTACGGGTCGTCGACCCCTGTCAGTCCCGTCAGTCCGCCGGCTGCCTGCTTGGCGTACAGGCCCTTCACGTCCCGCTCCGAGCACACCTCGACCGGCGTTGCCACATGCACCTCCAGATAGGGGGTGCCCTCGCTCATGTGCCGCTTGCGTACCGCCTCGCGGCTGTCCGCGTACGGCGCGATCACCGGGACCAGGACGATCACGCCGTGCGAGGCCAGCAGTTCGGAGACGAAGCCGATGCGCTGCACGTTGGTGTCCCGGTCGGTCCGCGAGAAGCCGAGCCCCGCGGAGAGGAAGGTGCGGATCTCGTCCCCGTCCAGCACCTCGGTGCGGTGACCCTCGCCGCGCAGCCGCTCGGCGAGCGCCGTCGCGACGGTCGTCTTGCCCGCGCTCGGCAGGCCGGTCAGCCACACGGTCGCTCCGCGCGCCCCGCTCATCGGACCCCCTCGGTCGTCCGTCCGTCTCTCCGTGTCCGTCTCGTGTGCGTGCGCCGCGGCCGTCACAGGTGCAGCCCGCACTCGGTCTTGCCGCTGCCGGCCCAGCGTCCGGCGCGGGCGTCCTCGCCCTCCAGCACCCGGCGGGTGCAGGGGGCGCAGCCGATGGAGGCGTAGCCGTCGCTCAGCAGCGGGTTGGTCAGCACGCCGTGTTCGGCGATGTAGTCGTCCACGTCCTGCCCGCTCCAGCGGGCGATGGGGGAGACCTTGACCTTCTGCCGCTTCTCGTCCCAGCCGACGACGGGGGTGCCCGCGCGGCTCGGCGACTCGTCGCGGCGCAGCCCGGTCGCCCAGGCGTCGTAGTCGCGCAGCCCCTCCTCCAGCGGCTGCACCTTCCGCAGCGCGCAGCACAGGTCGGGGTCGCGGTCGTGCAGCGCGGGACCGTGCTCGGCGTCCTGTTCGGCGACCGTCCGGCGGGGCGTGAGGGTGACGACCTCGACGTTCATGACGGCCTGGACGGCGTCGCGGGTGCCGAGCGTCTCGGGGAAGTGGTAGCCGGTGTCGAGGAAGACGACCCGCACCCCGGGGAAGACCCGGGAGGCGAGGTGGGCCACGACGGCGTCCTCCATGGAGGAGGTGACGCAGAACCGGTGCCCGAAGGTGTCGGCGGCCCAGCGCAGCACCTCGAGCGCGTCGGCCTCTTCCAGCTCCCGGCCCGCCTGTTCGGCCAGCGAGCGCAGCTCGTCGGAGGAACGCCGGGCTATGTGCGCGGTGCTCATGATTCGGAGTCCTCTCCGTGGAGACCGTCGGTGTGTGCACCGTCGTGGTGTGCCGCCTGCAGCCCGGAGGCCAGCAGCCCGAGGAACTTCAGCCGGAACGCCCGGTTGCAGGCGGCGCACTCCCAGGCGGCGCCCTGGCCCCGGGGCGTCTCCAGTTCGCTGGGGCGCAGATCCTCGTCCCCGCAGTAGGGGCAGTGGAAGGGTGCGGCGCGCTCGCTCACTTGAGGTCCTCCTCCGCGGCACGCGCCGCCCACTGGGCGAACCGCTCGCCCTCCTCGCGCTGGTCCTGGAAGGCGCGCAGCACGCGTTCGACGTAGTCGGGGAGTTCCGCGGCCGTGACCTTCAGCCCGCGCACCTTGCGGCCGAAGCCCGGGTCCATGCCCAGCGACCCGCCCAGGTGCACCTGGAAGCCCTCCACCTGGTTGCCGTCGGCGTCGGTGACCAGTTGGCCCTTGAGGCCGATGTCGGCGACCTGGATGCGGGCGCAGGAGTTGGGGCAGCCGTTGACGTTGATGGTGACGGGCTGGTCGAAGCCGGGGAGCCTGCGCTCCAGTTCGTCGATCAGCCAGGAGCCGCGGCCCTTGGTCTCCACGATGGCGAGCTTGCAGAACTCGATGCCGGTGCACGCCATCGTCCCGCGCCGGAAGACGGAGGGCCGGGTCGTCAGGTCGAGCGCCTCCAGGCCTTCGGCCAGCGACTCGACCTGGTCCTCCGGGACGTCGAGCACGATCATCTTCTGCTCGACGGTGGTGCGGACCCGGCCCGAGCCGTGGCTCTCGGCCAGATCGGCGATCTTGCTGAGCGTGGCGCCGTCGACCCGGCCCACCCGCGGTGCGAAGCCCACGTAGTAGCGGCCGTCCCGCTGCTGGTGCACGCCGACGTGGTCGCGCCACTCGCGGGGCGGCTGTGCGGGCGCCGGGCCGTCGGTCAGTTTCCGCCCGAGGTACTCGTCCTCCAGGACCCGCCGGAACTTCTCCGGTCCCCAGTCGGCGACCAGGAACTTCAGCCGGGCGCGGGTGCGCAGCCGCCGGTAGCCGTAGTCGCGGAAGATGCCGGTGACGCCCTCGTGGACCTCGGCGACCTCCTCCAGCGGCACCCATGCTCCCAGCCGCTGCCCCAGCTTGGGGTTGGTGGACAGCGCGCCGCCGACCCACACGTCGAAGCCGGGGCCGTGCTCGGGGTGGTCCACGCCGACGAACGCCACGTCGTTGATCTCGTGCGCGACGTCCAGCAGCGGCGAACCGGAGACGGCCGTCTTGAACTTGCGGGGCAGGTTGGAGTAGGCGGGGTTGCCCACGACGCGCCGGTTGATCTCCTCGACGGCGGGCGTGCCGTCGATGATCTCGTCGGCGGCGATCCCGGCGACGGGGGAGCCGAGGATGACGCGCGGGGTGTCACCGCAGGCCTCGGTGGTGGACAGACCCACGCCCTCCAGCCGCCGCCAGATCTCCGGCATGTCCTCGATGCGGATCCAGTGGAACTGCACGTTCTGCCGGTCGGTGATGTCCGCGGTGCCGCGGGCGAACTCCTGCGAGACGTCGCCGATGACGCGGAGCTGCTCGGTGGTCAGCCGTCCGCCGTCGATCCGGACGCGGAGCATGAAGTACTCGTCGTCCAGCTCCTCGGGCTCCAGCACCGCGGTCTTGCCGCCGCTGATGCCGGGCTTGCGCTGGGTGTAGAGGCCCCACCAGCGCATCCGGCCGCGCAGGTCGGAGCTGTCGATGGAGTCGAAGCCGCGCTGGGCGTAGATCGTCTCAATGCGTGTCCGTACGTTGAGACCGTCGTCGTCCTTCTTGGTCTGCTCGTTGCCGTTGAGCGGCGTGAAGTGACCAGCGGCCCACTGGCCCTCGCCGCGGTGGCGTCCTGCCTTGCGGCGGGCGGGGGCTGCGGGGCGCTCGGAGGTGTCGGCCATGGCGGGGGATCCTTCGGGCAGGGGGCGCGGGCGACGCACGTCGGGCGGGTGTGCGGGCACGCCGGGCGGTCCGCACCCGGGTGGAGCGGTTCAGGCGCCCGTACGCAGGGGTTTCGGCGCCGGTTCCGGGCGGCTCGCCCGCGACGATGAGGGCGGCGGCTGCGGATCGGCGGTGCCGGACCGGCGTCGGAGGACGCCGGTGGAGGGCTGTCGGAACGGCGGTGCTGTGACTGTCAGCCCGCCGGACAGATGGCGCTGGACACGCGAACGAGGTCGACGTGACGTCGACTCACCAAGGCGATTCCAGCGCGAGACATGGCGGAAGCCTTGCACGCGCGTCAGATGTCAGTCCACTGCTATCCGTATCCTGGACAAAAGAATCCCGGTGGGTGAGATCCGGGGTGGTCCGGGTGTCGGTACGGCCCGGCGCCGCGCGCGGCCGGGGCGAACCCGCACGGTGCCGCGGCGACGCAGGTCAGCGAGGTTGTACCGGCCAGTACGGCGCACCCGTGGCCGGGCCTGTGCACGCGCGGCCGGCACGGCGCGCCCGTGGCCGGGGGCGGCCCGGTCGCGGGGGTCTCGGGCCACCCCGGCCGGGAGCGGCCCGGATCAGGCCCCGGGCCAGGGCCCCGGCGTCGGCACGTCCGGCTCCTGCTCCGTCTCCGTGCGGTACACCCGGAAACCGCGGCGCTCGTAGTTGGCGCGCGCGTAGGCCCCGTCCCGGGAGCAGGTGTGCACCCAGACCCGGGCGGTGGGCAGGTGGCCCTCCCAGCGGTCGGCCAGGTCCCAGGCGCGTGCCGTGCCGAAGCTGAGCAGGTGCCCGCCGAGCCCGCGGCCGCGGAAGGCGGGCAGCAGCCCGAAGTAGCTGATCTCCACCATCCCCTCAGCGGCCCCGCTCGCGCCGTCCAGCTCGATGAACCCGGCCGGTGTGCCCCGGTGGTGGGCGACCCACGTCTCGACACCGGGGCGGTCGAGGAAGTCCCGCCACTGCACGCGCGTCCACGGCAGCCGGTCCACCCAGGTCGTGTCCCCGCCGACCGCGGTGTACAGGAAGCGGCTGAACTCCGGGCTCGGCACCTCGGCGCGCTCCACCCGGACGGCGGCGGCATCCTCGGGCTCCCGCGCCGGTACCCGGTCCGCGGCCGAGGTCTGCTCCAGATACCAGGTGGTGACGTCGACGGTCGCACTCATGGGCCCCAGCCAACCACGCCCGTCCGGACGGTCTCACCCGGCCCCTCGGCGGAGCATGCGCAGCCCTCTGACCCGGTTGACCGCCGCGGCCGTCTCGAAGCGGCGCGGTGCGGCGAAATCCTCGTCCCGAATGCTGAGCAGCGGCCCCGTCGGACCGTCCGCCAATACCTCGTCCAGCAGATCGAGGGCCTCGGCCAGCGGACGCCGCCCGTCCAGCAGCCCACGCCGCACCATCAGCTCCAGCGCCAGCCCGATCCCGGTGACCTGGCGCGGATCGGCGATCTGCTCGACGGCGCGCAGGTCCACCTCGTGGTCGCCGAAGGTCAGCACGTCCTCGCCGCGGGCCCGGATCCGGGCCCTTCCGCGGACCTCCGCGTCCAGGGACGCGGGATCGGGCACCCGCGCGACGACGCCGGGGAAGGACTCCGCCTCGGCGTGCCGCCCGGTGGGCACCGCCGCGATCGAGCGCGCCCGCTCGGTGACGTCCGAGGGCCGGTAGGCGTCCATCATCACGACCCGGTCGGCGACCTCCAGATAGTCCCCGGACCCGCCCATCACCAGCACGCTCGAGACGCCGTGGTCCCGGTGGAGCGAGCGGATCGTGTCCACCAGCGGGGTCAGCGGCTCGCGGTCCTTGGCGACCAGCGCCTGCATCCGCGCGTCCCGGATCATCAGGTTCGTGGCCGCGGTGTCCTCGTCGATCAGCAGGACCCGGGCACCCGCCTCCACCGCCTCGCACAGCGAGGCGGCCTGCGAGGTGGACCCGGAGGCGTTCTGAGTGGAGAAGTCCGAGGTGTCCGAACCATCCGGCAGGTGGTCGACGAACGCGTGCACATCCACCCGCTCGACGCGCCGGCCGTCCTCGGCACGCAGCTTCACCGTGTCGATCCGCGAGACGACCAACTCGCGTCCGTCACCCGGCACATGGTCCCAGATGCCGGTCTCCAGGGCGCGCAGCAGCGTCGACTTGCCGTGGAACCCGCCGCCGACGACCAGGTTCACCCCCTCCGGCACCCCCATGCCGGTCACCGCACCCGCGTGCGGCAGCTCGATCGTCACCCGCAGCCCGTCCGGCGAGGCGAACGGCACCACGCCGCCGCCCGCGGCCGGCCGGTCGTCCACCCCGCTGCGCCGCGGCAGCACCGCGCCGTCGGCGACGAAGCCGACCAGCCCGCGCCCCGCCAACGCGTCCCGCAGCGCCACGGAGTCCTCGACCGTCTCCACGAAGCGCTCGACCGCCGCCGCGTCCAACGCCGGGTGGCACAGCGCCTGCTCGACCACCCCGGGCAGCACCCGGCACAGCAGCCGCTCGGCCTCCCGCGCGTCGATCCGCCGCCCGTGACCCGGAAGAGCCGCGCCCAGCCGCAGCGTCACCGAGCCGTCCTCGCCGCCGACGGTGCACGAACTGCGCTCCAGCACCTCCTGGCCGCCCGCATCCACCCGCAGCGCCTGCTCCCCGCGCACCGCACGCGCGGCCTGCCGCACCAGATACGAGGCGAGCGCGCGGCGCCGGGTCGCGGTCGTCAGCAGCTCGGGCGGGAGCGCGGCCAGCGGGCCCGGTACGTGCACCGCGACGCGGGCCGGCGGCGCATAGGGGTCGGACTGGCCCCGCACCAGCTCCAGGGTCTCCCCGCCGGGCATCTCCCAGCGTCCCACCAGGCCCTTGTAGCGGCCGTACTGCGCGCCCTCCAACGCCCGCAGCTCGTCCGCCAGTCCGGTGCGCGGACCGCGCGGCCGGTGCTCGCCGTGGTCGGCGCGGCCCGGACGGCCGCGCGGGGGGCCGCCGTGTCCGTGGGCGCGTTGCCCGCCGCGCGGCCCTCCGTGGCCGCCGCGTCCGTAGGGCCGCCCGCCGCCGCGCCGCTGCCCGCCGGCTCCCGAGGACTGCTCCCGCACGCCGCTCGCCTGCCTTCCTGTGTCTCCGGCTGCTCTCCGTCGGCTGTGATGCCGGCGCCGGGTGTGCTGCGGCCGCCGACCGTGGTGCGGTCCGGTGGCCGCCGTGCCGGGCACCGGAGCCGCGCGGAACCCGACGATACGGTGCCGAACCGACCGGGCCGAAACCTGCCCGCGGTTCGGGGCTCCGCCGCCCCGCAGCCGCGGAGCGATCGGGAAGCAGCCGGGGAGCGGGAAGGAGCGGGAGTGCCGGTCGGTGCGGCCAAGCATCCCCAGAAGGGGTCAAATTCTGCCACTCGCCCTCTTCTTGGGGAAAACGCCCATATTCTCTCGTTCTAGGGGGTCGTTGCAAGGACGGCTTCCCACGCCCCCCGGCCGACCACCGGGACCAGCGCGAGAGAGGGGGCACCATGTCCGCGCTGCGCTGGGCAGCCGCCCTCGGCAACGCCGACTGGCACTTGGCCGCGCCCCTGCTCGCCGCCCTCGCGACGGCCTGGCACACCGACATCGCCACCGTCACCACCGGCCTCGCCGCCTACTCGCTCGGGCAGGGGCTCGCGCTGCCGCTGTGGGGCTGGCTGGCCGACCGCTACGGGCCGGGCCGCAGCCTGCGCACCGGACTGCTGGTGGCGGCGGCCGCCTCCGTGGGCTCGGCGCTGTGTCCCGGCCCCGGCTGGTGGATCGCGCTGCGCGCCACCGCCGGTGCGGGCTTCGCCACCGTCATCCCCTCGGTCTCGCTCTACTACGGCTCCCTGCGGCCCGCGCAGGCCAGACAGCGCGCGTTCGCCACCCTCACCTCCGTCACCGCCGCCAGCGGCATCGCCTCGCCGGTCCTCGCGGACACCGTGCTGCGCTGCGGCTCGTGGCGGCCGGCGTTCGCCGTCATCGCCCTGCTCACCGCGGTCACCGTCTGCCGGATCCGGGCCGCCACCCGCTCGGCGCCCGTCCGCGTGGACATCGGCGGCGCGTACGAGGACCCGCCGGACGCCGTACCGGGACGGACCTCCGCCGCGTACTGCACGGTGCTCGGCCTCGGCGCCGCCGAGGGAGCGGTGATGCTCGGACTGCCCGCCCTCCTCGCCCCCGCCCTGGCCACCGTCGGAAGCCAGGCCTCCACCTCCGCCGTCCTGGTCATCTACGCGCTCGGCGTGCTCACCAGCACGCTGGTGCTGCGCCGCCACGCGCGCGTGTGGGGCCCCATGCGGCTGCTGGCCACCGGCGGGTCGATGGGGGTCACCGGCGCCCTCCTGGCCGCGCTGGTCCCGGGCACCGCCGTCCTGATGCTGTGCGCCGCACTGCTGGGGACCGCCTGGAGCTACCTCCACACCACGCTGCAGACCTGGCTGCCCTGGCTGCTCCCGGCCCCCGTCCGGGGCCGCGCTGTGTCGCTCTTCTCGGCCTCGGCCATACTCTCCAGCTCCGCGACGGTCGGCCTCACCTCGTCCCTCCTCCAGGACGGACGGCACGCCACCGTCTTCGCCGCGGGCGGCATCCTGTGCGCCGCGCTCACCTGCTGGACGCTGTACGTCGCCCGCCGCTGGCGGTGACGCGGTAAGCGGTCCGCCGCCGGCCTTGACCCGGCGCGCGGCTCAGCCGGGATCGCCGCCCGGCACCGGAGCGCCGGAGGGCATGCCCGCGGCCACGTAGGCGTCGTAGCGCCCCCGCCAGTCGGTTGCCGTGCCGTCGTGCGGCCCGGAGGGGGTGCCGCCGGAGAGCAGCTTCACCAACTCGTCCAGGCACACATCCCAGCCGGCCGCGTTCCGGGCGGCCGCCGACCGCGCCTCCAGCACGTCCGTGAGGGTGAGCACGCACCCCTCGCCGCGCCGGGTGAGCCGGAAGAGCAGTTCGTCGTCACCCCAGGTGTAGGAGAGCCGGTGGGGCGCGTCGAACTCCAGGACCGTGCCGGACTGGTCCTCGGCGTACGGATCGCCCGCGAAGTCGACCCGGCCGCCCACCGTCGGCTCCATGTGCACGGTCGGCGACGGGAACCAGGCCGCCATCCGGCCCGGCTCCGTCAGCGCCTGCCACACCTCCAGCACACCCGCCGGGATCGCGCGCTCCAGCTGTACGGCCGGCTCCCCGTCCCGCTCCACGAAGATCCCCAGTTCCACGCTCATCCCAGCTCACGCCCTTCGCCTCGCCCGCTGCCGCGGCGACCGTCCCGCCGAGTCTCCCGCCGGGCCCGCGCGGCCGCCGCCGGTGCGCGCCCGTCCGGGGGACCGCGGTGTCCTTCGTCGGCCCTGCTGTGGCGGTCCGATTCCCGGCATTGCAGGTCAGCAGCGCAGCGCGCCTTCGGCGCGCGCCGTGGGCGTGGTAAATCCCGTGGCGTGTGCCGGGGGTGCTTCTGTCTGCCCTGACGTGAGCCGCTACGGGTCCCAGACCTCCGGTGGCGGCCTGTGGATAACCTCGCTGACCTGCGCGCTTTCTGCGGCATCGATTGTGTGAAACTCGTTGAGATGCCTGCCGGATGGATAGAGTCTTCTGGTGACCGAGACCACCGCGCCGGAGCTTCCGGGGATGCCGGAACCCGCTGTGCTGCGTCGGGTCGAGGCCGATGGAAAGTGCTTGGTCAGCCGTGGCGGGTCGGTGCTGTTTGTGTACGACGCGGCGGATCGCGGGATGCGCAACCTCGCGGTGGTGGCGGTCGCTGACGCAGGCGTCGCGGTCCAGGAGGCGGCTGTGGCCTTCGGGCTGACTCCGCAGTACGTTTCGATGCTTCGCGGGCGGGCCCGCCGGGACGGCTCGGCCGGCCTGGTCAAGCCGATGGGGCGGCGCCCGAAACTGACTGCACGTCAAGTCGAGCAGGCCCGGCGGTGGGCCGGTGAGGGATGGACCCAGGAACAGATCGCGGTGCGACTGGACATCCACCGTTCCCAGATCAGCCTGCTGCTCGCCAGGCACGGCGCGATAGCGCCACATCCTCGGCTCCCGCTGCCTGCCGGGGAAACGGAGCAGTCGGAGCCGGTCGTAGAGCCTGCCTCGGAGCCGGAGCCGGAGCCGGAGCCGGAGCCGGAGCCGGAGCCGAAGCCGAAGCCGAAGCGGGTGAGGTGGTGTATCTGGCGGATGAGCTGGTGGAGTTCGACGGCTACGGGGTGTGTCGGCAGCTTTCCCTGTTCGAGGACGGGGTGCTACGGCTGCAGGTACTGACCAGTGACATGACCGCCGACGCCGCGTCGCTGCTTGCCTGGCTGCGCTCGCGCCGGCGGATCGAGAACGCCATCACGGACCTCGCCCGCCTGCACGGCATCGACTGGCTGTGCGACTACCGCATGACCGAGACCGACGATACCACCAACGTCACGTACCCCTTCGGGCCGCAAGCCTGGCAAGCAGCCGGGAGACCCGGGCACCACGCTGCGGCAGGTCGAAGCACCGGACCACCGGATCACGATCCCCGCTCCGGCCTCGTGCCCGGGCTGCGCTGCCCCACTGGCCGAGGTGCCGGTGGCGGCGGTGCGCCGACGGCAGGTCTTCGACCTGCCCGAGCCCGCTCCCGTCGAGGTCACCGAGTACGCGGCCGAGGTCAAACCCTGCCCAGGCTGCGGCATCAGGGCCGCGGGGGCCTTCCCCACCGGTATCGAGAGCCCGGCCCAGTACGGGCCCGAGATCACCACCAAGGTCGCCGACGCGGTACTGGGCCACCACATCCCGGTGCACCGCTCGACGCTGCTGGTCATGGAACTGTGCGCCGCGCGCGTGTCGACCGGGTTCGCCGCGTCCCTGCGGGGGCGTGCGGCCCGCCTGCTGGAAGAGACCTTCCTGCCCGCCGTCCGCGCCCTGCTCATCACCGCCCCGGTGGTCCACGCCGACGAGACCTTCACTCGCACCGCCGGCGCCACCCGCTACCTGCACGTCGCCGCCACCGAACACCTCACTCTCATGCACACCGGCGACCGCTCCGCAGCCACCATCGACGCCGGGGACGTCCTGCCCTACCTCAGCGGGATCCTGGTCCGCGACGGCTACGCCGGCTACACCCACCTGGACAACGTCCTGCACGCCTGGTGCGGCGCCCACCTGCTGCGCGACCTGCGCGGCATCCACGAAGCCCGCCCCGAAGGCCAGTTGTGGGCCCGTGCGATGGCCGACACCCTGCTGGAGGCCAACCGCCTCGCACACGCCGCACGCCAAGCGGGCCGCCACGCGCTGAGCGCCGATGAACTGACCGCCGTCCAGCGCCTCTACACCGGAGCCCTGGCCCGTGCCCGCAGCGACAACCGGCACTGCACAAGCGAACTGGCCACTCACGCCCGTACCCTCGCCCGCCGTTTCGGAAACCACCGCGAGGCCATCCTCCGCTTCGCCACCGACCTCGCCGTCCCCTTCACCAACAACCAGTCCGAGTGCGACATCCGCCCCACCAAGGTCCAGCAACGCTCCTCCGGCGGCTGCTGGCGCACCCTCCAAGGACTCGCGGACTTCGCGATCGTCCAGTCCTACTTATCCACGGCCGGCAAGTGGGGCATCGGACGCTACGACGCCCTCAAACGCCTCTTCACCACCGGGGCGTGGATCCCGCACGCCCTCACCCCCGCTGGCGTGTGACCACACAGCCGTACCCTGCTGAATAGCTACCTGCAAGGAGCTATCTGACCATGTTTCTATGCTGGCCTATCGGCGGACGACGAACCTGATGACAGGGCCGTCATCGGTTTCCACGACCCCTCCATCAAAATCTCTATCAGGATAGGCTGACTCCAGAGCTGCTCTCCAGAAGAAAGTAATCTCATGTGCGAGTTGCTTTTCAGATTCCATCTCGACTGGACTGCCCGTGTCGCTATCGACAAGTTGCCATAGTCTTAGCTGATTCAAGGTACTTTCTACTGCCGTGGCGTCACCATTGAGTTTTTCAAACCAGTCCGAAAAATTTTGCTCCTCATACGCACGTTCCCAGATGATGCACCCAGAGACTTCGATGAAGCGAGGATGGAAGACTTTTGCGACGGCTGCCCAGTCTGACAAATTCAGGCGATATGCAGCGTAATCGAAGAAGTCGAGATCATCGTACAGTTGATCCACGTGATTCTCCCGGTTTGATGGATCTGATCTTGCTGTTATCTCTCCCTTATAGAGGTGGGAGTTCATCGGGACGGGCGGGGCGTGGCATCTTTTTCCAGGTCCTGAATTCTTCGCCTGTTTTCGGGTTTACGTGTTTCTCCGTCTCGAGGACATGCGGTGCCGGGATTCCTGCGTGCGGCTTCGAGTCTGGGTCTACGTCCACGCGTTTCAAGGTTTTCCCCTCAGTGTCATAGACAGCATACGCTGTCACGGTTCCGTCGTCCTTTCGCCGCACCAAGATCTCGTCGGGATTTGCCGTCTTCGGGAATCTTCCGCTGTGCGGAGTCGCCTTGGACAAGTCGATCCCGCAACCGGCCAACCCGAGAGGGTCAATTTCAGAAAGAGCGTTCTTGACATACGTGGTCGGGTTGGGTGCTGGAACGAGACCGAGCGGGTCCGGGGTCAGATACCGGGCCGTCTCCGGGTCGTAGTAGCGGAAGTAGTTGTAGTTGAGGCCGGTTTCGGGGTCGGCGTACTGGCCGGGGAAGCGGAGCGGGCAGTCGGAGGTGCCCTCCGCTGTGGCGCGGGGGAGGGGGTGCCCCAGAGGGTGGTGCGGTGACGCCAGGTGACCTCGCCTGTCGGGGAGATCAGCTCCGTGGGGGTTCCGGTCTGGTCGGTGAGGACGGCCTGGAAGCGGGCGGGTGCCTGTCGGGGGCGTAGTCCCAGGTGGTGGTGCGGCCGTCGGACGCTGTCCGCTCGGCCACCCGCGTGCCGTCCCAAGCGAAGACGACCGTCTGAGCCTTCCCCTTGATGTTGGGCACCTGGAGACTGGGATGTGAGGTTCCAGAGGAAGTAGTGCCAGGTGGGAAGCAGCAGCAACCGCAGCAAGCGGTACACCGAGGAGTTCAAGCGCGACGCGATCGCCCTAGTCCGCTCCGCGAACAGGACCGTTACCGAGGTGGCTCGCGAGACCGGGGTCAGCGCCGAGGGACTGCGGAACTGGGTCAAACAGGACGCCGTCGACTGCGGCTACCAAGGTGTCGGCCGCACCGTGCGCACTCCGGTCAAGCGCCCGAAAGGCAAGGGCAACAACGGCTGGGAGAAGCAGGCCAACTCCGCCCTCGCGAAGCTCCGCGCCCCTGCGGAGCGGGCCTTCGCCGTCCTCAAGCGCTGGCGCGTGCTGGACACGGTGCGGATCAGCCCGAACCGCATCACACCCCTGATACACGCACTCCTCGTTGTCATCCGCAAGCGATCTTCACTCGGGAGGATGTAGATCGGAAATGCTCATTCTCCATGAAGATTACTTTGTCGTGGGCGTCTCGGCCGCTCGGTGAACGCACGTCAGCCGAGTTCAAGGAACGCTGTCGAGCGCTCAAGCTCGTCACACTCAGCCCATGCTGGATCGGCCCCGTAGCCCGCACGGTACCTCGTCCTCAGCCAGCAATGGAAGTGAAGCTCGCTGAGAAAACGTCGCTGTGGTTGAGGCTGGTCCGAATCTGATGCACGAGCCCATCAGTCCTCGAAGGTTGGCCTCAGGTAGATTGATCTAATTCCTTCTGTGGAGCCACCCAGCACAATTCCGGTTGCGATTTCGACGTGCCACTGCGCGTCGTCTCCATCGTGTGGGCTGGCTGCGAACCATCCAGTGGATTGGTCAAACCTGCGGTTCCATTGCTGAGCTGGAATCGACACGGAGATGCCGTCTTCGAAGGGTTCACGGGGATGCAGGATTACGAGCCCTGGTTGCGGTTCGGGGGCGCTGACATTTTCCCCCCGCCAGCCGGTGTAGGGATCGTATCCCCATACATACAGGGCTCGGCCCGTTTGAACACTCACCTCGATCTGGAGTGTGTCGACCGACACGCTGGCAAAACCGTCGTTGCTCTCGCCTGACAGCAGACCCTTCGCGTCTGAGGTCCGGAAGCGGAATCCATACTCTGAGAGACTGTAGACAAGCTCACCCGGCAAGGAGGCAGCGGGGCGCCACTGGGCCTTGATTTTATTCACCTCTTACAAAGTTGAAATGGAGGATGGTGTTGGTATTCGCGTCAATCACCAGCTCCCATGTTCCTTCACGACCACGGAAGCTCCCGGGAGTATCCCATCGGACCGCTCCTTCGGTGCCGCGCGGATCAGCTTTAGGCTTGCTTCCCGCCATGATCTCCCGCACTGTCAGGGATGAATCCGTGAAAGGGCGGTTCTGGATCTTTGCTCGCCCGCCGTCTTTCTGGAGCTTGTCGGCGACATCGTCAAGGCGACGTTCCACCGTGCGCGTCATCTTGAGGTTGTCGGCGTCAATTTTACGTGCCGTCTCGCAGGCGTTCAGCCCTAGCGGGTCTATCCAAGTATGGGAGTTATGGACGTACGTGTGTGGGTTGGGTGCCGGGGTGAGCCCCAGGGGGTCGGGCGTCAGGTAGCGCGCGGTTTCCGGGTCGTAGTAACGGAAGTAGTTGTAGTGCAGGCCGGATTCGGGGTCGGCGTGCTGGCCGGGGAAGCGGAGCGGGCAGTCGGAGGTGCCCTCCACTGTGGGGCGGGGGAGGGGGGTGCCCCAGAGGGTGGTGCGGTGACGCCAGGTGACCTCGCCTGTCGGGGAGATCAGCTCCGTGGGGGTTCCGGTCTGGTCGGTGAGGACGGCCTGGAAGCGGGGGCGGGTGCCTGTCGGGCCGGTGAGCTTGGTGAGGAGGGAAGAGCCCGGCTCGGGGAGAAGGGGGGTGTGGTCGGTCTGGGCGACGGGGCGGTGGGTGTCGGGGGCGTAGTCCCAGGTGGTGGTGCGGCCGTCGGACGCTGTCCGCTCGGCCACCCGCGTGCCGTCCCAAGCGAAGACGACCGCCTCGTCGTCCGGCCCGTGCTTCGAGACCCGGCGGCCCAACGGGTCGTACGTGTACGTCCACTCCGCACCGTCCGGGGTGGTGACCCCCGACAGGCGATCCTCCGCGTTCCAGGTATAGGTCCAGGTGCGCTGCTGGCCGTTCAGCAGCCGGACTGTCTTGGATATGCGGCGGCCGGCGGCGTCGTGGGCGTACGCCGTGCGGCCCGCGCGGTGGAGGAGCGTTCCCTCCACAGTGCGTTCACCCGGAGCGGGGTGGTCGGGGGCCTCGGCCGACGTGAGGTTGCCAGCCGCGTCGTATGCGTAGGTCTCCCGCCAGCCGTGCGCGTGCACGCCGGTCACCCGGCCCGTCCCGTCGAGGTCGAAGCGCCGGGTGCCGGAGGTGAGTTCGCGTATCTCGGTCAGGTGACCGTCCGGTCGGTATGTGTAGTCGCGGTGCTGGAGGAGCGCCGAGGCGGTGTGCGCCGTCTGTCTGGTGACGCGGTCCGCCGCGTCCCACTGCTGAGTAAGGACGACATCGCCTGTGCGGCGTTCGGTCTCGCGGCCCACGGCGTCGTAGATGAAGGACAGAGCGCCGTGTTCAGTTGCGAGTTGCGCTGGCTGGCCCTCCGCATCGTGGGTCCAGGTGGAGGTGAGGCCCGAAGGCGTGGTGCGTCTGGTGCATCGGCCGAGCAAGTCGTAGGCGAAGGTCGTCGTGCGTTCGTTGACCCTTTCGCTCAACACGCGGCCGACGGCGTCTCGGGTCAGTGTCATATCAGCGTCCGGGCCGCTCGCCCGCACCAGGTCGCCCGTTGTGCTGTAGCCGTACGTCGTGACGGTGTCCGCGTCCTCGTCGTGCTGCTCCGTCAGGCGGCCGAGGGCGTCGTGGGTGAAACGCAGCGTCTGGCCAGCCGCATTTGTGCGGGCCGTCAGTCGGCCTGCGGGGTCAACTGTGTAGGTCAGGACAACGCCGTTGAAGTCCGTTTCGGAGATGAGACGGCCCGCCGCGTCGTAGGCGTAGTCCCAGTGCCGACCCTGTGGGTTGGTCACCCTGGTGAGGCGGAGTGTGGAGTCGTAGGTGAAGCTGTATACGGCTCCGTCCGCGTCTTCACGCGAGACCGGCATGTCCCAGGGCCCCGGGGTGTGCCGGGTGGTGTGACCAGCGGGGTCGGTGTGGGTGAGGAGATTGCCTTCGGCGTCCCAGGTCCAGTTCTCGCGTCCGCCTGCGGCGTCCTCCCGCCAGCGCGGTTTGCCTTCGACCGTCCAGGCCATGCGCGTGACGTGTCCGAGCGGGTCGGTGATCTCGGTGACACGGCCGAACGTGTCGCGGCTGATGTGGGTGGTGTGGCCCAGCGCGTCGGTCACGGTGGCCGGGAGCCCGGCCGGGTTCGGCCCTATGTGGCGGGTGTGACCGAGGGCGTCGGTGAGGGAGGCCAGATGGCCGCGCGCGTTGTACGCGTAGCTGGTGGCCGCGCCGGTGGGGTCCACATGGCGTGTGAGGTTGCCCAGCTCGTCGTAGGCGTGCTGCCAGCGCGCGCCGCCGGGATCCGTCACGGTGGTCGGCTGCCGCAGATGGTTGTACGTCGCAGAGACATGCGAACCGTCGGGCAGCAGGATCTCGGCGAGATTCCCGTCGTTATCGTAAGTGTAGCGGGTGGTATGGCCCAGTTCGTCCGTGTGAGAAAGGCGGTCGTGCCCTCGGGCGTCCCACTCGGTGTGCGTGGTATTTCCCAGCGGGTCGGTCTCTTCCACGACCTGGCCGTCGTCGTTGTAACGGAAGACGGTCCGGTGACCGTGGGAGTCGATATACGTCGTGATGCACGACGTGTCGTCGTAGGTGAAGGTGTCGTTGTAGATACCGTCGGTGCCCGCGGTGCGGACCGTGCGGCCTGCTTCGTCGTAGGTGAAGCGGCACCACACCCCGTTGCGGTCGGTCCAGGAGAGCATGCGTCCTTCACCGTCGTAGGTGAAGCGCATCGCCTTGCCGCTGGAGTTGATCACCTCGGCCAGATTGCCGGCCTCGTCGTATCCATAGCGCATCACCAGCGTGCCCGGTGCCGGCGCCTGCTCCCGCTCATACGCCGAGGGGGCCTCCTCCAGCAGCCGCAGGGCGGTGATCCGCTGTCCCTCGGTCTCGAGGGCGAGGTGGTAGCCGCCGGAGTGGCGCACCGCGCTGGGTATCCCGGCGGCGTCGCGGTCCACCTCGATGCGGGTGCCGTTGCGGTCCTGCCAGGATTCCACCGGCAGTCTGAGGGTTGTCTCGTCCTGGGTGGGGCCGGGGTGGGCGAAGGTGCGGGTGACGCCGCTGTCGGGGTCGGTGACGGTCAGCACGCCGTCGGGTTTGCCGTCCCATTCCAGGGGCCAGCGCGGGCCTTTCTCCGGCAGGACGGGCACGCCCGGCTCCGGGACGGGGTAGACCAGCCGCATGCCGTCGGCGGCCGCGAAAACGACGCCCTGCGGATCGAGTTGGACCTGTTCGTCCAGGGTGGAGGACCAGCTCGGGCCGAAACACACCCCGGCCCGGTACGACGACACATGAGTGCGGGTGAAGTGCAGCGGCAGCGACGCCGGCAGTGACAGGTCGGTCAACTGCATGAACATCGCGCCGGTGGCGACATCCACCGGCTCACCAGCACCAGGCACCTTCTCCGTCGGCCGCGCGGACTTGCCCGGGATGAGCTTCTCCCGCAGCGAGGCGGGCGGGCGCATCATCGGCGGCCTCGCCCCCGGTCCGGGGGCGAAGGGTCCCAGGACCGCACCGGTCAGGGTGCCGTACTTCGCGGCGTTGCTCACCTCCTCCAGGCTGATCCCGTCCTGCTGTCCGGCCAGGATGCGCGCGGGCTGGGCCACGGCCAGATCCATGGCGACACTGCTCACCCCGGCGAAGACAGCACCCCGCGCGATACGTGCGACCAACGCAGCGGCACGGGTTGCCAGGGACGTGGACTTCTCGATGCTGAGGGTGACGATCCCGGTCGCCGCTGCCGCCGCCGCCGCGTCCGAAGCTCCGAGGGTGGGGCCGGTCAGCACGATCCCGGCCGCGATCACCGCCGCGCTGCCCACGATCTCGCTGCGGATCTGCTTCTTCGTGCCGTCGATGTCATCGGCGAGTTCGTCGAGCATCTTGGCCATGTCCCGGGCCGCTTCGGGCAGGCTGCGCAGCCAGCCCTTCTCCCCCCGGCCGACATAGCGGGACCAGAACGTCTCGAACGCGTCGACGCCTTCGCCGCTGTTGACCTCCAGGATCCGCTGCGCCGAGTGGTTGGTGTCCCCCTGCACCTCCTCGGCGTCCTTCGCGAACGCCCGCCAGGCCTTGGCCGCATCCCGCAGCTTGCCCTCGTCCCCGTCGGGCCAGATCAGGCCCATCCGCTCGAGGATCTCCCACGCCTTCTCCAGAGCGCTCACGCCCCGCCGCCCCCCTGTGTGGTCCTACTTGCCGTCCGCATCCCGGTCACCGCGCTCACGGACAGCCTTGGTGAACATCCCCTTGATCAAGTCCTCGTTCTCGACATGCCCGTCCTTCATGTCGTCAAGCGCCTCATGAATACTCACCAGCCCGAGCACCAGCACCCCCGCCGCCTCCTCGAGAGACCGCTGGTAGGACTTGTAGTCCTTGGCGAAGTTCTCACCCGTAGGGTCATCGCCCCACGGCTCCCCCAGACCGTCCAGCGTGGTGATCAGCGTCGTCAGCGCCCTGCTCAACTTCTTGCTCTGCTTGCCGAAGACCGGAGCAGCCAGCTTCAACTCCGGCACCTCGATCCCCAGCACCTCCCCACCCTTGGTCGCCCCCGCCCCGTAATCCGAACTCGTGGCGTGATTCAACTGCATCCGCGCAAGCTCATCACCGTGCGACAAGGCAACCTCCTGCATAGCTGGTCGAGACAGCCGACCGCGTGGTCAGCCGCGGACGAAAGACTGGAACTCCTGGACGGTCAATTCCTGCCGGAAGGACTGACTACCTGTCGGAAGGGTGTCATCGACCGTCGGGGTGCGCAGAGTCGGTAAAGGGCATGTCCCATACCGGGGTGTGCCGTCTGCGCGTAGGCACCTTCGCCACCGTGGAAGGAGGCGTGCTCATAACCGATGTTGCAGTCAGCGTCTCTCGCCTCGGCCCGGCGGTCTCCTGAGCCGTCCTCGCGACGTACGTGCAGGTTCGCGGGTCCGCATCGCCCTCGCCGGAGTCGACCGCGAGGGACTCGGCGGCGGGGGAGGCCGATGTGGCCAACGAGGCGTGACAGAAGCTCCGCTTGCTCACCGAGTTCAACTCCAGAATGACCAACTGGCGGCGCGGCACGGTCGGTTCAGATCGCACTCGAGCCCCCCCCGCACGCCGAAACATACTCGATTGTAATCATGCCATCACTCAGACAGCTGGATGAATGTCCATTGGCAGGGCGCGGGCCGCTGCGGTACGCCTCTCCTGGAGTGGGTGCAGGCGTTCGAGTCGGTGGCGGACAGGGGGTGCGAGCTGGGCGAGCGTTATGACGGCATGATTCGCCAACTTGTGCTTGGTTTCCCGTACTCACTCGAGAGGTGCTGATCGTCGCGTCCGGAGCTCTGCGTGCGAGGAGCTGTATGTCGGAGCCGAGCCGGTGTGTCAACCAGGTGGCCCCGTAGAAGCCGAGACGCCCAACTTCTCGCCGATCAGGGGGCATGACCATGCCGGACCCTGCGGACTCCGCGTCCGTGGTGCCGGCAGCCGCCTAGCTTCGTGCTGTGTCCGCCACTTGGGACCCGTGCTGTGTCCGCCACTTGGGACCCCGGTGCTCCGGGGGTCTGCGTCTGCCGTCCAGGAGGCTCGTCCGCGGCCGGGGGCTGCGTCATGCCCTGCCGTCCGGCGATGGAGCCGGAGTTCGGCCTCTATCTGCTGGGGCGGCCTCCGGATCCGGCGGGCTGGGAGTCCCGCTGGCTGCGGTGGCCCGGCTTCCGGTTGCCGAGTGACCGCGCCGAGGCCCGGTCCGCGCTGCGCCAGGTGTGGGAGCGGGCGGCGGACGAACGGGTGGAGGTCGTCTGCGGTGGCGGGGTGGGCCGCACCGGTACGGTCCTCGCCTGCCTGGCCGTGCTCGACGGGGTGCCGGCCGACCGGGCTGTCGGCTACGTCAGGGAGCACTACGCGCGCCGCGCGGTCGAGACCCCGTGGCAGCGCCGGTATGTGCGGCGGTGCTGGCGGACGTAGCGAGCCTCACCCGGCGTCGTCGCCGGAGGTGCTGCCGCCGGACCCGCTGCCGGACGCGCCGCGGGGCGCGGACCCGTCGCCGGACGCCGGCCCGCCGCCGGACGCGCGCCGGGCGGCGGCGACGCGGGCCGCGAGCCGGGGGTGGTGGGCGCCGGGCCAGTAGAGGTGTCCGCAGGCGGTGCAGCGGGTGAACGTGTCGTAGGTGCGCCGGGTGCCGGGCGGGAGCTGCTCGGCGACCTCCTCCTTGGGGACGGACGCGAGCGTCCCGTTGCACGCCGGGCAGCGGGTCCACGGGTCCAGGGGCGGGGCGAAGCGGTCCAGGACGTCGGTGAGCTGCTCGTCGGGGCGGCTCCCGCGCACATAGGCGCCCAGCCACAGTGCTCGTCGGAGCAGCAGGCCGCGGTCCTGGGTCAGCAGGATGCGACGCTCTGCCGCGGCCTGCTCCACCAGTTCCGGGTCGGCCGCGTCGTTGCGGCAGGCGGTGTCCACGCCCAGCAGCCGCAGCCGTCGGGCCAGCGCTCCCAGGTGCACGTCGAGCACGAACCGGGGCGGCATGGGTGCCGTAGGCGGCAGCGGCTGCGGGCGGGGCACGGGGAACAGTTCGATACGGGCGCCGTCCGGCGGGCGGTACGCGGCGGGAACAGGCTCGCCGTCGGCCCGCAGCCGCGACACTTCCGTCAGCGGTACGCCGAGCGACTGCACCACGTGGCCCAGCGAGGCGGCACCGTCGTAGGGGCAGGGCATGCCGTCCGGGTCCCGGGCCGGGCCGCGCCGCCGCGCGGGGAGGAAGTGGCGCAACTCCTCGGGTACCAGGATGCGGAGCCGGGCCGCGGAGGCCGGCGGCCGCGCCGGGGTGGTCACCGGGTCCCGCCCCGGGGTGGGGGCGGTCACGGGCCCAGGTCCGGTGTCAGGGCGGTCACCGGTCCTCCTCCGGTGCGGGCGCGGTGGTGCGTACCTGGAAGGCGGTGTGTCCCTGCGGTTCCTGTTCGGTGATCCACACGTCGTCGACGAACGCGGCCGGTGGTCCTTCGCGGGCCCACTCCACCAGGGCGTCGACGTCTTCCGGCGCACCCTCGAAGACGGCTTCGACACCGCCGTCCGGCAGGTTGCGCACCCATCCGCGTACTCCTTGCGCGGCGGCCGTCCGGCGGCAGGTGTCCCGGAAGTAGACGCCCTGCACCTGCCCCGTCACGACGACCCGCCGGGATCGCACAGCCATCGGTTCACTCCAGCCCTCGGGTGGTGGCCCGGCCATGGTCGCGCGAACCCCGCCCGGGGGCATCCCGGCTTCACGCGTCTCTCATGGACGCGGTGCTCCGGGCCGGACGCGGTTGTTCCGGGCGTTCTGCGGCCGCTCGGCGCCGGGTTCGCAGCCCCGCCCGCGCACGAGAGGGTCAGCCGCTGTGCTGCCGGGCCCGGCGGGCGGGCGCGGGGGAGGGGGTGCTCAGGTGGCCGGTGGCCAGGTGCTCCAGGAGCCGTAGGAACGTCTCCCGGTCGCCGTCCGGCAGCGCGTCGAGCGCTTGTCCGTGCACGGAGTCCACGATCCGCTGGCTGCGTTCGGCCGTCCGGGCGCCCTTCTCGGTGACGGCGATGATCCGTGCTCGGCGGTCGGTGCTGGAGGGGCGGCGCTCGGCGAGTCCGGCCTTCTCCAGCGCGTCGACGGTGACCACCATCGTGGTCTTGTCCATGTCGCCGATCCCGGCCAGCTCGCTCTGGGTGCGCTCGCTCTCCAGCGCGTGCACCAGTACGCAGTGCATGCGCGCCGTCAGCCCGATTTCCGCGAGCGCCGCCGCCATCCGGGTGCGCAGCACATGACTGGTGTGGTCCAGCAGGTAGGAGAGGTCCGGCTGGGTGCGGGCCGGTGGCGTCATGGCGGTCATGGGGTCAGCCTACCGGGAGGATCGTCCCCAAGAATATCGTCTGCAACAAAACTATCTGCTACGGTCATGTCTCGTTCCGCTCCCTCCGCCGTGCGAACCGAGAGGCCGCCATGTCCGCATCCCCCTCACCCTCCGCAGCCAGAGGCCCCCGCGGCCTCGCACTCGGCGTCATCGCCGCCGGCACCTTGATGATCATCCTGGACGGTTCCATCGTCACCGTGGCGCTCCCGGCCATCCAACGGGACCTCGACTTCGCCGCCTCGGAGCTGAGCTGGGTCGTCAACGCCTACCTCGTCGCCTTCGGCAGCCTGCTGCTGCTCGCCGGCCGGCTCGGCGATCTCCTCGGCCGCAAACGGATGTTCCTCGCCGGGACCGGCGTCTTCACCGCCGCCTCGCTGCTGGCCGGACTCGCCACCACCCCCGCCCTCCTGCTGGCCGCCCGCTTCCTGCAGGGCGTCGGCAGCGCCATGGCGACCGCCGTCGGGCTCGGCATCCTCGTCACGCTCTATCCCGGAAGCAAGGAACGAGCGGGGGCCATAGCCGTCTTCAGCTTCACCGGCGCCGCCGGGGCCTCCATCGGCCAGGTCCTCGGCGGCGTCCTGACCGACCTGCTCGACTGGCACTGGATCTTCTTCATCAATCTGCCCATCGGCGCCCTCGTGTTCGCGCTCGCCCTCCCCTCGCTCCCGTCGGACGCCGGGATCGGGCTGCGGGCCGGCGCCGACGGCTGGGGCGCGCTCCTGATCACCTCGGGGCTGATGGCGGGCATCTACGGAGTCGTCAATGCCACCGGCCACGGGTGGGGTTCGCCGCACACCCTGGTGCCCGCACTCGCGGGCGCCGTCCTGCTCGCGGGCTTCGCGCGGCGCCAGGTGCGGGCCCGCACCCCGCTGATGCCGCCACGCGTGCTGCGTTCGCGCAGCGTGGCCGTGGCGAACCTCGTGCAGATGCTGATGGTCGCGGCCCTCTTCTCCTTCCAGCTCCTGCTCGCCCTCTACCTGCAGAACGTCCTCGACTACAGCGCCGCCCGCACCGGCGTCGCCATGCTGCCCGCCGCCGTGATCATCGGGGCGGTCTCGCTGGGCGCCTCCGCCCGGCTGATCGCGCGGTACGGCGAACGCGCCGTGCTGCTGACCGGGATCGCGCTCCTGATCGGCGTGCTGGGACTGCTCGTCCGGCTGCCGGTGCACGCGCACTACGCCACCGACCTGCTGCCCGTGATGCTGCTCGCGGCGGGCTTCGGCCTGGCCCTGCCCGCCCTCACCTCGCTGGGTATGAGCGGCGCCGACCAGAGCGACGCCGGGCTGGCCTCCGGGCTGTTCAACACCACCCAGCAGATCGGCATGGCGCTGGGCGTCGCCGCCCTCTCCACCCTGGCGGCCGCCCGCACCGACAGCCTCACCGCCGCCGGCGGCAGCCGCGCCGCCGCACTGACCGGCGGCTACCACGCGGCGTTCGCCACCGGCACCGGGCTGCTCGTCCTGGCCTTCGTCCTCGCGTTCGCGGCACTCCGCAAGCCCGGATCCGAAGGCGGCACTCCCGTGGCACCGGCCCCGGACCCGGTCGCCGCCGCTGAGCAACCCGCGAACTGACAGCCGACCTCCCGTCCCACCACCCCGAAGGAACCGCCATGCCCGGCCCCGCCCCCCGCCCGCTCACCGACTCCGAGCTCGACCAGCTCCTCTCCGAGCAGCAGTTCGGCACGCTGGCCAGCGTCCGCAGCAGCGGCCACCCGCACCTGACCACGGTGCTGTACCGCTGGGACGCGGCGGCACGCGTCCTGCGGATCTCCACCACCCGCGACCGCCTCAAGCCCCGGCACTTCCGCGCCGACCCGCACGCGGCCCTGCACGTGAGCCGCGACGTGTGGACCTTCGCGGTCGCCGAGGGCGAGGCCGAGGTCTCCGAGCCCACCGCCGATCCCGGCGACGCCGTCGGCCGTGAGCTCGCCGCCATGGCCTCGGGCTTCGCCACCCCGGAGGACGAGGAGAGGTTCCTGGCCGAAGCCGTACAGGAACGGCGTGTCGTCATCCGCCTCCGGGTGTCCCGGCTCTACGGCACCGCGCTCGATGTCGAGGGCGCCGGCTGACCCGCACCGGGACACGGCGGCCGGGAACGGCTGCGGATTTCTTCCGGGCTGAGCGATGAGTTCCGGCGACGGAGCCGGTCCGCCTCTGTATGACACGCATCATCGCCGACATCTCGGTCTCTCTGGACGGCTTCGTCACCGGCCCGGACCCCGGCCCCGAAAACGGGCTGGGCACCGGTGGCGAGGCCCTGCACACCTGGGCGTTCTCCGACGACCCCGACGACCGCCGGATCCTGCGCGAGGCGACCGCCCGCTCGGGTGCCGTGGTCCTCGGCCGCCGGCTCTTCGACGTGGTCGACGGGCCCCACGGCTGGGACGACCGGAGCGGCTACGGCGCCGGCGAGGTCGGCAAGCCCGCGTTCTTCGTCGTCACGAGCACGCCGCCGGAGTCGGTGCGGCTCACCGACCTCGACTGGACCTTCGTCACCACCGGCCTGTCCGACGCGGTCTCCGCCGCGCGCGCTCGCGCCGAGGAGGCGTCGTCGCGCAGCGGCAGGGAGCTGGACACATTCCTGATGGGCGGCGGCGCACTGGTCGGCTCGGCGCTCGACGCCGGGCTGGTCGACGTGCTGCAACTGCACCTCGCACCCGTCGTGCTGGGCTCCGGGACGCCGCTGTTCACCGGCGGGACGCCGCGCACGCTGGTGCAGCGCGCCGTGACGGCGACCTCGACCGCCACGCATCTGATCTACGACGTCCGCTGACGGCTCCCTGCCTCGCGCCTCAGGACGGGTCCAGGAGCCCGGCGAGCGCGCCGCGGCTGCGCTGCAGCGCGTCGATCCGCTCGTCCATCTCGGCCAGCTCGCCATTGAGAATGTCCCGCAGCTCCGCGCACCACCGGATTTCCGGCCTCTCGCCCCGGGCGCACGGCAGCACCGAACGGATCACTTCCGTGGACAGACCCGCGCGCAACAGGGCGCGGGTCTGTGCGACGGTGACCACGGCTTCCTCCCCGAAGTCGCGGTAGCCGTTCGGCCCGCGCCCGGCCACCAGCAGCCCCTGCGCCTCGTAGTAGCGCAGCATCCGGGAGCTGACTCCGGTGCGCTCCGACAACTCGCCGATCAGCATGTGCCCGTCCCCTGTCCGACCGTGTTGACCTTCACACCGGTGTCAGACCTTAACGTCCGGATTATGAGCCACCATTCCGAACCCGTCCTGGAACCGTCCCGCAAAGCAGACATGTACGCAGTGCACCGGGACGGCCGCCCGGCCACACCCGAGGAACTGGCCCCGCTCGCATTCGCGGGATACGCGCACTTCACCGCGATGCAGGTGCGCGGCGGCCGGGTGCGAGGACTCGACCTGCACCTGGAGCGGCTGCGGAACGCCTCCGTGGCGCTGTACGGCACGGCGCCGTCCCAGGACCGCCTGCGGGCGCACCTGCGGGCGGCGCTGAAGGCCGGTCCCGCCGATGTCTCCCTCACCGCCGTGGTCTACTCCGCGGCCCCCGAATTCACCTCCGGACAGGCGGACGCGGAGCTGTCCGTCCTGGTACGCACCGCACCCGCCGCCTACGGCCCGGAAGGCCCGCTGAGCCTGGGAACGGTCGAGTACGAACGTCCCCTCGCGTCCGTGAAGCACGTCGGCGAGGTGGCCAAGACCCACTTCCTGCGCCAGGCCGGGGCCCAGGGGTTCGACGACGCCGCCTTCGTCGACCGGCGCGGCCGGCTCAGCGAGGCGACGATCTGGAACCTGGCCTTCTGGGACGGCGAGACCGTGCTCTGGCCCGACGCCGACGTGCTGGCCGGGACCATGATGGGCACCGTCCGCCGACAGCTCGACCGGCTCGGCATCCCGCAGCACGAGCGTGAGATCACCCCGGCCGACCTGCCCGCTCTGCGCGGAGCGGTCGTGCTGAACTCCTGGACCCCGGGCATCCCGGTGCACCGCATCGGCTCCGTACCGCTGCCGGCCGCGCCCGGCTTCCTGGAACTGCTGCACCGTGCACATGAAGCGGAGCCGCCTACGTCACCCTGAGTGGCCGCCGCGGCGGAGGCGGTGGACGACGCGTGCCGCCGACCTCACGGCACCCGGATGCCACGTTCGACGCGACTGTTCCGACGGCATCGCACAGGGTCTTCGGTAGTTGCCCCGGATACCGGCCGCCCGGTCGGCGGCACTGCGCGTCGGCACTGCGGAGTGCATGGGTACCGCTTCTGCCCCTGCGAGGAGGGAGTCCATGCCGGACGTGACCGACGGCGGTATCCGGGAAACCGCCCCGCCTGCGGCGAAGCTGTCCTGAGGAGCCTGGTCGGAGTGTCGCGGAACCGCCGCCTGATCATGAGTCCACCGCCCGAGGTCTGGAGCCTGCTGTCCGACGGCAGCCGGTACGGGGAGTGGGTCACCGGAACCCAGCGCGTCCTCGACGCGGACCCGCACTGGCCGGAGGTCGGCGCCCGGCTCCGGGTGCGCGTCGGCATCGGTGCCCTGACCCTCGACGACACCTCTGTCGTCCGGATCTGCGAACCCGAGCGCCGCCTGGAACTGGAAGCCAAGGCCGACCCCTTCGGCGCGGCCCGCATCGCCATGGAGCTGATCCCCTGGGGCGAGCACACCCTCGTCGTCCTGGAATGGCATCCGCTCCGCGGTCCGGGTACGCGGATGCACGGTCTTCCCGTCGACTACGTCGTCGCAGTCCGCAACGGCATGATGCTGACCAAACTGGCCCGCATCGCCGCACGCGAACACATGCGCGGCATCGGACGCACCCCACCGGAAGGCCCCGAGCCGCAACCGCGGCCCTCCTCCGCGCCCTCCTGACGGTGACCTGCCGGGGAGGTTCGTCCGGCGATCCGGCGCGGCCGGGACGACGGCCCGCCGCAGCAGCCGATCACCCCGCGTCCCCCGAGTGGCCGCCGCGGCGGAGGCGGTACACGACACTGTGCCGCAGCGGGCCGGGCGGCACGGTGGGATCCTCGAAGTCGTCGGCCGGGTCGTGGGTCATACCCAGCCGGCGCATCACCGCCTGGGAGCGCACATTGCCGACGGGAGTGATCGCCACGATCTCCGGAAGGCCCAGCGACGCGAATCCGAACTCCACCGCCGCGCGGCCCGCCTCCGTCGCGAAGCCGTGCCCCCACGCGGAGCGGGCCAGCCGCCAGCCGACCTCCACCCCCTCGACCGGCAGCTCCTCCTCCACCGGGTCCAGCCCGGCGAAGCCGATGAACTCCCCGCTCGCGCGCACTTCGACCGCCCACCAGCCCCAGCCCCGCGCCTCCAGATCCGCCTGGAAGCGGGCCACCGACGCATCGCTCTGCGCCCGGTCGAGCACCCCGGGGAAGTGCTCCCGCACCTGCGGGTCGGCGTTCATCGCGGCCCAGGGAGCCAGGTCGCTCTCCCGCCACGCGCGGAGCAGCAGGCGTTCGGTCAGCAGCTCGGTCGTCACGCCGCCAAGTTAGCGGTCCGGGTGCGGGGCGGCGAGAGCATTTCGCCCCGGCGAGGCGGTCGCGGACCGCCCTGCGGGCCCGGGTGCGGGATGCGCGGCGCACGGCCGCCCGGTCCGCGCCGCTGCCCTCGGACGTCGCCTCCCGACGCCGGGGTGTACCGGCGTGCGCATGAGGCTGCGAGCAGCGCGGACGGGAACCTCCCCCCGTCCGCCGTGGACCGGGCGGCCGACCGAGAAGGCCGGGGGTCACCCGGCGTGAGATCTCGCGCACACCGAAGGTAGGACGGACCGCACCCCCGGGACTATGTACAGATGTCACACCTCCGGAGCCCATGGGTGTGACAGATGCTCAAGACCGCTGCTGTTACGGGCTCAGGTGATTGCACAGCTCAACCGTGTCGGCCGGGAACCGGATGCGCCGACCGTCACTCCACCGGCCGTCTCGGTGTGCCGGGCACGTGGAGCCAGGCCCTGCCGGGCGCCTTCCGACTGCACAACTCGCCCTCGCCCCGCGGCGCGTGGTCCGCGGGAAACGGCCTCTCGCCGCGCGGCCCTCGCCGCCTGTGCGGCCCCCGCACCGGACCGGTTCGTCTCGGCGACCGTGTGGTCCTTCCCGCTGGGGCAGCACGAGGGCGTCGCGATGATCCGCGACCGCCTCCTGCCGGCCCTCAGGGAGTCCGAGCCCGCGCCGCTCGCCTTCCTGATCACGGAGCAAGCCCCCAACACCTTCCCCGGACTGCCGGTCCGCGTCGGCGAGAACGGCGCCGTGCTCCTCTTCTCGTACCCTGACGAGAGCGCGCACCGTCGGCACCTGGACGAGGCAGCCGCCCGTTCCCACGTGCGGGACGCCATCCTGCCGGGACTCGCCCGTCTGCAGACAGCGGCACCCCGGAGACTCCGGCTGGCGCCCACCGGCCGCTCGCTCCTCACCTGACGCCCCCCCGCCCTCATCGCCGTCCGCCGAACTCCCAGTCGTGGACCTCGATGCCGGTGTACTGCTCCGCGGCGAGGGTGGCGCGCGCCGCGTCCGCGTCCGGCGCCCGCACCAGGGCCGCCGTACCGAGCCAGGCGGTGCCGTCGTCCGAGAGCAGCGCTCCGAATGCGATCAGCTCGTCCTCACCGGGCGGGACGGTCGGGCCGGTGGGCTGTGCGCCGTGCTCCGCCCGCGCCGGCCCCAGGCCGAGCACCAGATACCGGTCGCCGCCGGTACGGCCACCGGGGAACTCCCACATCGTGCGTCCGAGCAGATTGCGCCACCGGAAGAGCAGCACGTCCCGGTAGATCCCCGCCTGATGGTTGGGCTCCTCGAACGCGAACGCCCGGGCCGCCGCCGGGTCCGGCAGGTCGACGGCATGCACACTGCCGGTGGGTGTCTCGCCGTCGGCGGCGAGGGTCGGGCCACGTGCGATCAAGCCCTCTGCGTATCCGTCCATGTAGGACCAGTGCTCCTCCAGCAACTGGTACCGCAGTGCGGCCGAGCCGGGACGATCGCGGTGGTAGCAGAAAGACTCCATGCCGAAGAGTGCACCAGTGGGCGGAGATTCGGCCAGGTCGGACCATTGAGGAGTGCGCATCGTGAAGACTGCCCGTCAGGTGGGCTGGTGTGCGTAGGTGTCGGGACGCTCGGCCAGGTCCGGGCCGGTAGTCCAGCGACAAGATCGTCCGTCATCGGGCAATTTCCTTGTTCGTGAGGACCAGCAGGGCCCGCACCAGCGCGGTCGCCCACGTCGGATCCGTGCGCACCTTGCCCAGGACGCGCCAGTTCTTCAGGTGGGCGAAGCCGTGCTCGACCGGGACGCGCACTGCGGCCAGTGCCTTGTTGGACAGCTTCTGGCCACGGGTCGGCGACAGGTTCCGGGCGGCCTTGTAGCCGGTGATCACCGCCGGGTCGGCGTCCGGGCCGCTGTCGTCGAGGCCGACGAATCCCAGGTCAGCGATGGCTCCGAGGCTGGCCGCGCGGAGATGGGCGGTGAATTGTCGTGACGGTAGGCGGTGATCTCCGAGGTCCGCCCGGGCCGGGCCGCGGAGACCCACAGTAGTCGGCCCCGGTCGTCGGTGAGCGCGATCACCAGCAGGCCATGGTGATTTGTGCTTGCCGGAGTAGTTCACGATGCGCACTGCTCAATGTGGCAGGCATCGGCATACGCGGTCGCGTGCTTCTTGTCGGTCCGGCTCGGGTGCACGGACGCGGGAGCGCGCCGACATTCCCTGCGAAGGGAGAGACCTGTCCGCAGGGCCTCGTGCCGCCCCTACTCAAAGGCCCGTCGGAGCTTGGCACGAAAGAAGCAGAACAACAGGATGCCCTCGACGGCAACGACGACACCCGTGCTCCAGTGCGCGGTTCCGTCAGGCACCAGGCCAGGCGTGTTGCTGAAGGTCTCCATCAGCAGGGCGAGGCCCAGCCAGGCGTACATGAAGCTCGCCGCGATACCCCAACTGTGGGCCACTTGAGCGTCCTGCCGGCGAGCTGTGAATCCCCATGCGGCAAAGACTCCACACATCATGCCCGGCAAGGCCAACAGTGGCGTGTACGTGCCGTGTTGACCTCCAGTCAGCGCCTCCAAAGCCGAGAAGGAAATCACGTACAGCATGCCCCAGCCGAACAGCCAGACCGTCAGAATGTTGAGCAGGATCACTCCGCGCCCGATGGCTTTACAGAGCTTCCAAAAACCACTTTCGATGTGGTTGTGTTGATCACCAGTTCCAAGGTGAACGCCGTACGCCCGAGACCTGTAGAAGACAACTCTCACGACGGACCTCAGGACCGAAAGGTGTTGTGCTGGTCACCCGTTCCCGTGTGCAGGCCGTTGACCGTGCTGTTGTGAAATAGGTTCTTGGCTCCGGACTGGTTTCGGTTGGCGGCTCCCGGGAAGAGTTTCTCCACGTCGGCTACAGCCTGAGGGTGGGCGGTCAGCAACTGCTCGAAGCGGTCACGCCAGGCACTTTCGACTGTTTGCCTGTCTGTGGGATGCTGCCGGAGCCATTCCACGGAACCGTCGAGTTGTTCCTCGATGCCACTCTGTGCGTCCGCTTCGCCCCGTTTGAACAAGGCCACGACTCGGCCTCGCAAGGCGTCCCAACCGTCGGAAACCATGACACCGACTAGGGTCGTCGAAGCGACAGTGATCAGCTCAGGGTCCACAGGGTCCTCCGTTGCTTGTGTCACCACATTCTATGTGATTACTAACTGTCTGTCAGGAAGTTGAGGCCACCACTAGGCTGCGGCCAGCCTTCCTGCAAGCCGCGAACACCTCCTCGTTTCACCCGTGTCCGCTGCCTGGGCGGGGGCGGGGAACCAGCAACACCAGGTCCCACTCAAAATCATGAGGCTCGCCCCCGCCACTCGATCAGCCCTGAGTCGCCGTCCATCAGCATCTCCGCAGCGTCGAGCCAAGCGGTGGCGGCCGTGCGGACCGGTCGTGCACGGCTTCGCGCACCGATGACCTTCGACGAAGTCCTCCGCCCGTGACCAGCCTGAGCATCCCGAACCCCACGCACGCCAGGCACGTGACCAGCAACTTCACGATGCACAGTGCTCATTGCTTCCGAGGCGAGCAGGCGTCAACGAGCAAGCGTTGGCGAAGATTGATGAAGCGTCAGCTCAGTGCGAGGTGTTGATTCCGTCCCGACCCCGGTGACAGGGTTCTTGCGTCTTGTACACCGTACAATCACGCAGACAGGAGTTTCTGTCATGAGAACCAGAACTCTCGGGTTCGCCGGCAAGTCCTGCGCCGCCATCGCCTTCGCCTTCGCGGCCACGCTGCTGATGCCGACCACACCGGCCGCCGCCTCGGACTGGGATCGGAGCTGCTACCACATCTCAGCCCCGTACAAGGGCATCAGCGAGGTCATCGGTGCGGCCAGCAAGGCCCGCAGCAGCTGCAATGACGCCACGATCTCCCTGCAGCGCCACCGCTGGTACGGCTGGGAGGAGATGGACTGGGTCCGCCTCGAGAGCGACTCCGAAATCGCTTGGTGGACCTGCACGGGTTCCGGCACCTACACCTACAAGACGCAAGTTGCTGTCGGTTCCCTCGGCGTCTACGAGAGCGCCGAGCGCCGCATCACCTGCTGAGGCCGGTCCGGCGGGGCCGGGTGGGCCGGTGAGAGGCCCGCCGGCGTTGCGTGCGCCATTCCGCTGCCCGGTACCACCACCCGGCCCACCGAAAGTGGCGCCCTCGAACGCCGGCGCTGGACGTCGCCATCGCGGCGTCGTACCAGCGTCACCGGCTGGGGTGAACTGCCACGGCCGTAGGAGAACAGCCCGCCCCACCTCGCCCCCCCCCGCCGCGCTGTGTGCAGATGTCACTCGCCCGTCGAGGGGCCCTCGTGCAGAAGGGGCATTCGCTGATCAGCCCTCGAAGCCCCCACGGCAGACCGTCGCCACGAAGCACCCCCACTGCGGCGCGGGAAAAGTCAGCACCTGGCCTCGGGGCCCCGCCTTGGTGTCCCGCACCGTGACGACTCCACCCTGTGCCGGAACTGCGACCTCGACGCAGTCGCCGCCGTCGCCGTTGCTGTAGCTACTCTTGCGCCACTGCGTGGAGTTGGGGTGGGGCTGCACGGTCATCTCCGGCGCTCCTCTGACTGCGGGAAGGTCAGGCGTTTCTGTGCCCGTTGTGCAGTGTGGTGACGAAGCGGGCCCACTGGGTTGCGGGGAACACGAGGACGGGATCAGTGGGCGCTCTCTTGGTGTCGCGCACCGGGACGATGTCTGACGCGGCGAGTGTGCCGATCTCGACGCAACTGCCCCCGTCGCCGTTGCTGTAACTACTCTTCCGCCAGCGGAAAGCGCTCAGGTCGAACTCTCGGCTCGCCATTCCGGTACTCCTCTGCCGCTGCCTCGATCATGGCCAGGGACGCCTGTGGCGACAGTGCGGCGGCCCTCAACCGATCGTATGCCTTACGGTACGGCCTCACGAGTGCCGGATCGTCGATGGCTTCTCCGCTGTACATCGACTCCGTGTAGACCATGGGCGGAGCGTCAGGGAATGTCATGATAGTGGCCATGCCCATCATGAACGGATGGGCTCCGGCACTCCACGGTAGGATCTGTGGAACGACGCGCCTCCTGCGGACCAGCCTCACAACGCTGTCAAGCTGTTCGGCCATAGCCCTGGGCGGGAGGATGGGGTGCCGCAGCAGATATTCGTGTAGTACGGCCCAGAATTCAGGACGCTCGCGTTCTCTTTCGAAGAGCTCGGCACGGGTGAGCCGAGCCTGAACTTTGGCGTCGACCACATCTGGCTCTGCCAGCGGATGAGCCGCTTCAACGACCGCTCGCGCGTATGTCTCGTTCTGCAACAGGCCTGGCAAGAGCATAGGACTCCACTCTTCGATGGAGTCGGCGCGCTCTTCAGCCTCCAAAGCCTTCTCGAAGTACGGGGCGTGCCCCCTCAATCGCGCGTTCCGCACATCCTCGCAGCGGCGGCTGAAGAAGCCGTCGGTCTTCAGTACCTTGTCCACGTGTGCGGCGAGGTCCGGCGGCATGCGCCGCTCGCCGCGTTCGATCTCGCTCAGGTGGCCGTGGCCGTAGAAGCTGCCCTCCACCAGTTGGGGTTGGGTCAGTCCGGCCTGCTCGCGCTTCCAGCGGAGCTCCTTGCCGTAGAAGGTGGGCACGCCCGCCGAGCCGTCGATGTCCTTGGGTCCTGGCACGGTTCACCGCCGAGAGAGTGCTGGCTGTTTTCGCTCGCTGGGGAGCCATTCCCGGGGGGTCCGCAATTGGTCGTAGCTGATGGGCAGTTCGCTTGCGGAAGCCCGATCGGCCGCAACGTTACCCGCCCTCCGGCCATTGTGTGGGGTGTCAGTCACACACTGCTCAAGGAAGGTGCGACACATGAACGAGTGTGCGTACGGGCGATCGAAAAACGGCGACGAAGGTGAGGAATGCATCGCGGAACTGGGCGCGGCGCTGCGTGCGCACGGGCTCACGCTCCCGTCCCTCGGTGTCGATCCCGTGACGTACGCCGGAAGGCAGCCTCGCCCGCTCGTCTCGCTCGGTAACTGCAACGTGGAGACCGCCCGCGCTCTCGCGGCGGTGCTGCGTGCCGCGGCGGGGGAGAGGCAGGCGGGAGGGTGAGGACCCAGACGTGGCGGATCGCCGAGGCGCCGCAGCGTCCGGCGCTCTCGCTCGCGCTGCTGGCGCGGGCCGCGGACGTCGGCGCGGTGCGCCACCAGGTGGCGGGGCACTGTGCGCGGTGGGGTGCTCAAAGGGCGGCCGAGGCGGTGGCGCTCTGCGTCAGTGAACTGCTCACCAACGTGGTCGTGCATGTGGGGGAGGGGGTTCCGGTGACCGTGCGGGTCTCGTGGTGCGGCGGTGAGCGGGTGCGGCTCGCGGTGACCGATCCGGACCCGCGGCCGCTCCCGCTGCTGCTCGCCGCCGCGCCGGAGGCCGAGTCCGGCAGAGGGGTCGCGCTGGTCGACTCGCTGGCGCTGCGCTGGGGCGTGGAGCAGGGCGCGTACGCGAAGACGGTGTGGTGTGAGCTGGCCTGCGGGAACGAGGACCGGCAGCCGGTGTAGACACTGTCTACGCACGCCTGGTAGACAGTGTCTATGGATGAACCGAACACGGATGCCGGGCTGCGCGGGCGGCTGGTCAGCGCAGGGGTCGAACTGGTCGCGGCGGAGGGGGCCCGGGGAGTCTCGCTCCGGGAGATCGCCCGGCATGCGGGGGTCTCCCACGGGGCGCCCCGCCGGTACTTCCCGACGTACCTCGCACTGCTCTCGGCCATCGCCCGGGAGGGGTTCGGCCAACTGGCGGCCGAGGCGGGGGAGGTGCTGGCCGGCCGGCCGCAGGAGGGCCCGCGTGCCCAGCTCGCCGCGCTGGCCCGCAGCTATCTGGCCTTCGCCCGGGACCACCGGGGCATGTACGAGCTGATGTTCCGGCACGACCTGCTGGAGAGCGGAGAGCTGGGGCTGCGAGAGGTGAGCCTGCCGCTCTTCGAGGTGCTGGTGGATCTCGTCGCGCGTGCGGGCCGGGAGGGCGGAGCCGGGCCAGGGGGCGACCCGCGGGCCCGGGCCGGAGCGCTGTGGGCGAACCTGCACGGGATCGCCCAACTGAGCGCCTGGCGCAGCCTCCCGCTCGCCACCGCGGCCGGGCAGGACGAGGTGCTGGAGGCGACCCTGGACGCCCATCTCGCCCCGGTGGGCGGGTGAGTGCGCCGCCGGAGCGCCGGGTGCGGGCGCTGACCTTCCTCGGCAGCGTCACGGGGGCGGCGGTGGTGGCGCTGGACGGCACGGTCCTCACCGTCGCCCAGCCCCGGCTGCAGCAGGAGTTGGGCGCCACGTTCACACAGGTGCAGTGGACGAGCACCGGATATCTGATCGCCGTCGCGAGTCTGCTGGTCTTCGCCGGCCGGCTCGGCGACCGGTACGGGCACCAGCGGCTGTTCGCGCTGGGCATGCTCGGCTTCGGTGCCGCCTCCGCAGGCATCGGGCTGTGCGGAAGCATCGGCTCGGTCGTCGCGTTGCGCGTCGTCCAGGGCGTCTTCGGCGCACTGCTGCAACCCGCCACGCTCGGCATGCTGCGCGCCGCGTTCCCGCCTGAACGCCTCGCGGCGCCGATCGCGGTCCGCACCAGCGTGATCGGGCTGGCCGCCGCGTGCGGGCCGGTGCTCGGCGGGCTGCTCGTCGCGGGACCGGGGTGGCGTGCGGTGTTCCTGCTCAACGTCCCCGCGGCGGCGGTGGGTCCGCTGGTCCTGCTGGCCGGCCGCCGGGGTCGGCCCGAACCGGCGCCGCGCGGAGCCCTCGACCTGCCGGGCGCCTGCCTGCTGGGCGGTGCGCTGCTGGGCCTGGTGCACACGCTGGTCTTCGTCATCCGGGACGGCTGGACGGTGGTGAACGGGATCCTGGCCGTCGGCGGTGCGGCCGCGGCGGTCGCCTTCGTACGGCACGAACACCATGCCGTCCATCCCCTGATGCCCGTCGGTCTGTTGCGGGCGCCCGGTATCGGCCCCGCGCTGGCACTCCTGGTGGTCTCCTCGGCCGCACTGTTCGGGACGCTGTTCGTCGGGACCTTCTTCCTCCAGGACGTCCTCGGCCTCGACCCCTTCGTCTGCGGACTGCGCACGCTGCCGCTCGCCGCCACGATGGTGCTCGGGGCGCCGCTGTGCGCCGTGCTGCTGCGGCGCTGCGGTCCGCGCCGTACGGCGGGGGCGGGAGCCGCTTCGCTGGCGGCCGGGGTGTGGCTGCTGTCCCGGCTGGACGCGGAGGCGGGGTCCGGTGCGGTCGGCGTCGCGTTCTTCGCGCTGGGTGCGGGTTTCGCCGCGGTGCTGGTGACGGCCACGTCCGTCGTCGTGGGGCGGGCTCCGGCCGAACAGGCCGGGGTGGCGGGCGGGGTGAAGCAGACGGCGATGAACGTCGGGCCGGCGGCGGGAGTGGCGCTGGCGACGACACTGCTGTCCCTCTGGACGCCCGCGCGGTGGTCCGGGGACGGTGCCGGGTTTCTGACGGCGATGGGCCCGACGTTGACCGTGCTGGCGCTCCTGGCCGCCACCGGCCTGCTGCTGGCCGTCCGTCTCGGCCCTGACCGGGAAATTCGTGGTTACCGACGAGTTGACAGTGTTTCTGACCGCGCCCACTCTTAGCTGCGCTGTGTACATGCCACCTTCACCCGTAGGGGGTGGTGTCTGTGCCAGACACACACGAGGAGAGACGCATGGGAACTCTGGGGGCCGGCACCGGCGTCAGCAGGCGGACGGTGCTCGCGGGAGCCGGCGGGGTGGGCGCGGCCGCCGTACTGGGCGGCGCGTCGGTGCCGCAGGCGCTCGCCGCCGGGGCCGACAAGCTGCCGATACCCGACAAGGCCGAACTGACCGTGCTGCTCACCGGCGACGCGGGTACCGGCGAGGACGGCCAGTGGCAGGTCGCCGACGCCGCCCGCACGGTGTGTGCACGCCGCGGAGTGGACCTGGCGATCGGACTCGGCGACAACATCTACGAAAACGGTCCCGAGAGCGACACCGACGACGAGTTCCAGTCCAAGTTCGAACGCCCCAACACGGGCATCGACGTGCCCTGGCTGATGGTGCTCGGCAACCACGACACCAGCGGCATCATCCCCGGCAGCGGCGGGTGGCCCTCGCGCGGCGACCACGAGGTGGCCTACCACGCGCACTCGGCCCGTTGGTACATGCCCAGTCGCTACTACTCGGTCGCCGTGCCCGGCGGTGCCGACGAGCCGGTGGCGGAGTTCTTCGCGATCGACACCACCCCGCTGGCCTCCTACGTGCTGCAGACCGATCCCGAGTACTACTGGAACGGTCCGTTCGCGCGTGAACAGCGCGCCTGGCTACAGCAGTCGCTGGCCGCTTCCCGGGCCCGCTGGAAGTTCGTCTTCGCGCACCACCCGCTGCGCAACAACGGCACGCACCGCAACGCCGGTGAATACGAGGGCATCTCCTGCGGCGACTACCTCAGCGGCAAGCACGTCAAAGAGCTGTACGAGGACGCCGTGGTCGGGAAGGCGGAGTTCCTGCTGGGCGGGCACGACCACACCCTGCAGATCCTGGACACCGCGGCCCGGTACCAGGGCACCCAGCAGATCGTCTGCGGGGCCGCCGCCAAGACCAAGGGCAGGGCGGACGAGCCGAGCAACAGGGCGTTCTGGGAGGCGTACGACACCCTCGGCTTCATGCTGCTGACCGTCAACGCGCAGCAGGTCGTGGTGGACGCCTACACCCTCGAACCGGGTACGGGCGAGCCCGTCCACGCCTACCGGCACACCCGCACCGACCGGTTGCCCGCCGGGGCCGGCCGCGCGGACGCGACCGGCTGACCGCAGACACCGCGGCCGGCTGCTCGGCGACCGGCCGGGAACGTCACCGCAGCAGGTGCTCCACCGTGGGAGCCACGGTTCCGAAGAGGTCGGCGACGATGGTCAGGCTCGCCGTCTGCAACGCTGCGGCGGGCAGGGTGCTGCCGTCGGGTGCGGACAGCGGGCGGGTCGCGGTCGCCTCGGCGACGACAGTGGGCCGGTAACCGAGGTTGAAGGCGCCCTGCGCGGTGAAGGTGACGCACATGTGGGTCATGAACCCCGCCAGCACCAGGTCGTCACCCGCGCCCAGATCGCGCAGGGTCTGCTGCAGGCCGGTGTCCCGGAACGCGTCGGGGAACTGCTTGACCACGACGGGCTCTTCCCCGGCGGGCGCCACCTCCGGGCTGACGGCACCGATGTCGGCACGGATGTCGTAGGGCGAGCCCTCGCCACCGTCGTTGACGATGTGCACGACCGGCGCACCGGCTTCGCGGGCGGCGGCCAGCAGGCGGGCTCCCGCGGCCAGCGCGGGCTCGGCGCCCTCCAGGGTCATGACGCCGGTGCGGTACGTCTGCTGGAAGTCGATCATGAGGACGGTGGCGTCGCCCAGCCGGGGCAGCGTGTTGTCGAGACCGATGACGTCACGCAGAGTCGTGGACTTATTCATGGGCAGAAGGTTCCTTTCGGGTTGCGTAGGAGCACGTCGGAGCCGGCGCAGCGCGGGCGCGGGCGAGCGGTGCTCAGAAAAGGAGCGGTCAGTGGCGCGGTGGCCAGTGACGTGCAGCCAGGCCCGAGCGGTCAGCTCGTGGTGCGGAAGCGGCGGCGGTAGGCGGCCGGAGTGGTGTTGAGCTGCTTGCGGAAGGCGCGGTGCAGTGTCTCGATCGAACCCAGCCCGGTGGCCGCCGTGATCTGCGCCGGGGACCGGTCGGTCGTCTCCAGCAGCCTGCGCGCCGCCTCGACCCGCGCCGACTCCACGTAGGCCGCCGGACTGCTGCCCGTCTCCTGGCGGAAGACCCGCGCGAAGTGCCGTTCACTCAGGCACATCCGGTCCGCCAGCACCGGCGCGGACAGGTCCTCCGCGAGGTGTTCGGCGATGAACACGCGCAGCTCGTCGATCTCCCGCCGGGCGGTGGCCGGAACGCTCAGCGGCACGCTGAACTGACTCTGGCCGCCCTGCCGACGGAGGTAGACGACCAACTGCCGTGCCACGGCCAGCGCGAGGTCCTCGCCGTGGTCCTCGGCCACCAGCGCCAGTGCCAGATCCATACAGGTACTGATGCCCGCGCCGGTCCACACCCGGCCGGAGCGCACGAAGATCGGGTCGGCGTCGACCCGCACCCGGGGGTGCTCCGCCGCGAGCTGCGCCGCGGTCGACCAGTGTGTGGTCGCCCGCCGTCCGTCGAGCAGTCCCGCCGCCGCGAGCACATGGGCTCCCACGCACACCGAGGCGATCCGCCGTGCGTGCGGCGCGGTGTCCCTGACCCATTCCACGACGCTCTCCTCCACCCGGGCCACCGGCCCGTCCGGGTGCAGGTCCACGGCGCCGGGCACCAGGAGGGTGTCCACCGCGGCTCCGACCTCGGCGAAGGTCAGATCGGCCAGCAGCCGCACCCCGGCGGAGGTGGTGACCGGGTCGGCGTCCGGTCCGGCCAGCCGGACCCGGTAGTCCGCCCGGCCCCCGCTCTCCCGGTTGGCCAGCGCGAAGACCTCGGCCGGGCCGGTGACGTCGAGCAGGTCGACATCCGGGAAGACCGCGATGACGACGCGGTGGGAAGTGGACATGCCCCCATCCTCGGCGCGCGCTCCGATGTCCGCAATGACGGTTCCCTGTCACATCCGGCCATCGCTCGCTCGCCGGGCGCCGCCGGCCGCCAGACCCCCGCCCGACCGCCGACCGCTCGGTATCCGTTCGGCCGCCGGCCGCCCGGCACCGCCGCACCGGGCACGCAGTGCGCGGCCCGTCCCGTCCGAGAGGCGGGAGCGGGGAACCGCCGATGCCCCTCAGCGATGATTCACGGAAGGTGATCAACTGCCCTTAGATTGTCCGGATGGCAGACGGAACGCGGCCGGTGGCCGCTGCGCGGACAGCGCCCGAGTCCCCGACAGCCCCCGGCCGGACGGGACTCGCCCGCTCGTCGCTGCTGATGGCGGCGGGCACCGTCGTCTCGCGGGCCACCGGACTCATCCGGCAGGTGCTTCAGGCGGCGGCGCTCGGCACCGGGCTGCTGGCCAGCACGTACAACACCGCCAACACCGTGCCCACCAGCCTCTACACCCTGCTGATCGGCGGGGCCCTCAACGCCGTACTGGTGCCGCAGCTCGTGCGGGCGCGCGCCACGCACGCCGACGGCGGCAGGGCGTACGAGCAGCGGCTGGTGACCCTCGTCGTCACCGTGCTCGCGCTCGGTACGGCGCTCGCCGTCTGGGCGGCGCCGCAGATCGTGGGCCTCTACATGCGGGACACGCCCGCACAGCACGAGGCGTTCGAGCTGACCGTCGTCTTCGCGCGCTTCCTGCTGCCGCAGATCTTCTTCTACGGGCTGTTCGCCATCCTCGGCCAGGTCCTCAACGCGCGTGAGAAGTTCGGCGCGATGATGTGGACCCCGATCCTGAACAACGTCGTCCTCATCGCCATGTTCGGCGCCTACCTGGGCATGATGACCGTTCCCGACCGGGTCGCCGACATCACCGGCACCCAGGTGCGGCTGCTGGGCCTGGGCACCACCGGCGGCATCGCCCTGCAGGCCCTCGCGCTGGTCCCGTTCGTGCGCGCCGCCGGGTTCCGCTTCCGGCCGCGCTTCGACTGGCGCGGCACCGGGCTGGGCCGCAGCGCGCACGCAGCCAAGTGGACGCTGTTGTTCGTGCTGGCCAACCAGGTCGCGCTCACCGTCGTCACCAACTACGCCAACGCAGCCGACCAGGCGCTCCCCGACGCGGGCGCCGGATACTCCGCCTACACCTACGCGCAGACCATCTGGATGCTGCCGCAGTCCATCGTGACCGTCTCGCTGGTGACCGCGCTGCTGCCCCGGATGAGCCGCGCGGTGGCCGAGGGGCGGCACGCGGACCTGCGGGCCGATCTGACCCGCGGGCTCCGGCTCACCGGCGCCGCCATCGTCCCCACCGCCTTCCTCTTCCTCGCGCTCGGCCCGCAGATCGCCGCGCTGCTGTTCGCACACGGCGCCGCAGACGCCGAATCGGCCCGTCCCCTGGGGCAGATGCTCCAGGCGTTCGGACTCGGCCTGATCCCCTTCTCCGCGCAGTACCTGCTGCTGCGCGGCTTCTACGCCTTCGAGGACACCCGCACCCCGTTCTGGACGGCGGCGTTCATCGCGGCCGTCAACATCGCCCTGGCCACCGGCTGCCACCTGCTGCTGCCGCCCCGCTGGGCGGTGACCGGCATGGCCGCCGGGTACGCACTGGCCTACGCCGCCGGACTGCTGCTCACGCTCCGGCTGCTGCGCCGCAGGCTGTCCGGCCGGCTCGACGCCTCGGGAGGACTGGCTCGGGCCTACGGGAAGGTGGCCCTCGCGTCGGCCCTGGCCGCCGGGCTCGGCTGGGCGGCGGCGGACGCGGTGCGGCGCACCCTCGGCGGGGGCACGCTGCCCGCGGCGCTGTCCCTGGCATCCGGAGTCCTCGCACTGGCCGTCGGCTACCTCGTGCTGGGGCGGCTGCTGGGGGTGCCGGAACTGCGGACCCTGCCGGGCCGCGCCCGGCGCACCCCGTGACCGTACCGTGGTGCCGACAGGGCCGGAGGGCGCCGAGTTGTGAGAACGGAAGGGCCGAGATGACCGCTGAACTTCCCATCGCCGTGCTGGGCGAGTGCGTCGCCGACGCGTTCGTGGCCGAGCCGCGCCGCAGCTCCGGGGACGCCGCCCCGGCGCCGCTCGCGCTGGACGTCTTCCCCGGTGGCGGGCCCGCCAACACGGCGGTGGCATTGGCCCGGTTGGGTACCCCGACCCATTTCCTGGGGCGGCTCTCACACGACGTCTTCGGGCGGCTGTTCGCCTCCCGGCTCGCGGAGTCCGGCGTCGACCTGGGCCACGCGGTACGCGCGGCGCCCGAACCCAGCACCCTGGCCGTGGCGGACCTGGCCGACGACGGCAGCGCCGACTACTCCTTCCACGCACAGCGGACCGCCGACTGGCAGTGGACCGACGCCGAACTCGCCGCCGCCACCGCCGATCCCGTCGGCTGCCTGCACACCGGCTCGCTCGCGCTGGTCCGGCAGCCCGGCGCGGCGGCCGTCGAACGCCTGCTGGCGGGGATACGCGAGCGGGCGACCGTCTCGGTCGACCCCAACGTCCGGCCGCTGCTCGTCGAGCCCGCCGACTACCGGGCGGCGCTGCCCCGCTGGTGCGCGGCGGCCGACATCCTGCGGCTGTCCGACGACGACCTGGCCCACCTGCGCCCCGGCGCCACCCCGGAGGAGGGCGCCGACGCCTTCCACGCGGACGGCGTGCCGCTGGTCGTGGTCACCCTCGGCGCGGAGGGAGTGCTGGCCTCGCTGGACGGAGCCCGGGTCCGCGTCCCGACCGCGCCCACTCCGGTCGTGGACACGGTCGGTGCGGGCGACTCGTTCATGGCGGGCTTCCTGCACGCCCTGCGGACTGCCGGGGCGCTCGGCGGCCGGCTGGACGGCCTCACCCGGCAGCAGGTCACCGAGGCCCTGGAGTTCGGCGTTCGGGTGGCCGCCGCGGTCGTCTCGGTGCGCGGCGCGAATCCGCCGTGGGCGGCGGACCTGGCGGACTGACTCACACCACCAGTGGCAGGACGTGGTTCCGGACGGCCGGGGCCAGGTTGAGCTGCGGGGAGACGGCGGCGCCGGTCCAGCGGAGCGCGGCGATCTCGGCGGCCGGTGCGGGCCGTCCGGCCAGGTCGGCCCGGAAGACCACCAGCCGCATCGGCACGCCCTCCAGCGCCGCCGTCGCCCGTACCTCGGTGAGCGGGGTGGCGGACGACGGCGGAACGCCCAACTCCTCACGCAGTTCGCGATCCAGTGCGGTACGCAGGTTCTCGCCGGGCTCCGGCTTGCCGCCGGGCAGGTAGAACAGGTCGGGCGCGGCGCGCTTGCTCACCACGAGCAGCCGCCCCTGCTCGACGACGGCCGCCGCCGCGACCACGAGTTCGGCGACGGTCTCCCCGACAGCTCCGGTATCCATGGGGCCGATCCTGCCAGTCGCCGCCGGAGACGCCGTCACGGGCAGCGCACCACCTGGCCCGCCCAGGAGAGGCCGCCGCCGAAGCCGAGCAGCAGCACGGGCGCGCCCGGTGCGATCTCCCGCCGCTCCACCAGCTTGGCCAGCGCCAGCGGCACGGAGGCGGCGGAGGTGTTCCCGGACTCGACCACATCCCGGGCGACCACCGCGTCCTCGGGCAGGCCCAGCCGCTCCAGCAGGGCCTCGATCAGCCGCAGGTTGGCCTGGTGGGTGACCACCCCGGCCAGGTCGCCGGGTGCCAGCCCGGCCCGTTCGCAGGCGCGGTGGGCCACGGAAGGGAGTTCGGTGGTGACCCAGCGGAAGACCGCCTGCCCCTCCTGGGCGAAGTGCGGCTGCCAGTCGTCCAGCAGCCGCACCAGCTCGCCCCGCGTCGGGTCCGAGCCCCACTCGACGGGCCCGATCCCCTCCGGCCCGTGGGTCGCCGCCGCTCCGTCCGGGACGGCGCTGACGACCGCCGCGCCCGCGCCGTCGCCGAGCAGTACGCAGGTGCTGCGGTCCGTCCAGTCGGTGACGTCGGACATCTTCTCCGCGCCGATCACCAGCGCGTGCCGGGCGGCGCCCGCGCGCACCGAGTGGCTCGCGGAGGCGAGTGCGGTGCAGAAGCCCGCGCAGCCGTTGTTGAGGTCGTAGGCGACCGCGGAAGGGATCCCCAGCACGCGGGCGACCTGGGCCGCGTTGCTGGGGCAGCGGTCCCGCGCCGAGCAGGTGGCCAGGACGACCAGATCGATGTCCTCGGGAGCGAGCCCCGCGCCGGCCAGCGCCTTGCCCGCGGCCGGGGCGGCCAGGTCGGCGACCGTCTCGCCCGCGGCCGCGATGCGCCGGGTGGCGATTCCGGTGCGCCGCCGGATCCAGGCGTCGTCGGTGTCGACCAGGTCTGCCAGGTCGTCGTTGGTCAGGACGCGGTCGGGCTGGTGGTGGCCCAGGGCGGCGATGCGGGTTCCCGGCACGGTGCTGCTCTCCTCGCTGTGGTGGATGAGTGCCGGGCGGCACCTCGTCGTGTGCGGGGAGCGCCCGGCGACCGGACACCCCCGAGGGGCGTCCGGCACCGGAAATATAGCAACCGATCGATCGGAAGTTAATTTGGGGAGGCCGGATACGATGGAGGCATGAGCCCACGCAAGTCCGCCGCCGAGGCCCGCCGCACGCGGGAGCGGATCATCGAGCGCAGCGTCGCCATCGGCTCCGTGGAGGGGCTGGAGGGGCTGACGATCGGGCGACTCGCCACCGACCTCGGCATGAGCAAGGCGGGTGTGCTGGGACATTTCGGCACCAAGCAGGCGCTGCAACTCGCCGCCCTGCACGGCGCCTCCGGACTCTTCACCCGGCTGGTCTGGGAACCGGTCGCCGACCTGCAACCGGGCCTGGTCCGGCTGCGCGCCTTCTGCGAGGCGTGGATCCGCTACCTGGAACAGGAACGCACGGCCTTCCCCGGCGGCTGCCTGTTCACCGCCGCCTCCGTCGAGTTCGACACCCGCGGCGGCCCCGTCCACGACACCGTGGCCCGGTTCATGCTGCGCGGACGGCGCCTCCTGGTGAACGACCTGCGGATCGCCGTCGAGGTGGGAGAACTCGGCCGCGGCGAGGATCCCGAACAGCTCGCCTTCGAACTGCACGGGCTCTACATGGGACTCAACCAGGAACTGCAACTCTTCGCCGACGCCACGGCGCCGGCCCGCACCCGCCGGGCCCTGGACCGGATGCTGGGTGCGGCACCCCCGGCGGGCACCGCACCCCGGAACTGAGCGGCTACTGCTGCGGCAGGGCCCGCTCCACCAGCGCCGCCAGATCGGCACCCGAGGGCAGCGTGCCGAAGGCGGCGCCCCAGTCGCCGCCCAGCCGCGAGGCGCAGAACGCGTCCGAGACCGCCGTCGGTGCGAACCGCACCAGCAGCGAGCCCTGCAGCACCAGCGCCATCCGCTCCACCAGCCGCCGGGCCCGCGCCTCGATCCCCTCCAAGTCCGCCAACTGCGCGAACACGTCCTTGACGGCGGCGTCCAGCCGGTGGTCCGCGCCGTGCGCCCGCCCGATCTCGGTCAGGAACGCGTCCAGCGACTGCGGCGAGCGCTGCAGCGCCCGCAGCACGTCCAGCGCCTGCACGTTCCCCGAGCCCTCCCACAGCGAGTTGAGCGGCGCCTCGCGCAGCAGCCGCGGCATCGGCGACTCCTCCACATAGCCGTTCCCGCCCAGGCACTCCAGCGCCTCGCCGGTCAGCGGTACGCACCGCTTGGTCACCCAGTACTTCGCCGTCGGCAGCGCCAGCCGCAGGAACGCGCGGTCGGCCGCCGCCTGCGGGCCCTCACCCGCCGCGCTGTCGTAGGCCGCCGCCAGCCGCAGCGCCAGCGTGGTGGCCGCCTCCGACTCCAGCGCCATGTCCGCCAGCACGTTGCGCATCAGCGGCTGCTCGACCAGCGGCCTGCCGAACGCCGAACGGTGCGCCGTGTGGTGCGTGGCCTGCGCCACCGCCTGCCGCATCAGCGCGGCCGAGCCCGTCACGCAGTCCAGCCGGGTCGCGGCCACCATCTCGATGATGGTGGCCACCCCGCGGCCCTCCTCACCCACCCGGCGCGCCCAGGTCGTGCCGTCGAACTCGATCTCGCTGGAGGCGTTGGAGCGGTTGCCCAGCTTGTCCTTCAGCCGCTGGATGCGGAACGCGTTGCGGGTGCCGTCCGGCAGCACCCTCGGCACCAGGAAGCACGTCAGACCGCCGTCCCCGGCCGCAGGTGCTGTCCGCGCCAGCACCAGGAAGACGTCCGACATCGGTGCCGAGCAGAACCATTTGTGCCCCAGCAGCGTGTACTCGCCCTCGCCGGAGAGCGGTACGGCCTCGGTGGTGTTGGCCCGCACGTCGCTGCCGCCCTGCTTCTCGGTCATGCCCATGCCGGCGATCGCCCCGAGCTTGGCGCTCGCCGGCCGGTCCAGACCGTAGTCGTAGCGGTGCGCGCTCAGCCGCGGCTCCCACTCGGCGGCCAGCTCCGGCTCCTTGCGCAGCGCGGGTACCGCCGCGTGCGTCATCGAGACGGGGCAGCTGTGCCCGGCCTCCACCTGCGACCACACGTAGAAACCCGCCGTGCGGCGCAGCTGCCCGTCGGGCCGCGACCAGGCGTCCGTCAACCCGGCGTCCACCGCCCGCTCCATCAGGTGGTGCCACGCAGGGTGGAACTCCACCTCGTCGATCCGGTGCCCGAACCGGTCGTGGGTACGCAGCACCGGCGGGTTCTCGTTCGCCTGCCGGCCCCACTCCTGTGCCTGCGCGGAGCCCGCCGCACGGCCCAGTCCGGCCAGCTCGGCACGGGCCTCCTCGGCCTGCTCGGGGGCGATGTGCCGGGCGACGCCCTCGGCCAGCGCGGCGTCGGTCGAGAAGACGTCGTAGTCGGTCAGCGGCGGGGCCTGGTTGGTCACGGTGTGTGTCGAGGGTGGCATACAGATACGTTAAAGAGGTGCGTGCAGTCGAGGAAACCCCTGAGCAGACCGGTGGACGGGCCCTGAAGTGGGCTCCCCGCCGGTCCCGCAACCAGTTCCGCAGGGCGCGGGTGAAGTACCGGGACGTCCCCAAGAGGAGGATGGCCTGGCTGCTGCTCAAGGACACCGTCAACTCCTGCATGGAGTACCGCGTCCTGGGGCTGGCCGCCGAGGCGGCGTTCTTCACCCTGATCTCGATCCCCCCGCTGCTCCTCGGCCTGATCGGCTCGCTCGGCTACCTCGACTGGGTGGGCGCCGACACGATCGAGACCATCCGGCGGAACTTCCTGGACGCCTCCGCAACCGTGCTCTCCGACCGGGGCGTCGACCAGCTCGCACGCCCCCTGATCGACGACGTCATCCGGGGCGGCGGACCCGACGTCATCTCCCTCGGCTTCGCACTCGCCCTGTGGTCCGGATCCCGCGCGGTGAACGTCTTCATCGACACCATCACCGTGATGTACGGACTGGACGGACGGCGCGGCATCGTCAAGACCCGGCTGCTGGCCTTCGTGCTGTACCTCGTCGCGCTGGTGATCGGCGCGGTGGCGCTGCCCCTCATGGTGGCCGGGCCGGACGCGATGCTGCGCCTGGTGCCGCAGGCCCAGTGGCTGGTCAGCGCCTTCTACTGGCCGGTCGTCCTGCTGCTGTCCATCGTCTTCCTCACCACGCTCTACCACGTCTCCGTACCCGTGCGCTCCCCTTGGCGCGAGGACATCCCCGGCGCTTCGGTGGCGCTCGTGATGTGGGTGCTCGGCAGCTTCCTGCTGCGGCTGTATCTGACCAACACCGTCGAGGGGCCCACGATCTACGGCTCCCTGGCCGCACCCGTCGCCGTGCTGCTGTGGATCGGCGTCTCGGCGTTCGCGGTGCTGGTGGGGGCCGCGGTCAACGCGGCGATCGACCACGTGTGGCCCTCGGTGGCCACCGCAGCGGCGCGGCGCGCCAACGAGCGGCGCCGCGAGGAGGCGGCGGCCGAGGTCGTCGCCGCCGTCCAGGCCCGGCGCCGCCGCACCGGAGACGAGGGCGACGAGGGCGACGAGGGCGACGAGGGCGACGACCCCTTCGACCTGGACGCGCCCGCCGAGTTCCCGGAGCGCTGGACCAAGTTCCTGCCCCCGTCGGACGTCCGCGGCCGGCTGCTGCGCCCCCGCGGGCACGACCGCGAGGACCTCAAGGAACCCGCCGAGTCCGCCCGGCGCGACCCCGGGAGCGGCGGCTCCGGCAACTGACCGCCGAGCCGGCCGGGTACCGCCACGCAGGACGCGGGCGGCCGGGCGGGCAGCGGCACCCGAGAGGGAAGCCGGAAATCAGTGGCGGCCGGACGCCGGAGCCCGCTACTGTCCTCACATTCCGCACGGCGGCACCACGACCGCCGTGCCCTGCGACGAGAACGGAGGTGCGACCGATGGCCGCCATCGAGCCGGGCGCTGCCCGCATCCAGTCCGTCACACCCACCTCCGTGGCCACCGGCTGAACCGGCCGACCCTTCCTGCGCCGGGCCGGGGCCACCCATGTGAAGGGTCCTCCCTTGTCACCGAGCACGTCGCAGAGCACGTCACCCAGCACGTCCAACACCCCCGTACACCCTGAGCACCCTGCGCTGACCGCATACGGCTGGGACGCCGGATGGCAGACCGAGTTCCTGCGGGCGACCGCGGACCCGGCCACCGCCGGGCCCGACCCGCTGCCGGGCCGAGTGGTGCGGGTCGACCGCGGTCAGTGCGATCTGATCACCCCGGCGGGCACCCTCCGCGCCGACACCGAGTACGTCGTCCCGCGCGACCCGATGCGGGTCGTGTGCACCGGCGACTGGGCGGTCGTCGACGCCACGGGCACCCCGCCGTACGTCCGCACCCTGCTGCCCCGGCGGACCGCCTTCGTCCGCTCCACCTCCTCCAAGCGCTCCGAAGGCCAGGTCCTGGCCGCCAACGTGGACCACGCGCTGATCGCCGTGTCCCTCGACGCGGAACTGGATCTGGGCCGGATCGAGCGGTTCGTCTCGCTGGCCTGGAGCAGCGGCGCGCAGCCGCTGCTCGCCCTCACCAAGGCGGACCTCGTACCCGACGAGGCCACCGTCGCGCACCTGGTCGCCGACGCGGAGACCTCCGCCCCCGGCGTCCGGGTACTCCCCGTCAGCGCGCAGACCGGCGAGGGGCTCGACCCCCTCGCGGCCACCCTCGCGGGCGGCACCACAGCGCTGCTCGGCCAGTCGGGGGCGGGCAAGTCCTCGCTGGCCAACGCGCTGCTGGGGCACCGGACGCAGCGTGTGCAGACCATCCGGGACCAGGACGGCAAGGGTCGGCACACCACCACCACCCGCAATCTGCTGCCGCTGGCCGCGGAGCGCGGCGGAGGCGTCCTCATCGACACCCCCGGACTGCGGGGCGTCGGCCTGTGGGACGCCGAGGAGGGGCTCGGCCAGGCGTTCTCCGAGATCGAGGAGCTCGCCGCCGACTGCCGCTTCCAGGACTGCGCCCACCAGGCGGAGCCCGGATGCGCGGTGCTCGCCGCGGTGGAGGACGGCGCGCTGCCCGAACGGCGCCTGCACAGCTACCGCAAGCTGCTGCGGGAGAACACCCGGCTGGCCGCCCGCACGGACGCGCGGCTGCGCGCCCAGCAGCGCAAGCTGTTCAAACAGCGCCAGGAGCTCGGCCGCCACCTGGGCGAGCGCAAGCGCGGCCCGCGCCGCAAGGCGTAGCGCACCGGGGAGCATGGTGGGGACGGGTTGGTACCGTCCCCACCATGCTGCTTCCGCCACCCCGGCCACCCGGATGACCGGCCCCTCCACCGGCCGCCCGGCGGCGTTCGGCGCGCTGGAGTTCCAGCTCGTACTGCTGCGCAGAATGGCGGACTTCCAGCCCGGCAGAGTGGACGCGGCGCTGCGGGAACTCGGCGTCGACCGGGCGGCCATGCGCGAGGCCAACAAGCGCTGGCAGGCGATGCGCCACGCACCCCGCGGCCCCTCCGCGCCCTACCGCTCGGTCCTCGGCCCGCCCGAGAGCACCGAGCAGCGCCGGCTCGGCGACCTCGGGTGCCGGGCGCACCACTGGACCCTGCCGCTCTGGAGGGACCTGCGCTTCGAGGTGCTCACCGCGCCCGGCGGCGGGCCCGCGTGGAACGCGTGGCTGGTGCGTGCCCCCGGCGTCCCGGGGCCGCTGCTGCGCACCGTCGAAGACCTGGTCCCCTGGTCCTGCACCGTCGACGAGGCCGCCCGCGCCTTCGCGCGCGTGCAGCCGCGCGAGGGCTCGGCCCCCAACCGCCAGCGGCTCGCGTTCACGGCGCCGGACCGGACCGGCGCCCCGCACGAGGTCGTCGCGGAGTTCACCTGGGGCCTGCTGCAGCGCCTCCCGTCCGGGCCGGAGCCGCCCGGTGAGGCGTCGACGGTCGCGTCCGATTTCCGCTAGCTCCCGGCCCGGCGCTCTTTCACACTGGACACGTGACCACAGAAGACAGCAGGTACGAGGCGGTACGCAGCAGAGACGCGCGCTTCGACGGGGTGTTCTTCCTCGGGGTGCGCACCACCGGGATCTACTGCCGCCCGAGCTGCCCCGCGGTGACCCCCAAGCGGGAGAACGTCCGCTTCTATCCCACCGCGGCGGCAGCCCAGGCCGCAGGCTTCCGCGCCTGCCGCAGATGCCGCCCGGACGCGGTGCCCGGATCCGCCGAGTGGAACGTACGCGCCGACCTGGTGGGCCGCGCGATGCGGATGATCTCCGACGGGGTGGTGGACCGCGAGGGCGTGGCGGGCCTCTCCCGGCGGCTGGGCTACAGCTCCCGCCAGGTGCAGCGGCAGCTCACCGCCGAACTCGGCGCGGGCCCCGTGGCCCTCGCCCGGGCCCAGCGGGCGCACACCGCCCGGGTGCTGCTCCAGACGACGCCGCTGCCCGTCACCCAGGTCGCGTTCGCCGCCGGATTCGCCAGCGTGCGGCAGTTCAACGACACCGTCCGCGAGATCTACGCCCGCACCCCGAGCGCACTGCGCGCGGCCTCCGCACGCGGCGGACACGGCCCCGCGGGCCGCCCCGAGGTGCGCGAGGCGGCGGCGCACGGCGGCGCCGCCGTCGCCGGGGTGCCGCTGCGGCTCGCCTACCGCGGCGGCTACGACACCGGGCAGGTCTTCGGATTCCTGGCACGCCGCGCCGTGCCGGGCGTCGAGGAGGTGCGGGGTGCCCCGGGCGGCCGCACCTACCGGCGGACCCTGAACCTGCCCTACGGCATCGGGATCGCCGAGGTCGACGAGTGCGCGGCACGCAGCGGCAAGGGCTGGCTCGACTGCCGGCTGCACCTGGGGGACCTGCGGGACCTGACGACCGCCGTGCAGCGCGTGCGGCGCCTCTTCGACCTGGACGCCGACCCCTATGCGGTCGTCGAGCGGCTCGGCGGTGAGCCGAACCTGGGCAGGCTCGTCTCCCGGACGCCCGGACTGCGCTCACCCGGCGCCGCCGACGCGCACGAGCTGGCGGTCCGCGCCGTGCTCGGCCAGCAGGTCACCGTGGGTGCCGCACGGACGCTGGGCGGCACGCTGGTCGCCGCCTACGGGAAACCGCTGGCGGCCCCCGACGGCACCCTCACCCACCTGTTCCCGGACGTCGGAACGCTCGCCGAGGCGCCGCTGGGCGAGCTGGGCATGCCGCAGACCCGCCGCCGCACCATCCGGAGCGTCGCGGCGGCACTCGCGGACGGCACCGTCGCACTCGACCCCGGCGCCGACCGGGAGGAGACCGCACGCGCCCTGCTGGCGCTCCCCGGAATCGGGCCGTGGACGGCGGGCTACATCCGGATGCGCGCCCTGGGCGACCCGGACGTCTTCCTCCCCGGCGACGCGGGAGTGCGGCACGGGCTGGCTCTGATCGGGGCGGAGGCCGGGCAGGCCGAACGGTGGCGCCCCTGGCGCTCCTACGCGCTGCACCACCTGTGGGCCGCGACCGGCCTCACGCCTCCTCCAGGCCCCAACTGAGCACCCGGCGCGGGTGGATGACGATCAGCTCGTCGCTGAAGTGCGGACCGAGGCCGTGCGGCCCCTCACGCAGCTCGGCCACGCCCCGCACTTCCACGCCGCGCACCCGCCACGGCGAGAAGCTGACGATGTCGTCCACCACCAGGGCGAGCCGCGGCTGCGCCCGCAGGTTGCGCCACTTCTTCGTCGTCCCCAGCGCATAGCCGCCCACCAGGATGGTGCCGTCCTGCTGCGGGAAGAAGCCGACGGGGTTGTTCTGCGGCTGGCCGTGGGAGTCCACAGTCGCCAGCCGCCCCAGCCGCTGGGAGGCCAGATACTCCCACTCGGCGGCGTCGAATGCCTGGTCACGGGGGTCGCCCGGGGTGCCGGGAGGGTCGGCGGGTCTCGTCTCCGTCATACGAGCAGCGTCACACGCCGTGCTCGGACGCGCATCGGATGCCGGTCGTACCCGGCCTCCGCCCTGGGACCTGCGACCGCGGCCGGTGTCCTAGCCTCGCAGGACCTTTCTCCCTCGACCGCCGTCATGACCGACTGGCCTGCCGCACGACGGGGGCCTGGATCATGCGGCCGTCCTGAAGGAGCGGCGCCCCCGGCGGGCGGCGGACCTCCCACGCCGTGTCCGCTGCGTGGGTGCAGGCTTGGGCGGTTCGGTGTCCGCGACGGTGAGCGGGATGCCCGAAGGCGTCCGCGCACCGGTGATGCGCCCCAAATCGGCGTCGCCGGAGCGGACTCGGGTCTGCTCCGGCGTAATGGAGGCGTCCGACATCAGACGGTTCATGCCGCGCCGCTGTCCGGGAAGGACCAGGGTGACGACGGTGCCCGACTCGCCGGCGCGGGCGGTGCGACCGCCGCGGTGCAGGTAGTCCTTGTGGTCGCTCGGCGGGTCGACGTTGACCACGAGGTCGAGATCGTCGACGTGGATGCCGCGCGCCGCGACGTTGGTGGCCACCAGGACGTTCGCGTGACCGGACTTGAACCCGGCGAGGGTCCGGGTGCGCTGAGCCTGCGACTTCCCGCCGTGCAACGCGGAGGCGCGCACCCCGACCGCCAGTAGATCCCGGGTCAGCCGGTCCACCGCGTGCTTGGTGTCCAGGAACATGATCACCCGCCCGTCGCGGGCCGCGATCTCGGTGACCGCCGCTTGCTTGTCGACCCCCTGTACATGCAGCAGGTGGTGCTCCATGGCGGTCACCGCGCCCGCGGAGGGGTCGACGGAGTGGACCACCGGGTCGCTCAGGTAGCGGCGCACCAACAGGTCGACGTTGCGGTCCAAGGTGGCGGAGAACAGCAGCCGCTGCCCGCCGGGACGTACCTGGTCGAGCAGGTGGGTGACCTGGGGCATGAAGCCCATGTCGGCCATCTGGTCGGCTTCGTCCAGCACCGTGATGGCCACCTGGTCCAGTGCGCAGTCGCCGCGCTCGACGAGATCCTTGAGCCGGCCGGGGGTGGCGATCACGACTTCGCTGCCGGCCTTCAGGTCGCGTGCCTGACGGCTGATCGACATGCCGCCGACGACGGTGGTGAGCCGCAGTCGCAGCGGGCGTGCGTAGGGGGTGAGTGCAGCGGTCACCTGCTGGGCCAGCTCCCGGGTGGGAACGAGGACCAGCCCCAGCGGGTGCCGGGGTTCGGCGCGCTGCCCATGGGTTCGGGCCAGCAGGGCGAGACCGAAGGCGAGGGTCTTGCCCGAGCCGGTGCGGCCGCGGCCCAGGACGTCCCGGCCGGCCAGCGCGTTGGGCAGCGTCGCTGCCTGGATGGGGAACGGGGCGCTCATTCCCTGGGCGCGCAGCGTGGTTTTGAGGCGGTCGGGCATGTCGAGGCCGGCGAACGTCTCGACGGCCGGCAGCGGCGGGGTGTGGGTGACCGGCGGCGCGAACTCCTTCGGAGGGCCCGAGGGCCGTCCCCGTGCCGGGCGCTTGGTCGGACGCGGGGGCCCGGCCCGGTGCGTGGCCTGGGAGCGGCGGCTTTCGCGGCCGTAACCGCGGGAGGAGCCGGCAGTGGTGCGAGCAGTACGGTTCATGCAGAACCTTCCTCGATGCGGCACGAATCGAGGGAATCACCGCAGCATGCGCCGCACATGAATTCACAGGACCGGGCCGAAGAAAAGGACGACCAACCCGTGGCAAGAATAGCTACGGAGTCGTCAGGAAATGCACCGGTACGTTGCCCCGCGGGGGCGGTCGGAAAATAACGGTGCGGGTGAGCAGTGGAGAGGACCATGTGCCGCTCCACAGTTCGGCGACGCGGCAGACGGACTGACGGTCCGCTGCCGCTCACACTCGCCACTGTCGGAGAGGGGCGAGCGGGGAAAACGCAACGAGCCGGGGCCGCACGCACGTGCGTGCCCCAGCTCGTCATGCATGTCAGCGTCAGGCGGGAACGATGTTCTCCGCCTGGAGGCCCTTCTGGCCCTGCGTGACATCGAAGTTCACTGTCTGGCCTTCGAGCAGCTCACGGAAGCCGGTGGCGTTGATGTTCGAGAAGTGGGCGAACACGTCTGCGCCGCCGCCCTCCTGCTCGATGAAGCCGAAGCCCTTTTCCGCGTTGAACCACTTGACGGTGCCAGTAGCCAAAATATATCTCCTTCAAGGCGGTGCCCGGAATCCGCACTGCGCGGGAACCAGGGTTGCCGCGATGATAACCCTCCGTGCAACGGATGAATACAAGCCTCTTTCCGGGGTCCGGGAGAGCGACTTGAAGTTTCAGGGAACCACAACTGCAACTGGACGCAACCGTAGCACGGCCACTTCCCGGGTTACGACCGCTTCTCGCGCCGGGCCTGCCGGGGCAAAACTTCTCCTCGCGCATTACTCATGTTTCTGTAGCGGCGAAAATAGATTTCTGTGTCCGGGCAGTTGACGGAATTGGCCGGCCTGGCCAGAGGTGGTGTGCTCGCCACCCCGGCCTGCCCCCGTTCGCCGCGGCGCCTCGTCCGGTGGGGTGTGACAGAGGTTGTCAGGCGTCGGTCTTCGAGTCCGAGGACGTTCCGTTGCGCAGCTCGTCGTTGATACGCCGGGCCTCTTCGAGCTGGTCCTCGAGGATGATGATGCGGCAGGCCGCCTCCACGGAGGTTCCCTGGTCGACCAGTTCGCGGGCCCGGGTGGCCAGCCGCAGCTGGTAGCGGGAGTAGCGGCGGTGGCCCCCCTCCGAGCGCAGCGGCACGATCAGCTTCGCTTCGCCGATGGCTCGCAGGAAGGCGGGTGTGGTGCCGAGCATCTCGGCTGCCCGCCCCATGGTGTAGGCGGGGTAGTCGTCGTCGTCGAGGTTGCTCGACGGGGTGGGCTTGTCTGCGGCCACTGGCACCTCTCGGTTCACGCGTCGAGGGGCCCTGGTGCCATGCGGCACCAGGGCCCCGAGGGGATCAACACCATCTACCGGCTGCCTGTGCCGGCTTCTGTATTCCGCGCCGCGGTCTGACAGGACGGCGGCGCAGGGATCGCGGTTGCGTGACCGGGGACCACCTTCCAATCCGGGGTCTGCGGTACCCGGGCGGTCTGCCCTGCCCGGGCGATCCTGATGGCGCTCTCTCCTCCTTCTCTCTGCTCTGTCATGTACTGCTTGATCTTGCAGAACCACCGGCGACCCCGAGGGTCGCCCTGGCCCGGCAGTCAGCGGTGGAGCCCCCAATGTCCGGCCACACCACTCGACTGCCGTTCCACAGCTTCCTCGACCTGCGCGCGGGGCAGTTCCGTCATCTGCCCCGCCGAACTGATCTCTGCGAGTACGAGAGGAACGCTACTCCTCAGACTCTCCAATGTCTACTCTCGCGAGTGCAGATTTTCTTCGGGCGAGACACCCGCACTGCTCACCCCTGTGCGTGCTACCCCGCTGGTGACCAGGGAGCGGAGCGCAGCTGTGCGACGCTGCGCCGGACACGGCCCTCACGAGGTCCGTCGGCCGCCTTGCCCACCGCGGCCATGGAGACGATCACCCAGCCCGGGCTCGGGTCCAGTTCCTTGGTGAGGCCTTCCAGGTCGAAGGCCCGGAATTGGTGCGCGGCCAGCCCCATGGCCTGGGCCTGCACCGTCATGTGGGCGATGGCCTGGCCGAGGTCGTAGTCGGCGAACTCGGAGTAGAGCAGTTGCGTGTCGTCGACGTACCGGCGCGTCAGCGTGACGACGAGCAGGCCCGCGTCCGTCGCCCAGCGGGCCGAGCTCGGCGCGAGGTGAGGGAGTATCCGGTCGTGCTCCGGCTCACCCGGCCTGCCGGTGAAGAAGCCCCACGGCTGGGAGTTCCCCGCCGACGGCGCCCACCGCGCGGCTTCCAGCAGCAGCCCCAGGGCGTGGTCGTCGACAGCCGCCGCCGGGTCGAACCGATAGGGGCTGAAGCGCCCGGCGAGCAGGGGGTGTATGCCGCTGGACGGCTCCTGTGGACGGTGCATGGTCTGCTGCAACCGGCACCCTCGGGCCCGTATTCCGGCTGGTGCGGGCGCAGGCACCGGCCATGCCCGCCGGCCCGGAGCACCGCCGCCTGCGGAGCCTTGAGAGCCACCGACGGGCTTCTCCGGTGTGCGACGTGCGGCCCCGGGACCGTGTCCGGCGCAGGCCCTTCCCAGCCGGCCCGTGCGCGGGACAATGAGTCGATGAGTGGACAGGGGGCGCAGGACGCAGGCGAACACCGCGACTGGTGGGCCCAGTTGTACGATCCGCACGCTGCGGACACCGGCCGCGCAGGCGCCCGGGACACCCTGGACGAGCGCTACCGCTCGGTGAGCCGCACGCTGACCGGTCCGCCCGCCACCGCGCCGGGACCCGCCACCGCGCCGGTGTACGCCGCTCCGGTGGCCGCGCTGCCGACCGGGGTGCTGCCGCCCGCCACACCGGAGGCACCGGGGGAGTGGGTGCCGGAGACCGTGCTGGAGTCGGCGCGGTCCGGGTCAGCGGAGCTGTACGCGGTCTCCGTGCGCGGCGCCGCCGGGCGGCAGGAGGGGCGGCCGCGGACGGACGCACTGCTGGTCGCGCGGTTCGGCGCCGAGGAGGACGGGCTGCTGCTGGTGGCCGTCGCGGCCGGGGGCCGTGCGGGGCCGGAGGGGCACCGCGCCGCGCGCGAGGCGTGCCACGCGCTGGCGGAGGCGGTCGGCCGCAGCCGCGTGCGGCTCGCCCGGGACTTGCGGGACGACCGCACCAGCGCGCTGCAACCTGGCCTGCACCGGCTGACGGACCGCACGTTCGGCCGACTGCGCGCCCAGGCCGCTGCCCTCGGACTGGAACCCGAGCGGCACACCGTCGATCTGCGCTGCCTGCTGCTGCCCGCCGACCCGCGCTGCCGCACCCGGGTGCTCTTCGGTGCCGGTGCGGGCGGAGCCTTTCGGCGCAGCGGCGACGGCTGGCAGGACATCGAGCCCGTCGGCATCCACGCGCCACCGCCTCCGGACCCGCCGGCAGGCCGCGATCCGACCGCGGGCGCGGCAGCGGCCCGGGACGGCTTCGCTCCGGCCGAGCGGACCGCAGAGGCGGCCGGGGAACCGTTCCACTTCCGCTCCCGCGCCGCGGAGCCGGGAGACGTGCTGCTGCTGTGCGGTCCCGGCGTGGCGGAACCGCTGCGGGCCGAGCCCGCCTTCGGGGAGCGGCTCGCCACTCGCTGGACCGGCGCGGACGGCGGTCCTCCGGGGGCCGCGGCCTACCTGGACGGCCTCCTGTGCGCGCTGGAGGGGCACTCCGGGGACCGCACCGCGGTCACGGTGTGGGAGAGCTGACGCGGGGCTCCGGGCCGGCCGGTGCCCGGCGGTTGTCGGGCCCACGCGGTGTGTGTGCCGTCGTGCAGGAAGACCGGGGTGGCGGTCAGCATCCTGACGCGACGCCCGCGAGGACGGTGTCCAGCATGCGATCGAACTCCGTCTCCGAGCCGAATCCGGCCAGCCGCGGTGCGAGTTCGGCCAGCGCCGGATACGTGTCGGCGTCGAAGTCCGGCACCGCCGCGGCCCCGTGGACTTTCGCCGCGGTGCGCGCGAACAGGTGGCCGTTGAGAAATCCGAAGAGCACCGATGGCGTGTCCGCGACCGCCTGTTCGGGCATACCCGCGTCCCGCATCGCCGCAACCAGCCGCTCCAGCGCGGCAAGCGCCGGGGCGGAGGTCTGAGCGCGGCCGACGAGCAGGGGGAAGACCCGGGGGTGGCGCTGGGCCATGTCCCGATACGCGTGGGCGGTGCGGCGGGCGATGGTCTGCCAGTCCTCCGGTCCGCCCTCGGTGATCCGGACCTCGGCCAGGACCGCCTCGCAAACCGCGTCCAGCAGCGCTGCCTTGCCCTTGACGTGGTGGTAGATCGACATCGGGTCCACCCCGAGCTGGTCGGCCAGCCGCCGTACCCCGAAATGTTCCAGTCCGTCGCGGTCGACCAGGCCGACTGCGGCAGCCGCGATACTCGCGCGATCCAGCCCTGCCGAGGTGCCTCGTGCGCGTCGTGCCACGCCATGCTCCCGTCGCCGCTTGTCAAACCTACGGCGTAGAACATACCGTGCAAGAGAAATCTACAACGTAGGTTTGATCGCAGGGAGGGACACCATGACCGCCGCTGACGCTCCACCGCGGCCCGCGTACGACGCGCGCCCACCGGGCGCCCCCCTCGGCGCGATGTACATCGGACTCGCGCTGACCGCCGTGTCCGCACTCGCTCCGCTGGTGGACGTGGCCACCGTCGACACCATCGCCGGGCACGTCCGCGCGGCGTACCCGCAATGGGGTCCGGGGGCGGTGGGCCGGGACCGTACCGCGATCACCCTCTATCTCGCCCTCACCGGCGGGCTGGGTGTGCTGCTGTGGCTCGTCGTGATCCGTGCGGTCGCGGCAGACCGGCGCTGGGCCCGGGCCGGGGCGACCTCGGCATGGGGGGCCGGTGTGACGGTGGCGATGGCCAACCTCGGTATGGGCGGTGAGCACTACGAGGTGATCGTGCCTGTCGGCTACGGCCTGCTGACACTGCTGCCATGCGTGGCCGGGGGCGCCGCGGTCCTCCGACTGTGGCGCCGCAGGGGTGCGCGCGTGCACGGCGGCCCCGCCGCCCGCTGACCTGGTCCAGCAGAGCCCCGCCGTCGGCCGTCGACCGACACGGACCCCACCCCGGGAGTTCCCAGGGCCTGTTGCGGCGCGACCCTCGCCTTCCGCCGAGCAGCACCGGAGTCTGCCGCACGGCCGACTCTCCTGACCGACAAGGACGTACGACATGACAGAGCCATCGGAGAGTGCGGCGCTGGATGCCGCCGTCGAAGCCGTTCACCGCGCGGGAGTACCGGGTCTGTTCGCCGAGGTGCGGGACGGCGACCAGGTCTGGCGCGGCGCCGCCGGGGTCGCCGACATCGCCACCGGTCGCCCCGTCACCGCCGGAATGCGGCACCGGGTCGGCAGCATCACCAAGACCTTCACGGCCGCCGCGGTTCTGCAGCAGGTCGAGAGCGGTCAGGTCGGGCTCGACGCACCGATCAGCCGATACCTCCCGAGGCTGGTTCCGGGAGAACGCGGTGACGCGGTCACGGTCCGGATGCTGCTCAATCACACGAGCGGCCTCGCCGAATACCTCCCGTACGTCTACCCCTCCCTCAAGGCATTCCCCGCCCTCGCCGAGACCCGGCCCCAGAGCCTGGACGACCACCGGTTCACGCGGTTCGACTCCCTCGAGCTGATCGAGACGGGAGTCACCGCACCCGCAGTCGGCGCACCGGGCGGTACGCCCGGGGTGTACTCCAACACCAACTACCTGCTCCTCGGTCGGCTTCTGGAACAGGTGACCGGCATGACGGCCGAGCAGTACATCACCCGGCACGTCATCGAGCGCGCTGGTCTCCGGGACACCGGACTCCCTGACGGACCGTATGTCGACGGGCCGCACTCGCGGCTCTACGAAGTGTGGTTCGGCATGATCGATCCGCCGCGCGACTACAGCGTCTACGACATGTCGTGGGTGGGCCCGGCGGCTTCGCTGATCTCGACCGTCGCGGATCTCAACCGCTTCTACGGCATGCTGCTGGCCGGAGAGATCGTCAGCCCGTCGTCGCTGGCGCAGATGCAGCGCACCGTCCCGGTCATCTCACAAGAGGGGAGGACGATCGACTACGGCCTCGGTCTGCACCCGATGGAGGGTCCTGGCCAGGGCACTTTCTGGGGCCATGGCGGCACGGTATGGGGCGGTGGGACGCTGGCCATGGCCGGTGCCGACGGCAGGCGGCAGCTGGCGGTCGCGGTGAACCTGCAGAGGTGGAACAGGCTCGACGCCTCCGGCAGGCCGCAGCCCCATCCTGTCGACGACGCGCTGGCGACTCTCCACCGCGTGGCCCTGCACGGCTGACCGGGCCGACTGCCCGGGCAGGGGCCCACCGAACTTCCCGAGCACCTGACACCGCATCCCGCCGCTGTGCCGAACGGCCGGGGTCAATGGTTCGACGGCTCCCCGGGAGCGTCCCCGAATGCCGGTGCGCGGGTGGCCCGGACCTCTTGCAGGTAGGCCGCGATGGCGTCCCGGTTGCGGGCCAGGCACTGCACCCGGGCTGTCATCCGCTGCAGTTGGTCCTCCAGCGTGGCCAGCATCTCCGGGGTGGCGTCCCGGAAGTGGATGACCCGGGGTTTGTCGAGGCACGGCAGGATCTGCTTGATGATCCGGGTGGGCAGCCCGGCGTCCAGCAGCCCCCGGATCTGCAGTACGCGGTCGACGAACCGGTCGTCGTAGTCGCGGTAGCCGTTGGGCGCCCGGTCCGCGGCGATCAGCCCCTGCTCCTCGTAGTAGCGCAGCAGCCGCCGGGGTGTCCCGGTCCGTTCCGAGAGCTCTCCGATCCGCATCCGACGCCTCCCCGCCCTCCCCGGCACGCTCCGGACCCGTTCCGAAGACGCTCCGCAGCCGCCGACTTGACCTTCACATCTGTGTGAGGGTTCGAGCATACCGGTCATGCGAACCGACACCGCGCACGACGCGCTCACCCCCGACGGCGCTCCGGGGCCGTCCGGCCCCGCCGGCCCCGAGCGCCGGGCGTTCCCGCTCGCCGCCCTGCTGGCGCTCGCCACCGCCGTCTTCGTCACCAGCCTCACCGAGACCCTGCCCGCGGGTCTGCTGCCCGCGATGAGCGGCGACCTCGCCGTCAGCGAGTCCGCCATGGGCCAGAGCGTCACCATCTATGCCGTCGGCACCGCGCTCACGGCCGTCCCGCTCACCGCCTTCACCGCCGGATGGCGGCGCAAGCGGCTGCTGCTGACCGCGATGGCCGGCTTCGCCGCGGCCAACACCGTCACCGCCGTCTCCACCGACTACACCCTCACCATGACGGCGCGCTTCGTCGCCGGTGTGGCGGCCGGGCTCGCCTGGGCGCTGCTCGCCGGATACGCACGCCGCCTGGTCCCCGCTCACCTGGGCGGCCGGGCCATCGCGATCGCCATGGCCGGTATCCCCCTCGCGCTGTCGCTGGGCGTTCCCGCGGGCACCTTCCTGGGCAACGCACTCGGCTGGCGCACCGCCTTCTGGGCCATGACGGCGCTGACCGCCGTCCTGCTCGGCTGGATCACCGCCGCCGTTCCCGACCAGCCCGGGCAGCAGCCGGACGACCGCACTCCCATGGCCGCCGTGCTGCGCATCCCCGGAGTGCTGCCGGTCCTGCTCACCACGCTCGGCTGGGTACTCGCCCACACGGTGCTCTACACCTACATCGCCGCCTTCCTCGACCACGCGGGCCTGGGCGGCTCGGTCGACCGCGTCCTGCTGGTGTTCGGCGCCGCCTCGCTGCTCAGCATCTGGTACGTCGGCGCGCACATCGGCCGCGGACTCCGCGCGCTGACACTCGGCGGCGCCCTGCTGGTCGCCCTCGCGGCAGCCGCCCTGGCGGTGGCGGCCGACAGCACACCGCTCGTCTACGCGGCGGTCGCCCTCTGGGGGCTGGGCTGGGGAGGGGCGCCGACGCTGCTGCAGACCGCCGCCGGCGAGGCGGGCGGTGAGTCCGCGGACGCCGCGCAGGCGATGCTCGTCACGCTGTGGAACGCGGCCATGGCGGGCGGGGGCGTCGTGGGCGGGGTGCTGCTGGACGCGCTGGGCGCGGCGTCGTTCCCCTGGAGCGTCCTGGCGCTGATGCTGCCGGTACTGGCCCTGGTGTACGCGGCCCGCAGCCGCGCCTTCCCCGCCCGGCGCCCCGGGGCGGAGGGCTGAGGAGCCCGGCGCGGCGCGGTCGGCCGGCACCGCCGGTGCGGAGAAGCAACCCTGTCGGGGCTGCCGCACCACACCGGCGGACTGCAATACCGTCAGCCGAACTGCCGCTCGATCTCCGCCAGCTTCTCCTCCAGGCTGTCCAACCGCGGGCTGGCCGCGCCCTTCTCGCCGCCCTCCCGGCCGGACTCGCCCGCGGACTCGTCACCCTCCCGGCGGCCGCGTGGCGAGGCACCGTCGTCCCCGACCGCCTGCAATGCGGGCCTGCCGCGGGGCGGTACGGGAGAGGGGGCCACGGCGGGCAGTTCGCCGGACGGTTCACCTCCCCCGGACGGCGCGGCCGGCGCGGGCGTGCCGATTTCGACCTCCACGTGCGGCGCCGCGGCGCCTCCCCGGCTCCACCGGCGGTGCTGCCGGTTGAGGGCCTTGACCCGGGCCCGGTCCAGGCGCTCCTGGTCCTTGCGGCGCTGCCGCTCCTGCTCGCTCCGCCGCCGGTCCTCGCGCACCTCGTCGACGGCCTCGTCCAGCGTCCGCACCCCCTCCAGCAGCATCAGCGACCAGGCCCCGAACGTCTCCCGGGGGGCCCGCAGCCAGCGGACGATACGGATCTGCGGCAGCGGACGCGGCACCAGGCCCTGGTCGCGCAGCGCCGCGCGGCGGGTCTGCTTGAGCGCCCGGTCGAACAGGATCGCGGCCGAGAGCGACATCCCCGCGAAGAACTGCGGCGCGCCGTCGTGTCCGGTGCCGCGAGGCGCGTGCACCCAGTTGAACCACGCCGCGGCTCCCGCGAAGATCCACACCAGCAGGCGCGAACCCAGCGAGGCGTCCCCGTGGCTGGCCTCCCGGACGGCGATCACGGCGGAGAACATCGCGGCGCCGTCCAGTCCGAACGGCACCAGGTACTCCCAGCCGCCGCCCAGGCCCAGGTTCTGCCTGCCGAATCCGACCAGCCCGTGGAAGGAAAGCGCTGCGGCGACCGCGGCGCAGCAGAACAGCAGCAGGTAGGCGGCCGTCGCGTAGAGGGTCTCCTTGCGGCGGCGCCGTTCCTCAGCCCGCTCAGCGGAGTCGGGCTGGCCGTGCGCGGTCGCGCTCTCGCTCTCGGAGGCGGAGCCGTGCCGGCGCGAGCGCGCCATCACCAGCACCGCGGCCAGAGTGCCGACGAGCAGCACGGCGCCCGGCAGCACCCAGTTCAGCGGTATGTCGGTCAGTCTCATCGGGGTGCCCCTTGCCGCGCGTACCGCGGGCGCACGCCGGGGACGCCGAGTAGGCCCCGTCGCGTGCGAGGCGGTGTCGCGCTCGCGCTCTGGCTTGCTTCGTCCCGAGCATGCTTACGGCAGAGCGCCACTCCGCCGGGAGGTTTCAGGGGAAGAGCACGCGAAATGAGGGCGCAGAGGGCCGGGAGAGGGGCCTGGGGTCGAACAGCTCAGCGGATCACGGTCATCCGCTCGATTCGCTCCGCGTCGCATGTCCGGGGACAGGTGACGCAGGTGTCCTCGGGCCGGAGGGTGTAGTAGAGGCAGCAGCTCGCCCGGTCGCGAGTGGTCAGCGCCGCCCCTCCGGGGCCGGGCAGCTCGCGGAAGCCCGCACCCTGGGCGAAGGGCGCGACCGCGCCGGGCAGCAGCAGTTCGGCCTCCGCCCGCGCGCGCGGTTCCTCGCTCAGCAGATGGCCGAGGTACCAGAGTCCCTCGGTGATCTCGTCCGTCACCATCCCCCACAGCGCCCGCGCGCCGCGCCGCATCCGGGGCCTGAACCCCTCCAGCACCGGCGCGAGATGGGTCGCCACCGCGTCGCGCACCTCGGCACGCAGCGCCTCCTCGCCGGGCACCACGCGCGCGCCCGGTGCGGCCGCCGCGGGGTCGTCCGGCAGGCAGGCGAACTCCTCGATCCGGACCGCGAGCCGTCCCCGGGACCGTTGGACCGCCACGGCCTCCACCGGCAGCCGGGGCACCCGCCGCTGGAGGAACCACGGGATGGTGACCAGCAGGCAGACGGGCCAGGCGTAGCGGTGCAGCCCGAAGCTGGCGACGACGTCCGGGCGTCCGGGCCGCCCGTGGTCCCGCAGGATCTGCTCCTCGTCCCAGACGAGGAACGCGTCGAGTGCCTCGCCGCCGTCCGCGAGCGCCGCGGCGCGTACCCAGCCGGGGCCCTCGGGGAGCGGTTCCCGAGCCGTGGTCTCGGTCACACCCAGCGACGGGAGCACCTCGGTCAGCCGGGCGTAGGCCGTACGGAAAGCGGAGACGTCAGAGGCTACGGAGGCGAGGGTGGGCACGGTCATGGGGACCACCGAATCGACGAGCGTCAGCAGGTAAGCCTTACCTTAACTGATCAGGCCCGAGGTTTGATCTCGTGTCGCCTCGGCCTAGGGTGCACGGCAGCCTGCATGGCGAAGACATGTACGCAGAGTGCTGGGGGCCCCATGGAGCAGAGCCGAGCGGAGCCACCTGCGGGGCCCGCCGTCGTCCCGCCGGCGGCCGGCCCGTCGTCCGTCGTACCCCGGCCCTTCGCCCCGGCCGGCTCCGGACCGGCCCGGCGCGCCACCGTGCCGTCCGCCGCCCGCGCCCGGCGGGCGGAGGGCAGTGCCCGCGGTGAGCACACCCACTGCGAACCGGCGGCCCCGAGGGTGGTGCCGCAGCGTCATTCCGTACGCGACCAGATCCTCGAAGCCCTGCGCGGCGCGCTGCTCTCCGGAGAGCTGGCCCCGGGTGAGGTCTACTCCGCACCCGCGCTGGGGGAGCGCTTCGGCGTCTCGCCCACTCCCGTACGGGAGGCCATGCAGCTCCTGGCGAGCGAGGGCGCGGTAGAGACGGTGCCCAACCGGGGCTTCCGTGTCGCCGCGCACAGCCCCCGCGACCTGGCCGAACTCACCGAGATCCGGGCGCTGCTGGAGGTCCCGGCGATCCTGGGGCTCGCACGGACCCTGCCCCCCGGGTACTGGGCCGAACTGCGGCCGCTCGCGGACGACACCCTGCGGGCGGCGGCGTGCGGAGACCGTACCGCCTACGCCGAGACCGACCTCGCCTTCCACCGCGCCCTGCTGGAGCCCACCGGGAACCGGCAACTGGTCGCCGTCGCCGAGGACGTGCAGCGCCGGGCGCAGCTGTCGGCCCTGCGCGCGGCGCCCGCCCCGCGCACCACCGACCTGCTCGCCGAGGCGGCCGATCACCTCGCGCTGCTGGACGCGCTGGCCGACCAGGACTGTTCGGCCGTCGAACGACTGGTCCGCGGCCATATCTGAGGCGCGACGCGGCCCGCCCGGGCGCGGGTCACGCCCGGTGCGGAGGCACCGCCGGCGTGGCCTCCCCGGAGGTCCCGCCGTCCGCCTCCTCGCCCCGCTCCTCGCCCCGTTCGGACTCCGGCAGCCGGTCGGCGAGCCAGGAGGGCACGCCGCCCAGCAGCCGGAACAGCCGCCCGGCCTCCTCGCGCAGCCGGGTGGCCTCCGGCTCCGGCTGCACCTCGGCGAGCGAGGCCAGAGCGGGCGCCATGCCGACGAGGAACCCCAGTTCCTCCCGCAGCCGGAGCGACTCGGCGAAACCGTGCCGGGCCTCGGCCAGTTCGCCCTCGCGGGCCGCGAGTCCGGCCAGATGCCGCCAGGTCGAGGAGCAGAGCAGCAGGTCGCCGCGGGCTGTCGCGCCCGCGTGCGCCCTGCGGTAGGCGGCGCGCGCGGACTCCGGGGTGTCGCTCAGGTTCTCCGCCAGCAGCCCGCGCCGGAAGTCCAGCAGCGCCCGGCCGGGTGCGCCAGGCTCCAGAAGCGCGGCGGCCCGGCCGAGCGCCGCCCGCGCCTCGTCGGTGCGGTCGCGGACGCCCAGCACGGTGGCCGCATAGGCGAGTTGGCCGCGTTCGCAGGCCGCGGCCCCGCGGTCGTCGTCCACCCGGGCCACGGCTTCGGCGACCCGCAGCGCGTCCTCCGCCGCGGGCCAACCGCCCCCGGTGTACATGCACCGTTCGACGAGCAGCCCGGCCCGTCCGACGGCCGCCTGCGGATGCTCCTGCACGTACGGCTCCAGCAGCGCCGCCGCGTCCTCCCAGCACCCCCGCGACCGCAGCCGCCACACCGCCTGTCCCAGCGGGCTTTCCGGGCCCATGTCGGGGCCCGTGGGGCCGCCGTGACCTGTCGGGCCCGTCGGATCCAGCCTTTCCGAACGTGACATGGCGGTGTCCGCCACAGTGCCCTCCCCAAGCGCGCCGTCGAGCCGGATGTGAGCGCATCACAGCACGGGTTGCGCCGCCCGGCCAAGGGGGTGGTGTGAATCAGTTCACAAAGTTTTACCGGCGAGGCCGGATCGACAAGCGCCGGGCTCCCGGCGGTTCGGGGGAGCGGCGGGGTAGTGCCTGCTCTACCCCAGGTCGGCAACCTGCTGCAGTGAACTCCCAGCCGATCGGCGGTTGGCTGGCGGAGTGAACCCCATCGCCGCAGGTCGCGACGTTCCGCGGACCAGCGCAAGAGCGGCCGTACGCCTGTACTTCGCCGTGTGCCACCGCTCGGCGCGGGCCCCGCGTGCCTCTCGTGCGCGTGTTCACAGCTCCCCGCGCCGGGCGCCCACCCATCCCCTGCCCCTCTGCGGGCGCACTCCGGAGGCTGCCGATGCCCCACGACCCGAACCCGCCCGCGTCCCGGCACCGGCCCCCGGACGCGGACCGCGGCCGCACGCTGATCGTGACGAACGACTATCCGCCCCGCCGAGGCGGCATCGAGACCTTCGTCCACGAGATCGCCCGCCGGTTCCCGCCCGCCGAGGTCGTCGTCTACACGGCGGCCCAGCCCGGTTCCGACGCGTTCGACGCCACGCAGCCCTTCCCCGTCGTCCGCGACCGGGCCCGGACGCTGCTGCCCACCCCGCGGGTGGCCGCGACGGCCCGGGCACTGGCCTTCCGCTACGGGTGCGACCGCGTGTGGTTCGGCGCCGCCGCCCCGCTGGGACTGCTCGCCGGACGTCTCGGACTGCCCTCCGTCGCCACGACCCACGGGCACGAGATGTGGTGGGCCGCGCTCCCCGGAACCCGGGGAGCGCTGCGCAGGATCGGCGACCGCGTCGACACGGTCACCCATCTCACCGCCTACTCGCGGGCCCGCACCGCTCGGGCATTCGGCCCGCGCGCCCGCACGGCCCGGCTGGTGCCCGGAGTCGACAGCGCGCGCTTCCGTCCGGACGGCGAAGAGCGGGCCGTGCGTCGCCGACTGGGCCTGGAGGACAGAGCGGTGATACTCAGCGTCTCGCGGCTGGTCCGGCGCAAGGGGCAGGACACCCTGATCCGCGCCATGCCCCGAGTGCGTGCCGCGGTGCCCGGGGCGACGCTCCTGATCGTCGGCTCCGGCCCCCGCGAACGGGCGCTGCGCAGACTGGCGCGGCGGCTGCCGGACGTGCCCGAGGACGCCGTCGTCTTCACCGGGTCCCGGGCGCACGGCGACCTGCCGCCCTACTACGCGGCAGCCGATGTCTTCGCCATGCCCTGCCGCACTCGCCGGCTCGGCCTGGAGGCCGAAGGGCTGGGCATCGTCTGTCTGGAGGCCGCCGCTGCCGGGCTGCCCGTGCTGGCCGGGAACTCCGGCGGGGTGCCGGAAGCGGTCCGGGACGGTGAGACCGGGTACCTCGTCGAGGGTCGCGACGTCCGGGCCGTCGCCGAGCGCCTCACCGGCCTGCTCACCGATCCGCGGGCGGCCGCCGCGATGGGTGCGGCGGGCCGCTCCTGGGTCGTGGCGGAATGGAGTTGGGAGTCCGCGGTCCGGCAGCTGCGTGCGCTGTTGTCGCGTACGGTCGACCCGTGGTGACCGGCGAGAAGCCCGCAGCGCAGCCGACGTTCGAGGGGGGCCGTGGCGCGGGGAGCCCGGCCGGGCCGGGGGCGTCCGCACACCGCGGGACCGGCGGAGCCGCCGCCGGTCGGCAGGGCGCCGCCGACTTCGGAGTGTGGCAGGCGCTGGCGGGTGGGCCCCGGGCCTTCCTGTGCTCGACGTGGCCGCTGCGCGCGGTGCGCCACCTGCTGGTCGGCGGCGTGCTGGGAGTCGGTTGGCTCTGCCTCGCGGTCGCGCTCACGGTGACCGGGATGCTGCTGCTGCCGGTCGGGATCGGCGCGGTCGTGCTGCTGGGCGTCCCCGCCTCGGCCGCCGGTCTCGCCGAACTCGAACGACGCCGACTGCGTCTGCCCGGCCCGCGGGACAGCCGCCCGCGCGTGCCTGCGGGAGCGGATCGGAGCGCGCGCGGTAGCGCGATCCGGCGCGCGCTCTGCGGGCTGCGGCAGCGCGCCGCGTCCTCGGCCACCTGGACGGAGTTCGGCTTCGCCCTGCTCAACGCGGCGCTGGCGCTGCTGGACCTGCTGGCGGTCCTGCTGGCGTTCGGCCTGGTCGTCAGCCAGCCGTTCGCGCTGCTCACCGTCGCGGACGGGGACCGGGTGATGTACGGGCCGGGCATCGTGCTGACGGAACCGGCCCAGGTGCTGCCATGGCTCCTGCTGACGCCGGTCTTCGCGGTGCTCGCCTGCTACACCCTCGCCTGCCTGGCCGGGATGCGGGCGGCGCTCACCCGGGCCGTGCTGGTGGGGCCGCGCCGGGAGCGGGAGTTGGACGCCCGGCTGACGGAGGTGACCGCCTCCCGGGCCCGGCTGGCGGACGCGTTCGAGGGGGAGCGGCGCCGTATCGAACGCGATCTGCACGACGGCGCGCAGCAGCGGCTCACCGGACTGATCATGAAGCTGGGCCTCGCACGGCTGGACGCCGACCCCGCGCTGGTCGCCGAAGCGCAGGAGGAGGCCCGGGCCGTCCTCGGCGACCTGCGGGACCTCGTCCGCGGGCTGCATCCCCCGGTGCTCACCGACCGGGGTCTGGGCGCGGCGCTCGGCGCGCTGGCCGAGCAGGCGCCCCTGCCGGTACGGGTGACGGACCGGCTCGGCGCCCGGCGGCCCGCCGAGGCACTGGAGGTGGCCGCCTACTTCGCCGCCGCTGAAGCGCTGGCCAACGTGGCAAAGCACAGCGGCGCCGCACACGCCGAGGTGACCGTGGCGGGCGGGCGGACGCTGACGGTGGAGGTCCGCGACGACGGCCGGGGCGGTGCCGACCCGGCGGACGGCACCGGCCTGACGGGGCTCGCCGACCGGCTCGCGGTGCACGGCGGGCGGCTGCGTCTCTCCAGCCCGCCCGGTGGCCCGACGCTGCTGCGGATGGAACTGCCCTGGACCGACGTGGGCACACATCGGCGATGATGTGCGGGCGGCGGGAACCCGTCGGGATCGCGGGGCCGCCGGGCCACACGGGAACCAGCGAGAAGGGGGAACGGCTGTGCGGCTGGTGCTCGCCGAGGACTCCGTACTGCTGCGCGAGGGGCTGACCCAGCTCCTGGCCCGCTTCGGCCACGAGGTGTGCGCGGGTGTCGGCGACGGGCCCGCGCTGCTGGAGGCCGTGGCCGCGCACGCGCCGGACTGCGTCGTCACCGATGTGCGCATGCCGCCGGGGCTGCGGGACGAGGGGCTGCGCGCCGCGCTCCGACTGCGCACCGAACACCCCGGCCTGCCGGTGCTGGTGCTCTCCCAGTACGTCGAGAACTCCTACGCCGCGGACCTGCTGGCCACCGGCGACAGTGTCGGCTACCTGCTCAAGGACCGGGTGGGCGAGGTGGCGGAGTTCGTCGAGGCGCTGCGCCGGGTGGCGGCCGGCGGCACCGTCATCGACCCCGAGGTGGTCCGGCGGCTGCTGACCCCGGACCGTGAACCGGCCGCGCTGCGGCGGCTGACCGCCCGGGAACGGGAGGTGCTGGCCGCCATGGCCGAGGGGCGTTCCAACGGCGGCATCGCCCGTGCGCTGGTCGTCAGCGAGGCGGCTGTCGTCAAGCATGTCCGCTCCATCCTCGCCAAGCTCGACCTCCCGCCCGCGCCCGACGACCACCGCCGGGTGCTGGCCGTCCTCGCCTATCTGCGCGGTGCCGGCCCGGGCGCCGGCACCGCGACCGGCGCGGCGGTACCGCCGGCACCACCCTCCGGCGGGAGGATCCCCTCCGAACGGTGAGGCGGCTTCCGGCCCGCCGACTCAGCTCATCCGCAGCGCGAGGAAGAAGTCCAGCTTGTCCTCCAGGCGGGACAGATCGCGGCCGGTGAGCTGCTCGATGCGGCCGACCCGGTACCGGAGGGTGTTGACGTGCAGATGGAGGCGGCCCGCGCAGCGCGTCCAGGAACCGTCCGAGGACAGGAACGCCTCGAGGGTGGGCACCAGTTCGGCCCGGTGTTTGCGGTCGTACTCGCGCAGCGGGTCCAGCAGCCGGGCGGTGAAGGCGCGGCGCACGTCGTCCGGGACGAACGGCAGCAGCAGCACATGGGAGGCCAGTTCCTCGTGCCCGGCCGCGCGCACCGCACCGGGGCGCGCTGCCGCCACCCGGCGGGCGTGCCGGGCCTCCTCCAGGGCGCCCCGCAGCCCTTCGGCGGAGTGCACCGGGGCGCTCACCCCCAACGTCAGCCGCCCGTCGTCGGCGAGGGCGCGCCCCAGCGGTTCCCCGGCCTCGGCCAGCAGCGCCTCCGCGTGCAGCCCCTCGCCGGCGCGTGTCCCGGGGTGCGCGGGTGTCTCGTCGACCTCGGCCGCCGCTCCCTGCGTCCCGGCGCCGTCCTCGGCGGTGTCGTCCTGCGGGCCCTCGCCGGTCAGCGGTACCAGCGCGACCGCCTCGCCGTCGACGTGCGCGACGGCGATCCGGTCCGAGCCGTCCGGGCCGCCGGTGCGCGGGTCCACCAGAAGTTCCTCGAGCAGGGACTGGGCGACGGCGCCGCCGTCCAGGGCGCGGGCCGGGTCGGGCTCGTCCCACTCCACCCGCGCGACGATCACCTGCCAGGCGGGGGCCGCACCCTGCCCCGGCAGCAGGACGGGCGCGGCGACGCGCAGCCGCGCGGCGATCTCGGCGGGCTGCGCGCCGGCCTGCACCAGCTCCAGGACTTCCTGCGCCAGCCTGCGGCGCACGGTGCGGGCTGCGTCCCGCCGGTCGCGTTCGACCGCGATCAGCTGGGTGACGCCGTGCAGCAGGTCCAGGCGCTCGGCGGGCCAGTCACCGGTGTCGTCGGCGACCGCCAGCAGCCAGTCCGAGAGCACGGTGCGGCGCGGGTCGCCGGTGCCCCGGCCGACGGGGAAGAGCGAGTAGGCCGCACCGTCCTCGGTCCTCCGGTGCGGGGCGCGCCGCCCGGCACGGACGGCGGCCAGATGCGCGCCCGCCAGCCTGGTGGCGGTGGCGTGCGGCAGTTCCGGTCCCTCGCTGGGGCCGGCGATCTGCCGGCCGGTGGGGGAGAGCACCCAGGCGGCCAGGTCCAGGTCCGAGCCGAGCAGGTCGAGCACCACATCGGGTCCGCCGCCCGCGGGGCCGGAGGACATCAGCCGCCGGTGCCGGTCCACGACGGCGGCCAGATCCCCGGCGCGCTCGGTGGAGACCTGCCGGACCACGTGCTCGGTGATGGTGGCGAAGGCGACCGACTCGGTCACCGCGAACAGCGGGAGCCGGTGCCGCGCGCAGGCGTCGACCAGGTCCTGCGGGACAGGGCCCAGCTCCGCCTCGCCCGCTGCCAGCCCCGCGACGCCCGCGGTGGCCAGGATCTGGACGAACGGCTCGGAGTCCTCCGGCGCGTGCCGCCACGCCAGCCCGGAGAGCACCAGTTCGCCGCCGGACAGGTAGCGGCTGGGGTCGCGCAGGTCGGTGGTCATCACGCCGCGTACGGTCCGGTCCAGCTCGTCGTCGCCGCCGAGGAGCCGGAGGCCCAGCGAGTCGTTCTCCAGGAGGGCGCGCAGCCGCATCGTCTCGTCGCCTGCCGTTCGTGTTTCGTCTGCCGGGTGGGTGGGTCGTGCGCAGCACGTGGTCGTGGCACCGGGGTGTGACCGGGAGAAAGCCGTGAGGTTACCGCTTCCCTGCTTTCGTCTGAATCTACAAGACGGGGTGGCCGACCAGCCAAACGCTTCATGGTTTCGGTGACTGCACCGCAGCGGGTACCTCTCGGTGTACTGACCGCACCCCCTCGAGAAGTCTCGACCCCCCTCGACAGCATCCACAGCGTCCCCCGCACCCGGAACCACACCTCCCGGGCCGCATCCGCTGGGAAGCATCCCGCCGCGTCGCACCCGCGCAGGCACCTGCCAGCCCCCCCGCCAGCACACCGAGAAGAGACACCATGGAGTTCCTGCGCCCGGCAAGCTGGGAGGAGGCGCTCGCCGCGAAGGCGGAGCACCCCTCGGCCGTGCCCCTCGCGGGGGGCACGGATGTCATGGTCGAGATCAACTTCGATCACCGCCGCCCCACCCACCTCCTGGATCTGAGCCGGGTCCGGGAGCTGCACGAGTGGGAGACCGGCGGCGAGACCGTCCGGCTCGGCGCCGCCGTGCCCTACGCGAAGATCATCGACGGGCTCTCCCGCGAGCTGCCGGGCCTCGCACTGGCCTCGCGCACCGTCGGCTCCCCGCAGATCCGCAACCGGGGCAGCGTCGGCGGCAACCTCGGCGCCGCCTCCCCGGCGGGGGACGCGCACCCCGCGCTGCTCGCAGCGGGCGCCGAGGTCGAGGCGGAGTCGGTGCGGGGCACCCGGTCGATCCCCGTCGAGGAGTTCTACACCGGGGTCAAGCGCAACGCGCTCGCCGAGGACGAGCTGATCAGGTCCGTCCGCATCCGGAAGGCGGACGGACCGCAGCAGTTCTCCAAGGTCGGCACCCGCAACGCCATGGTCATCGCCGTGTGCGCCTTCGGTATCGCGCTGCACCCCGCGACCCGTACCGTCCGCGCCGGTATCGGCTCGGCGGCACCGACCCCGCTGCGGGCCCGGGTCGCGGAGGACTTCTTGACCGCGGCGCTGGACGAGGGCGGCCTCTGGACCAGCGGCAGGACGATCCCGCCGGCCGTCGCCCGCGAGTTCGCCGAGCTGTGCTCCGGTGCCTGCAACCCGATCGACGACGTACGCGGCAGTGCCGCCTACCGGCGCCGCGCCGTGGGTGTCATGGCCCGCCGCACCCTGGGCTGGGCCTGGGAGAGCTACCGCACCACCGGGAGCGGCCCCACCACCGAAGGAGGCGCACAGTGCGCGTGACATTCACCGTCAACGGGCGCCGGCACGAGGCGGACGACGTGTGGGAGGGCGAGTCCCTGCTGTACGTGCTGCGCGAGCGGATGGGCCTGCCCGGCTCCAAGAACGCCTGCGAGCAGGGTGAGTGCGGCTCCTGCACGGTCCGCCTGGACGGCGAGCCGGTCTGCGCCTGCCTGGTGGCCGCCGGGCAGGCCGAGGGCCGTGAGGTGGTCACCGTCGAGGGACTGGCCGGGTACGCGCGGGAGCGGGACGGTACCGCGCGTACCGGCGACCTGGCCCCCGTACAGCAGGCGTTCCTGGACTCCGGTGCGGTGCAGTGCGGCTTCTGCACCCCCGGCCTGGTGGTCGCGGCGGACGAGTTGATCGAGCGCAACCCGCAGCCCTCCGACGCGGACATCCGGGAGGCGCTCTCGGGCAACCTGTGCCGCTGCACCGGCTACGAGAAGATCATGGACGCCGTCCGGCTCGCGGCCGCCCGCGCCGACGGCGGCGGCGCGCGGGAGGTGGTCTGAGATGGCTCCCGCCGACGGCCCCAGCGGGGCCCCCTCCACCCTCGACCAGGCAGTCGGCGCCCGGGCCGGAGTCGGCGACTCGCCGCTGCGGCCCGACGGCACCCTCAAGGTGACCGGGGAGTTCGCCTACTCCTCGGACATGTGGCACGAGGACATGCTCTGGGGCTGCACCCTGCGCAGCCCGCACGCGCACGCGGAGATCGTCTCCCTCGACGTCGGCGAGGCCCTGCGGCAGGCCGGGGTGCACGCGGTGCTCACCCACGACGACCTCCCGGCCGCGGTGAAGAACTACGGCCTGGAGATCCGGGACACGCCCGTCCTGGCACAGGGCCGGGTCCGGCACCACGGTGAGCCCGTCGCGCTGGTGGCGGCCGACCACCCGGAGACCGCGCGCCGTGCCGCCGCGAAGATCCGGGTGGAGTACCGCGAGCTGCCCGTCGTGCACGACGAGGACTCCGCGACGGCTCCGGACGCGCCCCTGCTCCATCCGGGACGGGACGACCACCACGCGGGTCATGTGCCGCACCCCAACATCGTGCACCGCCAGCCGATCGTGCGCGGCGACGCCGCGGTGGCGGCCGGGCGCGCCGACGTGGTCGTCACCGGCGAGTACGAGGTCGGGATGCAGGACCAGGCGTTCCTGGGACCCGAGTCCGGGCTGGCCGTGCCCGCCGAGGACGGCGGGGTGGACCTCTTCGTCGCCACCCAGTGGCTGCACTCGGACCTGCGGCAGATCGCCCCCGTCCTCGGGCTGCCCGAGGAGAAGGTGCGGATGACGCTCTCCGGTGTCGGCGGCGCCTTCGGCGGCCGCGAGGACCTGTCCATGCAGATCCACGCCTGCCTGCTGGCGCTGGTGACCGGCAGGCCGGTCAAGATCGTCTACAACCGGTTCGAGTCGTTCTTCGGACATGTGCACCGCCACCCGGCCACGCTCCGGTACGAGCACGGCGCCACCCGGGACGGCAAGCTCACCCATATGAAGTGCCGCATCGTGCTGGACGGCGGCGCCTACGCCTCCGCCTCCCCGGCGGTGGTCGGCAACGCCGCCTCGCTCAGCGTCGGGCCGTACGTGGTCGACGACGTCGAGATCGAGGCGCTGGCCCTCTACACCAACAACCCGCCCTGCGGGGCGATGCGCGGCTTCGGCGCGGTGCAGGCGTGCTTCGCCTACGAGGCGCAGATGGACAAGCTCGCCGCCGAACTGGGCATGGACCCGGTCGAGCTGCGGCAGCGGAACGCCATGGCGCAGGGCGACGTGCTGCCCACCGGGCAGACCGTCGACTCCCCGGCGCCCGTCGCCGAACTGCTGCGCCGCGTCAAGGCCATGCCGATGCCACCGGAGGCGCAGTGGGAGACCGTCGGGGGTGCGCCGGACGTCCGCGCGCTGCCCGGCGGGCTGTCCAACACCACGCACGGCGAGGGGGTCGTGCGGGGCGTCGGCTACGCCGTCGGCATCAAGAACGTCGGCTTCTCGGAGGGCTTCGACGACTACTCCACCGCGCGGGTGCGGCTGGAGGTCGTCGGCGGCGAGCCGGTGGCCCTGGTGCACACCGCCATGGCCGAGGTGGGACAGGGCGGCATCACCGTGCACGCCCAGATCGCCCGGACCGAGTTGGGCGTCACCCAGGTGACGATCCAGCCGGCCGACACCCGGGTCGGTTCGGCCGGTTCCACCTCCGCCTCCCGGCAGACGTATGTGACCGGCGGCGCCGTCCAGCACGTGTGCGCCCTGGTGCGCGAGAAGGTGCTGGAACGCGGGCGGGAGCGGCTGGGCACCCACCACCCCGCCTGGGCGACGGCCGAGCTGTTGCTGGAGGGTGGCAAGGTCGTCACCGACGGCGGCGAGGTGCTGGCCCCGCTGGCGGACGTGCTCGGCGACGAGCCGATCGAGGCCGAGGACGAGTGGCGGCACCGGCCGACCGAAGCCTTCGACCTGAGGACCGGCCAAGGCTTCGGCCATGTGCAGTACTCCTTCGCCGCGCACCGCGCCGTGGTGGAGGTCGACACCGAACTCGGTCTGGTCAAGGTCGTGGAACTGGCCTGCGCACAGGACGTGGGGAAGGCGATGAACCCGCAGGCCGTGGTGGGCCAGATCCAGGGCGGCACCGTGCAGGGCCTCGGGCTCGCCCTGATGGAGGAGATCGTGGTCGACCCCGGGGCCAAGGTCCGCAACCCGTCCTTCACGGACTATCTGATCCCCACCCTTCTCGACACGCCGACCATCCCGGTCGACGTGCTGGAACTCGCCGACGTGCACGCGCCCTACGGGCTGCGCGGCGCCGGCGAGGCTCCGACCCTCTCGTCGACGCCCGCCGTACTGGCGGCCGTCCGGGCCGCGACCGGGCGCGCGCTGCGGCGCGTACCCGTCCGGCCGGAGCACATCGTCGACGTGTGATCTTCCCCGGTCCCGCCGCAATCGGGCGTCGGGGGCACTGCCCCCGGAACCCGGGCCCGAGCGGCGGAGCGGCTGCGGCCCCTCCGTCCGGTTCGGGGCGGGATCGAGGACATGGCAGGACACGGGCCGTCCCCCGGGTCGTGCTTCCCAAATCCTCGGCAGTCGCCGAGGTGCCCCTTTGAACCTTGGGAGTCAGCACAATGACCCAGTCCACAGTGGAGCCGACGACGTCGGCGGAGGACGCGGGCCCCGGCTCGCGCATCCCCGCGGGCCGCTCCTGGCTCGACAGGTACTTCCACATCTCCGCGAGAGGGTCGACCTACGGCCGGGAGATACGCGGCGGTATCACCACCTTCATGGCGATGGCGTACATCGTCCTGCTCAACCCGGTCATCCTCTCGGTGCCCGACGCCAACCAGCAGACGCTGGACGCCGGGCAGGTCACCACGGCCACGGCGTTCGCCGCCGCCGCGACCACCATCGTGATGGGCATCATCGGCAACGTACCGCTGGCCCTGGCGGCCGGACTCAGCGTCTCGGCGGTGCTGTCGTTCCAGGTCGTGCCCGAGATGACCTGGGGCAACGCCTGGGCGATGTGCCTCATCTACGGCGCGGTGATCATCCTGCTGGTGGTCACCGGACTCCGCGAACTGATCATGAACGCGATCCCGCTGGCGCTCAAGCACGCCATCACCATGGGCATCGGCCTGTTCGTCTGCCTCATCGGTCTTGTCCAGGCCGGCTTCGTCACCTCGATGCCCGGCCCCGGCGGACTGCCCGGCGCCAAGCCGATCCAGCTCGGCACCGCGGACATGCTCACCGGCTGGCCGGTGCTGTGCTTCGCCGTCACCGTGCTGCTCATCTTCGCGCTCCAGGTGCGCAAGGTGCCCGGAGCGATCCTCATCGGCATCGTCGGCGGCACCGTGCTGGCGGCGCTCATCCACCAGTTCGCCGGCCTGGACAAGAAGGACTGGGGCGGCAGGAACGCCCCGGAGATCACCGGATCGCTGGTCAGCTCGCCCGACTTCGGGCTGCTGGGCAACGTCTCCTTCAGCGGGCTCGGGGACGTCGGCGGCATCACCGTCGGCGTCATCGTCTTCACCCTCGTCCTGGCCGGGTTCTTCGACGCGATCGGCACCATCATCGGCATCGGCCAGCAGGCCGGACTCGCCGACGAGCAGGGCCGGATGCCCGGGCTGAACAAGGCACTGACCATCGACGGCGCCGGCGGCGTGGCCGGCGGGCTGGCCGGAGCCTCGGGGCAGACCGTGTTCGTGGAGTCGACCGCCGGGGTCGGCGACGGCGCGCGCACTGGCCTGGCCAGCGTCGTCACCGGCCTGGGCTTCGCCCTGTGCCTGTTCTTCACGCCCCTCGCACAGGTGATCCCCCCGCAGGTCGCGGCCGCGGCACTGGTCGTCATCGGCTCGATGATGATGACCAACGCCATGCACATCGACTGGACCGACCCGGCCACGTCGATCCCGGTCTTCCTGACCACCGTGCTGATGCCGTTCACCTACTCCATCACCGCCGGCATCGGCGCCGGAGTCATCGCCTACGTTCTGATCAAGGCCGTCCAGGGAAAGTTTCGTGAGCCCGGATGGTTGATGTGGGTACTGGGGCTCGTCTTCCTGGCCTACTTCGCACTGAACCCGATCGAACAGTGGCTGGGGGTCAAGTAGCCGGCCGGCCCTCCAGGAGCCGTTCAGGTGGGAGCGGGTGCGGTCCCCTGGCCGTTCCCGCTCCCACCTGGCCGTATACCACCGCCGAGGAGAGACACATGCTGGACATCGCCGCTGAGCTGCACTGCTGGTGCCAGGAGGGGCGGGACTTCGCCGTCGCCACCGTCGTCGGCGTGGGCGGCAGCGCACCGCGGCAGCCGGGCGCCGCGCTGGCCGTGGACGCGGACGGCGAGGCCGTCGGCAGCGTGAGCGGCGGCTGCGTCGAGGGCGCGGTCTACACGCTGTGCCAGGAGGTGCTGGGCTCCGGCGCGAGCGTCCGCCAGACCTTCGGCTACAGCGACGAGGACGCCTTCGCCGTCGGTCTCACCTGCGGCGGGACGGTCGACATCCTGATCACCCCGGTCCGCGCCGGAACGCCGGCCCGCTCGGTGTACGCCGGGATCGCGGCCGAGGCCGTAGAGGGACGCACCGCGGCGCTCGTCCGGATCGTGGACGGGCCCGCGGAGCTGCTGGGCGGCGCCCTGCGGCTGGACGCCGAGGGGCGGCCGCACGGCGCCCTGGGCGGGGCGCCCGAACTGGACGCCACCGCGGCGGCCGAGGGCCGGGCGCTGCTGACCGCCGGCCGTACCGCCACCGTCACCATCGGCGCGGACGGCAGCAGGTGCGGCCGTCCGGTGACCCTGCTGGTGGAGTCCAGCGTCCCGGCGCCCCGGATGCTCGTCTTCGGCGCCATCGACTTCGCCGCCGCACTGGCCCGGATCGGCAAGTTCCTCGGCTACCACGTGACGGTGTGCGACGCGCGGCCCGTGTTCGCCACACCCGGCCGCTTCCCCGAGGCCGACGAGGTCGTCGTCGACTGGCCGCACCGCTATCTCGACTCCCAGGACCTCGATCCGCGCACGGTCGTCTGCGTCCTGACCCACGACGCCAAGTTCGACGTGCCGCTGCTGGAGCGGGCGCTGCGGCTGCCGGTGGCCTACGTCGGCGCCATGGGATCCCGCCGCACCCACCTGGACCGGCTGGAGCGGCTGCGCGAGGTGGGGCTGACGCCGCTGGAGCTGGCCGCGCTGCGCTCACCCATCGGCCTGGACCTGGGCGCCCGCACTCCGGAGGAGACGGCGCTCTCCATCGCCGCGGAGATCGTCGCCGCCCGGCACGGCGGCACCGGCGTCCCCCTCGACGGCGCCCACACGCCCATCCACCACGACGGCGGCCCCGCCGCCTCGATCACCGGAGGCGCAGGGCGGGCCGCGGGCTGAACGCCCGTGCGGGGCGCGGCCGGGCTCAGAACAGCTTGACGTTCACCAGCAGGGCGCGGTGGTCGGTGCCGCGCAGATCCACGAACTCGCCGTCCACCGGCAGCATCGCCTCGCTCAGCAGCACGTGGTCGAGCTGTGCGCCGAGCACCGGAGTGGTGCGGGTGGGCCAGGTGGGGGTACGCGAGTTGCCCAGCATGCGGGCCGCGTCGTGCATGCCGGTGCGCAGGATCGTCCGGAAGGCCGCGTGGTCCTGCGAGGAGTTGAAATCGCCCGCGATCAGCATCGGCAGCCTGCCCCGCGCAGCCGCCGCGGCCCGCAGCCGGTCCAGCTCCACCCGCCAGGCCGCCGTCCGGCCCGGCTCGGGCGGCATCGGGTGCGCCACCTGGAGGGCGACCCGCTCGCCGTGGACGTCCGCGATCGCGCCGGGCATCGCCAGCCGACCGCGCACCTCGCCGCGGCCCTCCAGCGGATAGACGCTCAGCAGTGCCGAGCCGCGGGCGCCGCCGTCGTCGGTGATGATGCGGTGCGGATACTCCTCGCGCAGCGCGGGGGCACGCAACGCCGCCGCGCACCGTGCGTCGCACTCCTGCACCGAGACGACCTGCGGCCGCTCCCGGCGCAGTGCCGCCACGAGGTCGCGGGTGGCGCCGCCGTGGTCCAGGTTGGCCGTCAGCACCCGGAACTGGGCCTTCGCCGGCCGGGCCGCCGTGTCCGCCGGTGCGGGCTGCCCGTAGGGGCGCAGGAACCAGCCGGTGCCCGCCAGCACCGCCAGCGCCCACAGCAGCACCAGCCAGCGGCGGGAGAGCGTCGCGACCAGCGCCGCCAGCCAGGCCGGCGCCAGGAACCAGGGCAGGAACGCCAGCAGTTGCGGCACGGGGGTGGGCCCGTCCTCGTCCCCGGCCCGGAAGGCCAGCGCCACGCTGAGCACCAGCAGGGTCAGCACCGCCAGCGCGGTGAGGAACGGATGGCGCCGTGCGCGCCGCCGTCCGCCGCCGCGCGTACCGCCGTCCGCCGCATCCCGGTCCCGGCGTGTGTCGGCCCCCGTGTACATCTCTCCGATGATGCCGTACCTCCCGTCACATGGGCGTAAGCCCCCGGCCGGGGGTGGTGCGGCACGCGGGTGGGCGTACACGATGGCTGCCAGCGCCCGCAGCACCCCCTGAGCAGGAGGAAACATGGTCCCGTCCACGCCTACCGATCAGTTCCGCGCCGCCCGCGACACGCTGCTGCGGCACCGGACGGACTACGAGGCCGCGCGGGCCGCCTTCGACTGGCCCCGGCCCGAGCACTTCAACTGGGCGCTGGACTGGTTCGACCACATCGCCCGGGGCAACGACCGGCTCGCGCTGCACATCGTCGAGGAGGACGGGCTGGAGCGCCGCGTCACCTACGACCAGATGCGGACCCGCTCCGACCAGGTCGCAGGCTGGCTGCGCGGCCGGGGCGTGGCGCCCGGCGACCGGGTCGTGCTGATGCTGGGCAACCAGGTCGAACTGTGGGAGACGCTGCTCGCGCTGATGAAGCTGCGCGCCGTCGTCATCCCCGCGACACCCCAGCTGGGCCCGCGCGACCTGGCCGACCGGATCACCCGCGGCGCGGCCCGCCATGTGGTGGTACGTGCCGAGGACACCGGGAAGTTCACCGACGAGGTGCCGGGCGACTACACCCGGATCGCCGTCGGCAGCGGCGGCACCCCGGCAGCGGGCTGGCTGGCCTACGAGGACGCCCACGAGGCCGCGGCCGGCTTCGACCCTCAGGGCGCCACCCGTGCCGACGACACCCTGCTGCTGTACTTCACCTCCGGGACGACCGCGCTGCCCAAGCTGGTCGAGCACACCCACGTGTCCTACCCGGTCGGGCACCTGGCGACGATGTACTGGATCGGTCTGCGGCCGGGCGACGTCCACCTCAACATCTCCTCGCCCGGCTGGGCCAAGCACGCCTGGTCCAACTTCTTCGCGCCCTGGAACGCCGAGGCGACGATCTTCATCCACAACTACAGCCGGTTCGACGCCGGGCGGTTGCTCACCGAGATGGAGCGCGGCGGCGTCACCAGCTTCTGCGCCCCGCCCACCGTCTGGCGGATGCTCATCCAGGCCGACCTCAGCAGCCTCTCGGCCGTCCCCCGGGAGGTCGTCGCCGCCGGCGAGCCGCTCAACCCGGAGGTCATCGAGCATGTCCGCCGGGTGTGGGGCGTCACCATCCGGGACGGTTTCGGCCAGACCGAGACCGCCGTCCAGGTCGCCAACACCCCCGGCCAGCCCCTCAAGCCGGGCTCCATGGGCCGGCCCACGCCCGGCTTCGACGTCACCCTGCGCGACCCGGTCACGGGCGAGACCGGCGTCGAGGAGGGAGAGATCTGCCTCGACCTGTCCACCCGCCCGGTCGGCCTGATGGTCGGCTACCGGGGCGACGCCGAGCGCACGGCGGAGGTGATGGCCGACGGCACCTACCGGACGGGCGACATCGGGGCGCGGGACGAGGAGGGCTATCTCACCTATGTGGGGCGCGCCGACGACGTCTTCAAGGCCAGCGACTACAAGATCTCCCCGTTCGAGGTGGAGAGCGTCCTGCTGGAGCATCCCTCGGTGGCGGAGGCCGCTGTCGTGCCGTCGCCGGACCCGGTGCGGCTCGCCGTGCCCAAGGCGTATGTGGTGGTCGCGGACGGCGCCGCCGCGGACGCGGACACCGCCGCCGCGCTGTTCGCGCACTGCCGGGAGCGGCTCGCCCCCTACAAGCGGGTGCGGGTGATCGAGTTCGCCGAGCTGCCCAAGACGATCTCCGGGAAGATCCGCCGTGTCGAGCTGCGCGCCCACGCGGCGGGCGAGGCGGGAGCGCCCGGCACCGAGCACCGCGACCGGTAGCGCGCCGAGCGGGCCGAGCGGGCCGGAGTACGGCGCCGACGTCGCGGCGGGGTCACCGCGGGGTGCGGATCAGCTGCTCGGCGGCCTCGTTCACCGCCCGCGGGGTGCCCGTCAGGTCCAGGACGAACAGCGGGAGCCGCAGTTCGTCGGCGCGGGCTCGGGCGTCCTCGCCGTACCCGGCGAGGGCGAAGCAGACGGCGGCGACCGAGTCGTTCAGCCCGTTGAGCCACAGCGTCTCCACGTCGCGCAGCGCGGCCGGGGAGGTGGAGGGGTCGACGTGCGCGACCACGCCGGGCCCGCGTACGTCCACTCCCGAGGCCGGTGTCCGCTCGGCGATGCGTACGTCCGCGAAGCCCAGCCACCGCAGATACTGCGCCGCCGCCAGCTTCGCGTCCTGCGCCGTGCGGATGGTGACGGGCCGGAAGGCGGGCCGCGGGACCGGTCCCCGCGCGGCGGGCGCGGGGTCCGCGGCGCTCGGCGCGGGCTCCGCCGCGGTACGGGCGACCGGCGGCGGCTGCTCGGCGGACGGTGCCGCCACCCCGGTCCGGCTGCGGGAGACCGGCACCCGCAGGGTGGTGCCGCAGCCGCAGCCCAGCTCGGGCTGCGGCCACTCGTCCACGCGCCCGCAGGCCGGGCAGCTCACCGAGATCCAGGAGCCCGCCCAGGTGCGGTGCCGCACCTGGATCGCGGCAGCGGAGGAGAGCAGCGGCAGGGCAACCGGCGCACCGCAGCCGCACGGGTAGACGGGCGCGGTGTAGCTGTGCTCACGCCGGCACACGGGGCAGCGCACAAGCACTCTCTCAGCCATCGTTCGGCTCCTGGCACGGGTGGTCCGGTGGGCACGGTGGGGCTGCTGTGCCCGGCCGCTCTCCAATCGTCGCCGATGGAGCGGGTTTTCCGAAGGGGCGAGTGCCGGACGGGCCCGGAAGATGGGCGAGGAGGCGGGCGAGGGTGGGTGAGGACATCGGGAGGACAGAAGTGTGCCCCCGCGCGGAACGGTCACCCCTCATCACAAGGACCGTTCCGCACGGGGGCGCGTGCCGGGCCGACCTCCCAATCACCCCGGTACGCCGTTCACCGCGCGATTGGCGCGGTACGCCCGCGCGGAGCGCCCCGCGCGGGCGCGCCCGCTGTCGGGACGCGCCCTGCGGCGGACGGTGTCAGCCCTCCTGCAGCTCCCGCACGGCGGCTTCCACGCGGCGCCCGTACTCCGGGTCCGCGGCGCTGAAGTGGGCCAGGTTCTTCTCGATGACGTCCTCGCGGGAGACCTGCGCGAGGCCGACGGCGATGTTGGCGACCAGCCGACCCTTCTCCTCCTCCGACATCAGCCGGTAGAGCTCCCCGGCCTGGAAGAAGTCGTCGTCCTTGGAGTGCTGCGGCGCCTCGTGGGTGCCCCAGTACCCGGTGACCGGGCGCGGTGCGGACAGCGGGGAGCCGCTCTCGACCGGGCCGCCGTAGGAGTTGGGCTCGTAGTTCTTGGTGTGCCGCCCGTAGGCGTTGGCGGCCATCAGGCCGTCCCTGCCGTAGTTGTTCGCCTCGGTGGCCCTGGGCGCGTTGACCGGCAGTTGGGTGTGGTTGACGCCGAGCCGGTAGCGGTGCGCGTCGGCGTAGGCGAACAGCCGGCCCTGGAGCATCTTGTCCGGCGAGGGGCCGATGCCGGGCACGAAGTTGTTGGGCGAGAAGGCGGACTGCTCGACCTCGGCGAAGACGTTGTCCGGGTTGCGGTCCAGCACCAGCCGGCCCACGCGCTGCAGCGGGTAGTCGCTGTGCGGCCACACCTTGGTGAGGTCGAAGGGGTTGAACCGGTAGTCGGCGGCCTCGTCGGCGGGCATGATCTGCACGTACAGCGTCCAGGACGGGAAGACGCCGCGCTCGATGGACTGCAGCAGGTCCGTCTGGTGGCTGTTGGGGTCGGTGCCGGACAGCTCTGCGCCCTGGTCGCCGGACAGGCAGCGGATGCCCTGGTTGGTCTTGAAGTGGTACTTGACGAAGAGGACCTCGCCCTCGGCGTTCGTCCACTGGTAGGTGTGCGAGCCGTACCCGTTCATGTGCCGGTAGGAGGCCGGGATGCCGCGGTCTCCCATCAGCCAGGTGACCTGGTGGGTGGCCTCGGGTGCGTGGGCCCAGAAGTCCCAGACGTTGTCCGGCTCCTGCTTGCCGGTGAAGGGGTCCCGCTTCTGCGAGTGGATGAAGTCGGGGAACTTCAGCGGGTCCTTGATGAAGAAGACCGGGGTGTTGTTGCCGACGAGGTCGTAGTTGCCCTCCTCGGTGTAGAACTTGAGGGCGAAGCCGCGCGGGTCGCGGGCCGCGTCCGGGCCGCCGAGGTTGTCGGCGACGGTGGAGAAGCGGATGAACGTCTCCGTGCGGCGGCCGACCTCGCCGAGGAAGTGGGCGCTGGTGTGCGCGGTGACGTCGTCGGTCACCTCGAAGTAGCCGTAGGCGCCGGAGCCGCGGGCGTGCACCACACGCTCGGGGATGCGCTCGCGGTTGAACCGCGCCAGCTTCTCCAGCAGGTGCTGGTCCTGGAGGAGGAGCGGCCCACCGATGCCGGCGGAGGTGGAGTTCTGGTTGTCGGCGACGGGCGCGCCCGCCTCGGTGGTCAGCGTGGGCTTCGACGACTTCGACATGGACGACCTTCCTGGGGCTGATTCACGGAAAACGGTTTCCGCATGTTGGAGCGTAAGGACGCCTCATCGGGGCGTCAACACTTTGTTGAAACTCGGTCCTCCGGCCCCCGGGAGACCGTTCCCGGGGGCCGGAGAAGGGGCGGCCGAGGGGGCGGGCGGTGCCGTCCTCAGCCCAGCGGAACGGTGGCCGTCGGCGCGTGCGCCGCCTCGGTGGCCAGCTCCTCGAACTCGTTGACCGAGGCGATGTCGCTGCCGCTCATGGAGATGTTGGTGACCCGCTCCAGGATCGCCTCCACCACGACCGGCACCCGGTGCTCGGCGGCGAGCTTCTTCGCCTCCTCGAACGCGGGCAGCAGCTGCTCCGGCTCGGTCACCCGCAGCGCCTTGCAGCCCAGGCCCTCGGCGACCTTGACGTGGTCCACGCCGTAGGCGCCCAGCTCGGGCGCGTTCAGGTTCTCGAACTCCAGGTTGACCTGGAAGTCCATGTCGAAGTTGCGCTGGGCCTGCCGGATCAGCCCGAGGTAGGAGTTGTTGACCAGCACGTGCACATAGGGGACGCGGTGCTGCGCACCGACCGCCAGCTCCTCGATCATGAACTGGAAGTCGTAGTCGCCGGACAGTGCCACGACGCTCGCCTCCGGGTCCGCCTTGGCCACGCCCAGCGCGGCCGGCACGGTCCAGCCCAGCGGGCCGGCCTGGCCGCAGTTGATCCAGTGCCGCGGCCGGTAGACGTGCAGGAACTGCGCGCCGGCGATCTGCGAGAGGCCGATGGTCGACACATAGCGGGTCTCCGGCCCGAAGGCCCGGTTCATCTCCTCGTACACGCGCTGCGGCTTCAGCGGCACGTCGTCGAAGTGCGTACGGCGCTGCAGCGCGCCCTTGCGCTCGCGCGCCCCGGCGGCCCACTCCGACAGGTCGCGCAGCCCACCGGCCGCGGCCCGCTCCCTGGCGACCTCGACGAAGAGGGCCAGGGCCGCGTGAGCGTCCGAGGCGATGCCGTAGTCCGGTGCGAATATCTTGCCGATCTGGGTCGGTTCGATGTCCACGTGCACGAACGTGCGGCCCTCGGTGTAGGTGGCCAGCGCGCCGGTGTGCCGGTTGGCCCAGCGGTTGCCGATGCCGAGGACGAAGTCCGACTCCAGGAACGTGGCGTTGCCGTAGCGGTGCGAGGTCTGCAGGCCGACCATGCCCGCGTGCAGCGGGTGGTCGTCGCCGATGATGCCCCAGCCCATCAGTGTGGGCACGACGGGGATGCCGGTCAGCTCGGCGAACTCGACCAGCAGTTCGGAGGCGTCCGCGTTGATGACGCCGCCGCCCGCCACGATCAGCGGCCGCTCGGCCGCCGCCAGCATGTCCATCGCCTTCTCGACCTGCCTGCGGGACGCGGCGGGCTTGTGCGGGACCAGCGGCTCGTAGGTGTCCGGGTCGAACTCGATCTCCGTCTGCTGGACGTCGATCGGCAGGTCGATCAGCACCGGGCCCGGGCGGCCCGAGCGCATCAGATGGAACGCCTCCTGGAAGACCCCCGGGACCTGGGCCGCCTCCTTGACGGTGGTGGCCTTCTTGGTGACCGGCTTGGCGATCGAGGCGATGTCGACGGCCTGGAAGTCCTCCTTCTCGATCACCGCGACCGGTGCCTGCCCGGTGATGCACAGGATCGGGATCGAGTCGCCGATCGCCGAGTAGAGGCCGGTGATCATGTCGGTGCCGGCCGGGCCCGACGTGCCGATGCACACGCCGATGTTGCCGGGTGCCGTGCGGGTGTAGCCCTCGGCCATGTGCGAGGCGCCCTCGACGTGCCGGGCGAGCGTGTGCTCGACGCCGCCCGCGGCCCGCAGGGCGGCGTAGAAGGGGTTGATCGCCGCACCCGGCACCCCGAAAGCGGTGTCCACACCCTCGCGCTTGAGGATCTCAACTGCCGCGCGGGCAGCGGTCATACGAGCCATCGGACTCTCCTGGTTCGGTGCAGGTGGTATCCGGGCGGCGGCGCCTGGGCGCGACAGGACAGTGTCGGCGCCGCCGCCCGGAGTCTCTGGGGGAGTGCGGTCCTCAGTTGGCGCCGTCGGGGTTCTCGCCCGAGAGCCGCTTGACGCCGCGGACCAGCGCCGAGTGGTCGAGCCCGCCGTCGCCCTGCGCCCGCAGCGCCGCGACGAGCTGGGCGACCAGCGCACCGGCGGGCACGGCCGCACCGACCGCGCGGGCCGCGTCGGTGACGATGCCCATGTCCTTGTGGTGCAGGTCGATCTTGAAGCCGGGCTTGTAGTCGCCGGCCAGGATGCTGTCCTTCTTGCGGGTCAGCACCGTGGAGCCGGCCAGCCCGCCGTTGAGCACCTCGAGACCCGCCTCCAGGTCGACGCCGGACTTGCGCAGGAAGACCACCGCCTCGGCGACGGCCTGGATGTTGACCGCCACGATGAGCTGGTTCGCGGCCTTCACGGTCTGGCCGGAGCCGGCCGGGCCGCACAGCACGATCGTCCTGCCGAGTGCCTCCAGCACCGGCTTGGCCGCGTCGAAGGTCTCCCGGTCGCCTCCGACCATGATGGACAGCACGCCCTCGACGGCGCCCGCCTCGCCGCCGGACACCGGAGCGTCGAGCGTCCTGACGCCCTTGGCCCGCGCGGCCTCGGCGACCTCGACGGAGGTCTGCGGGGTGATCGACGACATGTCGATGAGGGTGCCGCCCTCGCGGAGGTTCTCCAGCACGCCGCCCTCGTGCAGGACGACCTGCTCGACCTGCGGGGAGGCGGGGACCATCGTGATCACGACGTCCGCGCCGCCGACCGCTTCCGCGATGGACGCCGCGCCTTTGCCGCCGTCCTTGACGAATGCCTCGACCTTCTCCGTCTCCAGCGTGTACGCCGTGACGTCGTACCCCGCCTTCAGCAGGTTGCGTGCCATGGGCGCGCCCATGATGCCGAGTCCGATGAAGGCGATCTTGGTGTTGCCGGCGGTGTGAGCCATCTCTTGTGCCTTTCGCAGTTCCGAATGCCGGGGCCGCCCCTGAGGCCCCGCGCGATGCCTGGCGCCGCCCTGCCCGGGCGGAGGGCGGTCAGTTACTTCAGCCAGCCGAAGGAGGCGGCGCTGCCGTTGTCGCCGGGCTTGTACTCGAGCCCCACCAGGCCGTCGTAACCGGCCTTGTCCAGCCGCTCGAAGAGGTCGCCGAAGTCCAGCGAGCCGGTTCCCGGCGCCCCGCGCCCGGGGTTGTCGGCGATCTGGACGTGCGCGGTCCGGTCCAGGGAGTTCTCGATGACGGCCGGCAGGTCCTCGCCGTTCATGGACAGGTGGTACAGGTCCATCAGGAACCGTGCGTTGTCCAGGCCGGTGGCCGTGTTGACGGCGTCGACCACCTCGAGTGCGCGGGGCGCGCTCACCAGCGGGCACTTGGGCGACTCGGGGGCGTTCAGCGCCTCGATGAGCAGTACCGCTCCCACCCGGTCCGCAGCCCGCGCGGCCAGCCCCAGGTTCTCCAGCGCGAGCGCGTCCTGCTCGGCCTCGGAGGCGCCCTCGACGCGGTTGCCGTAGAGAGCGTTGAGCGCCTTGCATCCCACGGACCGGGCGAAGTCGGCGGTCACATCGATGTTGGCGCGGAACTTCTCCGACTCCTCGCCGGGCACGGACAGGGCGCCGCGGTCGGGTCCGGGGAGCTGTCCCGCGTAGAAGTTCAGCCCGGTGAGCTGCACCTGCGCGTCCTCCAGCGCGCCGCGCAGCGCATCGAGCTCGGAGGGCTCGGGCACGGGCGCGTCGACCCAGGGCCACCACAGTTCGATCTTGTCGAAGCCCGCGGCGGCGGCCGCCGCCGGGCGCTCCAGCAGGGGCAGTTCGGTGAAGAGGATCGAGGCGTTGACGGTGAACCGGTCCGAGGAGACCACTGCGACCGCCCTCCCTTCCGTCGGGGACCGAAAGATTTCGTATCGTGAAACTTGTTTTCTGCTCATTGGAAGATTGCGGGGTCGGTGCCGGTCCTGTCAAGAGCGGACCCGCCGCCACCCCGCCGGGCGCCCCGGCGGCCCGAGGTCGGATCCGCTGCCGCGTCGGAGCCGGGGCCTCCGGTCGCGGTCCGGCCCGGACCTGCGCGGGACCGCTGCCGGGCACGCCTGTGGGAGGAGGTCGCGGACTCCGCGGGTGCGGGGGGAGGGCGGCGCGGACCGCCGGGGGCAGGCCCGCTCCGGGGCGGCTTCCGGTGCCGGGCCGGAGCCGTCGGTCGGCCGCCTGGCCTCCGGATGCTTCAACTACCGTGTCGGGATGACCTGTTGCGGGGGAGCCAACGGCGCAATGCGGAGGGCTCCGAGCGCAACCCCCGTGCGCCGGCGGCGTATTCTCCAGGTACCTGTACCTGACCGGTGCACCGGTGCCACACTGTTGTGACCGCCCAATCACCCTTGGGAGTCGGAATGACCGCCATGATGCAGCCGTCCGGTGACGCGTCGCGAGGGGCTGCGCAGGAGCAGTCGAACGGTCCCACCGCGCTGCGGATCATCCTGGGTGTCAAGCTGCGCAGGCTCCGGCAGCGCCGGGAGATCACCCGGGAAGCCGCCGGACGGGCCATCCGCGGCTCGCACGCGAAGATCACCAGGCTGGAGCGCGGCCAGGTCGGGGCCAAGGAACGCGATCTGCGCGACCTGCTGACGCTCTACGGCATCCATGACCAGGACGAGCGCGAGGAGTTCTTCGACCTCGCCCGGCAGGCCAACTCGCCCGGTTGGTGGTGCCAGTACTCGGACGTGCTGGAGGACTGGTTCGAGCTGCACCTCGGGCTGGAGGACGCGGCATCGGTGATCCGCACCTACGAGGTCCAGTTCCTGCCCGGACTGCTGCAGACCGAGGACTACGCGTACGCCGTCAGCAAGCTCGGCTATCCGAACACCGAGCCACGCAAGGTGGCCCGGATCGTCGCGTTGCGCATGGCCCGGCAGAAGCTGCTGCACCGGCCCGAGCCGCCTCGGCTGTGGGCCGTCGTGGACGAGGCGGTGCTGCGCCGTCCCTTCGGCGGCACCGAGGTGATGCGCGAGCAGCTCGAGCACCTGCTGAAGATGATCGAACTGTCGCACATCACGCTGCAGGTCGCGCCGTTCGAGGTGACGGCCGCCGCGGCCGGCACCCCGGTGACCCTGCTGCGCTTCATCGACCACGATCTGCCCGACAAGGTCTACCTGGAGCATCTGACCAACGCGGTCTATCTGGACAAGCCCTCGGAGATCGACCAGTACACGCTGATCATGGACCGGCTGTGCGCGGAGGCCCGGCAGCCCGCCGAGACGGCTGCCTTCATCGAGGACATGCTCGCCGAGCTGCGCTGACCTGCGGCGGGCCAGGGCGTTCTCGGTACTGTGGGGTCATGGAGCGATTGCGAGTGGAGTTCACGACCGAGCCCTTCGACCTCGACGAGGCGCCGGAGCACGCGGTCGTGGCGCGGGAGGTCGTCCAGTCGGCGGCACTGGATGCCGTGGATGTCGGTCCGTTCGGCAACACCGCCGAGGGCTCGGCCGACGCGGTGCTGGGCGCGGTCACCGCACTGCTGCGCCGCTCGCTGGAGGCCGGCGCGACCCGGGTCTCGCTGCAGGTGAACGTGCTCGGGGAGGACGAGGACTGATGGGGGAGGACGCGCGCGCCGCGGGGCATCCGTTCATCGTCGCGATCAAGCCGCTGGTGGACGCCATGGGCGGGGCCATGGTCGCCCCGCAGGAGGCGCAGGGCGACGATGTGGTGCTCGCCTGGGAGGGTGAGGACGTGGTGGCCGTGCGGCTGCCGCATCTGTCGGACTCCCTCGACCACATCCTGGCGGAGCTGGAGAGGCGGCACGGGGTGCCGCTCGCGGAGCTGGACCGCAGGACCAAGCAGTCGGTGGTGCGGATCCTGGAGACCCGGGGGGCCTTCTCGGTCCGGCACGGTGTCGAGACCGTCGCCGGCGCGCTGGGCGTCTCGCGCTTCACGGTTTACAACTACCTCAACCGGGAGAACGGGCGTTCCACGAACTGAGGGGCGCGTGCTCCGGAGGCGGCTGCTGAGGCTCTCCGGCGGGCGTGCGGGGCCTCCGAGGTGCCACCCGTGGGGCTTCCGTATGGCGGGCGCCGTTTTCCGGGATGCCGAAAAGCATTCAACAAAGTGTTGACGTGGTGTGGCCTGAGGACTTAGCTATTCCCAGCCCGAACAGCACCACGGCCACGGAGGTCCCGTGACTTCGCGCTCCACGCCAGGTCTGACCTGGTTCAACTCCGCAGCGGACGCCGAGGCGCGCGCCGCGCTCCACGAGATGTGCGCCGCCCGGAGCTGGGGGAGCGCGCTGCTCGCCCGGCGTCCCTACGACACCGTCGAAGCCCTCTTCGTCGCGAGTGACGAGGCCACCGGGGCCCTCACGGACGACGGGCTGGCCGAGGCCATGGCCGGGCATCCGCCCATCGGCCGACCGAAGCCCGGCGACCCCACCTCCTCCCGGGAACAGCGGGGGATGGCGGGGGCCGCCGAGGAGCTGAAGGCCGAGATGCTCGAACTCAACCTGGCGTACCAGGAAAAATTCGGGCACGTCTTTCTCATCTGTGCCACCGGCAGGAGTGCCGAGGAGATGAGGGACGCCGTTCGTCACCGGATCGACAACACTCCGCAACAGGAGCGGGAGATCGTGCGGCGGGAGCTGGCGAAGATCAACCGCCTCCGGCTCACCCGTCTCGCGGAGGAAGGAGCCCCCACGGCATGAGCGACGCGACGAGCACGTCGGTGTCCACCCACATCCTGGACACCAGCCGCGGCCGCCCGGCCGCCGGGGTCGGGGTGCGGCTGTCCGTACGCCAGGGCGACGAGCAGGCCGGATGGGTCGCGCACGGGGCGTCGAGGACCGACGCCGACGGGCGCTGCAAGGACTTTCCGGCGCTGCCGGAAGGCACCACCCACGTCCGGTTGTGGTTCGAGACGGAGCCGTACTTCTGCGGCGGGTCCGGCTCGGAGCGACCGGAGGTGACAGAGCACAGTTCGAATCCGCGCAGCCAGCGCGAAGCCGCGGAACAGCAGGACGCCCCCCGCGTAAGGGACAGCGCGCCAGGCAGCTTCTTCCCCGAGGTGACCATCGTCTTCGCGGTGCACCCGGGGGAGCACTACCACGTGCCGCTGCTGCTCAACCCGTTCGGCTACTCCGTGTACCGAGGGAGCTGACACCATGCCCACGATTCTCGGCCAGAACCAGTACGGCAAGGCAGAGAACCGCGTCGTCAAGATCACGCGGGACGGCGACACCCACCACATCAAGGACCTCAACGTCTCGGTCGCCCTCAGCGGCGATCTGGACGACGTCCACTACTCCGGCTCCAACGCCCATGTGCTGCCGACCGACACCACCAAGAACACCGTGTTCGCCAAGGCGAAGGAGCACGGGATCGAGTCGGCCGAGGCGTACGGCGTCCTGCTGGCCCGGCACTTCGTGGAGAGCTGCGAGCCGATCAGCAGGGCGCGCATCCGGATCGAGCAGTACGACTGGGAGCGTATCGAGACCTCCGACGCCAACTCCAGGTTCATCGGCGCCGACGAGGTCAAGCACTCCTTCGTGCGCAAGGGCCAGGAGATACGCACGGCCCAGATCACCTTCGACGGTGAGCGCGTCGAGGTGCTGTCGGGCCTGAAGGAACTGACCGTCCTCAACTCCACCAACTCGGAGTTCTGGGGCTACATCAAGGACCGGTACACCACGCTCAAGGAGGACTACGACCGCATCCTCGCCACCGAGGTGGCCGCCGTGTGGCGGCACAACTGGACCGGCACGGCGGGGGAGCGGACGCCCAACTGGGACAAGTCCTACGCGCAGACCAAGCGGCACATGCTGCAGGCGTTCGCGGAGACCTACTCGCTCTCGCTCCAGCAGACGCTCTACCAGATGGGTTCGCGCGTCATCAACAGCCGGCCCGAGGTCGACGAGATCCGCTTCTCGATGCCGAACAAGCACCACTTCAAGGTGGACCTGTCGCCGTTCGACATCAAGAACGAGGCGGCCGACGGTGCCGTCTACTACGCGGCGGACCGGCCGTACGGCCTGATCGAGGCCACGGTCCTGCGGGACGGGGTCACTCCCCGCATCCCGGTGGACATGACCAACCTCTGATCTTCCTCACCCTGCCCCGCCCCTTCCCGGAACCGGGAGGTTCTCGGGGCCCGAGTCCCCGAGGGGCCGGGCGGGGGCGGGGCAGGGACCGATCCCAAGCGAGGAATCCCCATGGTCGACACCGGACCACAGCAGCCACCACCCACCGGGCGCGTCGTCATCGAGAAGTGCGCGATCGCGACCGTCGACGCCGCGGACACCGAATACCCGAGCGGCCACCTCGTCGTCAACGGCAACCGGATCGAGTCCCTCGGCCCGGGCGACGCGCCCGAGGGCCTGGCGGACGTCACCCGCCGCATCGACGGCACCGGCCATCTCCTCACCCCGGGCTTGATCAACACCCACCACCACTTCTACCAGTGGCTCACCCGCGGTCTGGCCCAGGACTGCAACCTCTTCGACTGGCTCGTGACCCTCTACCCCGTCTGGGCGCGCATCGACGAGGAGATGGTGTACGCCGCGGCCCGCGGATCCCTCGGCATGATGGCCCGGGGCGGCGTCACCTCCGCGATGGACCACCATTACGTCTTCCCTCGCGGTGCGGGCGACCTGCTGGGAGCCGAGATCCGCGCGGCCGGTGAGCTCGGCGTCCGTTTCACCGCGGCGCGGGGTTCGATGGACCGCGGCGCGTCGGAGGGCGGGCTGCCCCCGGACTTCGCCGTGGAGACCCTGGAGGGCGCGCTCGCGGAGACCGAGAAGGCCGTCGACGCACACCATGACGCCTCCTTCGGCTCGATGCGGCATGTCGCCGTCGCGCCCTGCTCCCCCTTCTCCGTCTCGACCGAACTGATGCGGCAGGGTGCCGAGCTGGCCCGCCGCAAGGGCGTGCGGCTGCACACCCACGGCTCGGAGACGGCGGAAGAGGAGAAGTTCTGCCACGAGCTGTTCGGCATGGGCCCGACCGACTACTTCGAGTCGGTCGGCTGGCTGGGCGGGGACGTGTGGATGGCCCACTGCGTCCATATGACGGACGCGGACATCGCAGCCTTCGCCCGCACCGGGACCGGCGCGGCGCACTGCCCCTCGTCCAACGCGCGGCTGGGCGCGGGGATCGCCCGGGTCCCGGACATGCTGGACGCGGGGATCCCGGTCGGGCTCGGCGTGGACGGTACGGCCTCCAACGAGTCGGGCGAGCTGCACACCGAGCTGCGCAACGCGCTGCTGATCAACCGGCTCGGCCCGCGCGGGCAGGACGCGCTGACCGTGCGCTCGGCTTTGCGGCTGGGCACCCACGGCGGCGCCCAGGTGCTCGGCCGGGCCCAGGAGACCGGCTCGCTGGAGGCCGGGAAGCTGGCCGACCTGGTGTTGTGGAAGCTCGACGGCATCGGGCACTCCTCCATCGCCGACCCGGTCGCCGCCCTCGTGCTGGGCGCGGCGGCTCCGGTCACCCTCTCCCTCGTCAACGGCCGGCCGGTGGTCGAGGACGGCCGCCTCGTCCGGGCCGACGAGGAGGAGATCTCCGGCACCGCACGGGACGAGGCGCGGCGCCTGGCCCGGATCGCGGCCGACGCGGGCTGACGACCCGCGCCAGGAGGCCGGAGCACCGCTCCGGCACACCCCACAGACACCGGCCGGGAGGGACGGCTCCCGGCCGGTTCGACCCCCATCCGGACTCCTGTCATGTTCCGGACACCAATGACGGGCGCACCAGTAGGACATCGCAGCGACAGCACCACCTTGCACAGCGCAACACCTCCGGAAAACGAGTGCCACACGGCGCAGACAGCGACAGGAGGACCCCGTGGCCAAGACGCCCAGGTTCACCAGGCAAGGAAAGACGGCGGACGGCAGTGGGGACGAACCGGGCCGCGGCTCGCACGACCCCGACCAGCAGCAACCGGCGGCGCAGGAGAAGCACCCGGTCGACCAAGGCATGCCGCCGCTCAAGCTGTTCACCACCGGCCTGCAGCATGTGGCCGCCATGTACGCGGGAGTGGTGGCGCCGCCGCTCGTCATCGGCGCGGCCGTGGGCCTCTCGCCGTCCGAACTGACGTTCCTCACCGGGGCCAGCCTCTTCATGGCCGGCATCGCGACCCTGCTGCAGACGCTCGGCTTCTGGAAGGTCGGCGCGCGGCTGCCGTTCGTCAACGGCGTCACCTTCGCCACCGTGGCCCCCATGCTCGCCATCAACAAGTCCGAAGGCCCGGCCGACGCGCTGCCGGTCATCTTCGGCGCGACGATGGTCGCAGCCGCGCTCGGCTTCGTCATCGCCCCGTTCTTCAGCAAGCTCGTCCGCTTTTTCCCGCCGGTGGTCACCGGCAGCGTCATCACCCTCATCGGCGTCTCGCTGATGCCCGTCGCCTTCAACTGGGCCCAGGGCGGCAACGCGAAGGATCCCGACTACGGCGGTTTCGACAACATCGGCATGGCGGGCGCCACCTTGCTGATCGTGCTGCTGCTGCGCCGGTTCACCTCCGGCTTCCTCAAGCAGATAGCCGTGCTGATCGGCCTCGTCGTCGGCACCCTGATAGCGATACCGGTCGGCATCACGGACTTCACCGCGGTCGAGCAGGCCGACATCGTCGGCTTCCCCACCCCCTTCCACTTCGGCGCCCCGCAGTTCGCACTCGCCGCGATCATCTCGATGTGCGTGGTCATGCTGGTCTCGATGACCGAATCCACCGCCGACATGCTGGCACTCGGCGAGGTCGTGGACCGCCCCTCCGGGGAGCAGACCATCGCCGCCGGACTCCGCGCCGACACCCTCGGCTCCTTCGTCAGCCCTTTCTTCAACGGCTTCCTGTGCAGCGCCTTCGCGCAGAACATCGGCCTCGTGGCGATGACCCGCATCCGCAGCCGGTTCGTGGTCGCCACCGGGGGCGGCATCCTCATCGTCATGGGTCTCTGCCCGCTCGCCGCCGGGCTGGTCGCGGCCGTGCCGCAGCCGGTACTGGGCGGAGCCGGCGTCGTGCTGTTCGGCTCCGTGGCGGCCAGCGGCATCCAGACCCTGCTCAAGGCGGACCTCGGCAAGGACAACAACGTGCTGATCGTGGGTACGGCGCTGGCCGTCGGCATCATCCCGATCGCGGCGCCGGACTTCTACCACGCGTTCCCCGAGGGCGCGAAGATCATCCTCGACTCCGGGATCTCGACCGGCTGCGTCACCGCCGTCGTCCTCAACCTGGTCTTCAACCACCTCGGACGCTCCCGCCGTGACGACGAGGTGGTGGCACACCCCATGGAACCCGGCGAGGGCATCCCGCACCCGCGTGAGGGTGCCCCCGCGTAGCCGGACTGCGCGCGGAACCGCTGAACCGCGGAGACACAGCAGGGCGGCAGTGCGCCACCGGCCGGTGGCGCACTGCCGCCCTGTCGCGACCGCCGGTCCCGCACCGCAGCCGTCAGGCCTCCACGGCCTGCCAGAAGTGCGCGAGGATCTCGTCCATGAAGGCCCGGCCCGCGTCGCGGGACGAGGCCGAGGCGGGCTGCCCCCAACCGAGGGAGGCTGCCGTCGTGGAGTGGTACGCCGCGTGCAGCGCCCGCAGCCCGTCCGCGACGTACTCGCGGGGCAGCGGCACCAACGCGCAGACCGGATCCGTGTACGCCTGCCACCGGGTCGCCGCGGCCTTCCGCAACAGGCGCGCGAGCTCCTCGCCGCGTCCGGTGAACTCGATCAACGCCGGTACCGGCAGCCGCAGCACCGCGCCCAGCGCGTCGGCCTGCCGGGCGTTCCCCGGCCAGTCGCCGGATTCCTCGACGGCGGCGTACTCCTCGGGGGACATCCCGGTCTCCCGGGCGACATCGGTCAGCGAGACACCTCGGGCCAGCCGGTACTCGCGCAGCGTTCCGGGGTCGCCCATCAGATCGGCTGCCGCGCACCACAGCGCGCCCGCGAGGGCGGCCAGATGCCGCTCATCGGGCGCCGCCGCTCCGGCCTCCCACGCCGCGACCGTACGGGCGTCGACGCCGGTGCCGTAAGCGGCACGCATCCCGTACGCGACATCCTCCGCGGAGAGCCCCAACCCCTCCCGCAGCCGTCGTGCGGCCGCGCCGTCGAACGAACTTCCTGCCTGCCCCCGTGACGTGCCGTAGTGCATCCGCTCACCGTACGGAGCCGGATTCGCGGCTGCCTACAGTGCGTTCGCCCGAAGCCCGCGCTCGTAGAAACCTCCACCGACGTGGGCGAATACACCGAGCGGAAGGCATCGGAGCCCGCGCGGCGGTCCCGTACCCGGCAGCGCGCGGCGCCCGCGCCGGCTTCCGGGACACCGGCGGCGATGTCCTGCCCGTGGTACCCCTCTTATCCACCTTGTGCCCGTTATGCTGCGGTTTCCTCGACAGGTGACCCAGGAAGGGGCGCACGGCATGCGGACGGAGGCCGAGCCGCAGGAGGAGACCGAACCGCAGCGCGGTTTCACCTTTCCGAGCGCGCTCACGGTGCTCGCACTCGTCACCCTGCTGGTCTGGACGGTGGCGTTCTTCGTCCCCTCCGGCAGCTACGACCGCGACGCCGACGGCGCGCCCGTGCAGGGCACCTACCATCGCGAGCCGTCCGGACTCGGCCTCGCGGACCGGTTCACCGACCTCTTCCTCTCCCCGGTGAACGGCCTCTACGGTGTGCAGGACACCAGGACCGGCCGGATCGGCCCCGACCTCACCGGGGAACTCTTCGGCGCCGCCGGGGTGTTCTTCTTCGTCCTGACCATCGGCGCCTTCATCACCGTCGTCTTCGCCACCGGTGCCATGGACCGCGGGATCGGCCGCCTCGCCCACCGGCTGCGCGACCGGGGCGTCCTGCTGATCGTCGGCGTGATGCTGGTCTTCTCGCTGCTGGGCACCGTGGAAGGATTCGCCGAGGAGACGCTGGGGTTCTACGGACTCGTCGTCCCGCTGATGCTCGCGCTGGGCTACGACCGGATGGTGGCGATCGGCACCATCGTGCTGGGCGCCGGGATCGGGGTGCTGTGCTCGACCGTCAACCCCTTCGCCACGGGCGTGGCCTCCTCGGCCGCGGACATCTCACTCGGTGACGGCATCGCGCTGCGGGCGCTGATGTGGGTGGTGCTGACCGCGGTCACCGTCGGCTACGTCGTCCGGTACGCGCGTCGGGTGCGGGACCACCCCGAGCTCTCCCTCTCCGGCTACCGGCCCGGCGACCGGGAGCAGGCCGCGGTGCGCGACGACGCGGCCGAACCGCCGCCGCTCACCGGGCTGCACATGCTCGTCCTGGTGACCGTCGCGCTGGTCTTCGCCTTCATGATCTTCTCGGTGATCCCGTGGTCGGGCGCGCTGACCGGGGACGCCCGGGCCGCTCCCTACGGCTGGGAACTGGGCTGGTCCTTCCCGCGGTTGGCCGCGCTGTTCCTCTGCGCCGCGATCCTGGTGGGAGTGCTGACCCGGATGGGGGAGCAGCGGTTCACCAGCACCTTCGTCCGCGGCGTGGGCGAGTTCGTCCCGCCGGCCCTGGTGATCGTGCTGGCCCGCGGGGTGACGGCCATCATGAACAACGCCAAGATCACCGATACCCTGCTGCACTCCATCGAGGGAGCGGTCACCGGTGTCCCCTCGGCGCTCTTCACCGTGATGATCTACGTCGTCAATCTGCCCCTCGCCTTCCTCATCCCCTCCACGTCCGGCCACGCCACTCTGGCCATGCCGGTCCTGGCGCCGCTCGCCGACTTCGCCGGAGTCTCCCGCGCGGTCGTCGTCACCGGCTGGCAGGCGGCCAGCGGCTGGATGAACCTGTGGGTCCCCACCTCCGCCGTCATCATGGGCGGGATCTCCCTCGCCAGGGTCGGCTACGACCGGTACCTGCGCTTCGCGCTCCCGCTGCTGGGCCTGCTGGCGCTGCTGATCACGGGCTTCCTGGCGCTGGGCGCGGTGCTGACGTAGCGGGCCGAGGTTTGCGCCGCCCGAGGATGGGCAGCGGAATCCGGATGAGTACGGGGACGCGCGAAGGGGGACTCATGGCGGTCACACTGGGTGAGGAAGTGGCACTGCTCGCACTGGACGACCACTCCGGCGCCGCGAAGAACCGATCAGCCGCCGGCTGGGCCGTCGCCGGTGGCGTGCTGCTGGACCTGACACTGGCGGGCCGGGTCGCCGTCGTCGACGAGCGGCTCACCGTGACCGACCCGACGCCGACGGGCGACGCGCTGCTGGACGGACGGCTGGCGAAGATCACCGAATGGGCCGAGCGCGACACCAAGGCCAAGGTCGGCGACTGGCTCGGCAAGGACCAGTCCAAGGCGCTCGAGGCGGCCGTCGAGAACCTCTGCGCACGCGGCGTCGTCACCGAGCACAAGCACCGCACACTCGGCATCTTCACCACCCGCCGCTACCCCGAGGTGGACGGCACGGCCGAACGCGAGCTGCGGCACCGGCTGGAGGACGTCGTGCGCTACGGCGCGGAGCCGGACGAGCGCACGACCGGGCTGATCGCCCTGCTGCACGCCGCCGGCCTGCACGGAGTGGCCTTCCCCGGGGTGGCCAGGAAGCAGGTGGCTCCGCGGATGGAGGCCATCGCCGAGGGACAGTGGGTGGCCGAGGACATCCGCCAGGCCATCCAGGACATGCAGGCGGTCCTGGTGGCCGTCATGACCGCGACCACGGCAGCCACCACGGTCGCCACGATGTGACGGTCGTCGGCCCCGGCACCCTGACGGGCGGGTTCCGGTGCGGGGTCCCGGGCTCCTGCCCCGGACCCCGCACCGTGCCCGGTCGCCTCAGTCGCGCAGGGCCGCGTAGGCCGGAGTGGTCAGGAAGTCCTCGTACTGCTCGTCGAGGGCCACCCGCAGCAGCAGGTCGTGCGCCTCCTGCCAGCGACCGGCTGCGAAGGTCTCCTCGCCGATCTCGGCGCGGAGCGCGGCGAGTTCGTCGGCCGCGACCTGCCGCGCCAGCTCCGCGGTGACCTGCCGGCCGTCGTCCAGGACGACGCCCGCGTTGATCCACTGCCAGATCTGGGAGCGGGAGATCTCCGCGGTGGCCGCGTCCTCCATCAGGTTGAAGATGGCCACGGCGCCCAGGCCGCGCAGCCACGCCTCGATGTAGCGGATGCCCACCTGGACGGCGTTGCGCAGGCCCTCGGAGGTGGGGCGGGCCTCCAGCGAGTCGACCGCGATCAGGTCGGCGGCCTTCACCTCGACGTCCTCGCGCAGCCGGTCCTTCTGGTGCGGGCGGTCGCCGAGGACGGCGTCGAAAGACGCCTTGGCGACCGGCACCAGGTCCGGGTGGGCGACCCAGGAGCCGTCGAAGCCGTCCCGCGCCTCCCGGTCCTTGTCGGCCCGGACCTTCTCGAAGGCGACTTCGTTGACCTCCGCGTCCTTGCGGGAGGGGATGAAGGCCGCCATGCCGCCGATCGCGTGGGCCCCGCGCTTGTGGCAGGTGCGCACCAGCAGCTCGGTGTAGGCCCGCATGAACGGCGCCGTCATCGTCACCGCGTTGCGGTCGGGCAGCACGAACCGGGAGCCCGCGTCCCGGAAGTTCTTGACGATGGAGAAGAGGTAGTCCCAGCGGCCCGCGTTCAGTCCGGCGGCGTGCTCGCGCAGCTCGTAGAGGATCTCCTCCATCTCGTAGGCCGCGGTGATCGTCTCGATCAGCACGGTGGCGCGGACGGTGCCGTGCGGGATGCCGCAGTACTCCTGCGCGAAGCCGAACACCTCGTTCCACAGCCGCGCTTCCAGGTGCGACTCGGTCTTGGGCAGGTAGAAGTAGGGCCCCTTGCCCAGATCGAGCAGCCGCTGCGCGTTGTGGAAGAAGTAGAGCCCGAAGTCGACCAGCGCGCCGGGCACCGGCTGCCCGTCGCACTCCAGGTGCCGCTCGTCCATGTGCCAGCCGCGCGGCCGCACCACGACGGTGGCCAGGTCCTCGGCGGGGCGCAGCGCGTAGCTCTTGCCGGAGCGCTCGTCGGTGAAGTCGATGCGCCGCTCGAAGGCGTCGCTCAGGTTGAGCTGGCCGCCGATCACGTTCTCCCAGGTGGGCGCCGAGGCGTCCTCGAAGTCGGCGAGCCACACCTTCGCGCCGGAGTTGAGCGCGTTGATCGTCATCTTGCGGTCGGTGGGGCCGGTGATCTCGACCCGGCGGTCCAGCAGCGCGGGCGGGCAGTCGGCCACCCGCCAGTCGCCTGCCCGCACTTCCGCGGTCTCCGGGAGGAAGTCCAGCGTGCTGGTGCGGGCGATCTCGGCGCGCTTCTCGGCGCGGCGGGCGAGCAGTTCGTCCCGGCGCGGGGTGAACCTGCGGTGCAGCGCGGCGACGAAGTCGAGCGCGGCACCGGTCAGAACCTCGTCCTGCCTCTCGGGCCGCCGCCCTGGCTCGACGCCGACGATTTCCAGCGGGGAGGGCGCTGGTGCGGACATGGTGGGTCACTCCTTCAGCGAGCGGTGTGGAGAGGCCGCCGGGCGAGGTCCGGTGCGGGGCGGCACGGGGTGCCGCGTTCCGTGCCGGGCGCACGGAACGCGGGCGTGGGCGCCTTCGGGACAGGAAGGCGCTTCTGATCAGTGGAGATTAGTTTCCTCATAGTGGAACTTCAAGAGTTTGTTGACGTCGAGATATCTCTCACCCCGATTCGCCCCCGGAACAGCTCCTTCCGCTGTCCTCGGGTGCCACGACCCGGTGTCATGGCCGGTGCCGCGGCCCGGTGCCCTGTCTCCCGAGCCCCGTGCGGCCGCCGCCGGGGTGGCTGCTACCGCAGGCGGTGCAGATCGTCCGGGGTGTCGATGTCGGACGGGTCGGCGAGGTCCGCGCACTCCACGAGTGCCAGCGCGTCCTGCCGCTCCCGCAGATACCCGCGCGCTCCCGCGTCCGCCTGTGCGCTGCGCGCGACGCCGGTCCAGTGTGCGCAGCCCAGCAGCACGGGGTGGCCGCGGCGGCCCCCGTACGCGGCGGCGGCGAGGGTGACCGGGGAGCGGTAGGCGGCTCGCACCCGGGCCACCGCGTCCGCGCCGATACCCGGCTGATCCACCAGGGACACCAGGACCGCCTCGGCGCCGGGGCCCGTCCCCTCGTCCCCCGCGGCAGCATCCGCCGCGGAGACGGCCGTCAGCCCTGCCCGCAGCGAACTGCCCATGCCCCGGGTCCAGTCCGGGTTGTCCACCAGCACGCAACCGGGCAGGGCCGCCGTCTCCCGTACCCGCTCACCGGCCGCGCCCAGCACCACGTACACCGGTCCGCAGCCGCCCTCCCGGAGGGCCCGGGCCGCGTGCTCCACCAGGAGGCGGCCGGAGTGCCGCAGCAGCGCCTTCGGCCGGCCGCCCAGCCGCCGCCCCGCGCCGGCGGCCAGCAGCAGCCCGGCCACCCGGGGCGGCGTATCGCGCTCGGGGTCGTGGGAAGTCTGTCCGCTGTGCGTCATACGGTCATGGATATCGCACGTAAGGGGGATGCGGCCGTCATCCTTGGGGATGATCATCGGAAAGGTGACCCGAAATCTTGCGTTCCGTGTGGCGGCACACGCGTAGAGTGGCGTTTACTGTCGGAACCTCCGACAGGAGTGGTCACTTCCTCGGAGGAAGGCGGAAATCCCGTGCCGGAAGGCGCGGGACATCCCATGTGGGGGGAGAACGTGCGAAGCGAGGCTGTGGGTGAGCGGCGGTCCGTGACCGCCGCGCACGAGACCGGCTCCGACCCGCGGGTCGAGGCGCTGGGCCGGGCCGTGCAGCGGATGCGGCGGGCGCTGGACGCGCACCCCGCCGAGCTGCCCGACCGCCGCGAGGCCGAGCGCGGGCTGGACGCGCTGACGGCCGCGGTCCGCTCCGGAGCGCCCGCCGCGGAGGAGCTGCGCTATCCGCTGCTGCTGCTGGCGGCAGCCGTCGGCTCGGTGAGCGCCCTGGCGCGCCCGCTGGTCGGCGTCCGGGAGGCCGTCGAACTCTTCGGGACCGGCCCGCGCCCCGAAAGCTGAGTGCTCCACCGATAGTGTCGGGGCGTCAGCAACGCGCAACGACTCTATCGGGGGCAGTGATTCATGGGTGACGGTGCGGCGGCGCAGGTCTTCACTCCGCTCGCGCCGGACGATCCGGCGACGGTCGCCGGATACCGGCTGGCGGCCCGGCTCGGCTCCGGAGGCATGGGCAAGGTCTACCTCTCCTACACCCCGGGCGGACGTCCCGTCGCCATCAAGGTCATCCGTCCCGACTTCAGCGAGGACCCGGAGTTCCGCCGCCGGTTCCAGCAGGAGGTCCGGGCCGCCGAGCGGGTGCAGGGGCTGCACACCGCGCCGGTGATCGACAGCGACACCGAGGGCCCGCAGCCCTGGCTGGCCACCGCCTATGTCCCGGGCCCCTCGCTCGCGGACGCGGTGAGCGGCCACGGGAGACTGCCGGTGCCCACCGTGCTCTTCCTGGTCGCGGGAGTCGCCGAGGCCCTCCAGGTCATCCACAGGGCGGGCATCGTCCACCGGGACCTCAAGCCCTCCAATGTGCTGCTCGCGGACGACGGGCCACGGGTCATCGACTTCGGTATCGCCCGCGCCGCCGACGCCACCTCGCTCACCAGCAGCGGGGTCACAATCGGTACGCCCTCGTTCATGGCGCCCGAGCAGGCGGCGGGGGAGCGGGTCACCTCGGCCACCGACATCTTCGCGCTGGGGCAGATAGCCGCCTTCGCCGCGCTGGGCACCCCGGCCTTCGGCGAGGGCACCTCGCACGGGGTCCTCTACCGTGTCGTGCACGCCGAACCGGCGCTGGAGGGCGTCCAGGACGAGTTGCGGGAGCTGGTCACCCGCTGTCTGACCAAACGCCCGGACGACCGGCCAGGGCTCGAGGAGGTGCTGAGGCTGTGCCAGGAGGCGTCCGAGGGTGGTGAGTTGCGGCGCCCGGGGGACTGGCTGCCCTCGCCGGTGGCCGCCGACATCACCCACCGCGCCGCGGCACCGGCGCCCGCGCAGACGCCGCCGCCCGCGCACGGCGCCCCACCGACCGCGCCCGTGACGCAGGCCGCGGCACCGACGCAGGCCGCGGCGCCCGGGGTCGGCCCCAGCCCCGCCGGAACGGCGCCGCTGACCGCCCAGGTGCCGCCCGCGCCGTCGCCGCCCCCGCTGTCCGGGCCGCATCCGCCGCCCCCGGCGCCGCCGCCGCTCGCCGCGGCTCCCACCATGGCCGCCCGCCCGGTGGGCTCGCGCCATCCGGGCCCGCCCGGTGCGGGCCCGTACGGTGCGGGCCCGTACGGTCCGGTCCACCCCCGGCCGCTGCCGCCCCGGCGCCGGTGGGACCGGGGCAAGACGATCGCGGCCGTGGTCGTGGGCGGGATGGTGCTCTTCTGGGGTGCCGTCTTCTCCCTGGGGTCCGACGAGTCCGACCGGAACGGGGCGTCCGGCCCCGACGCGAAGGGCGAGGCGGCGAAGCGGGCCCCGAAGCCCGAGACGTACAAGGGCCTGAACCTGCCCGACGGCTACTTCCTGGCGATGGGTGACGACCCCCTCAAGCCCCGGGACCTGGACGACGGCGGGATTCCCTCGGAGCTGACGTACCTCAACACGACCATCGACGGCGCGAACCTCGGCATCGACGAGCCCAACGGCAAGCTCGCCCTGCTGGACAAGTCCCAGAAGGGCTCGCTCAAGACCTGCCGGGCCGAGACGCGCTTCACCGACGATGTCGCGCTGAAGCAGCTCGCGCCCGGTTCCCGGCTGTGTCTGCAGACGACTTCCGGGCACATCGCCCTGGTCACCTACCGGGGCCACGCGCCGCAGGGCGACCCGAGCGACTACGTCAAGCTGGACGTGACGGTCTGGCGCGACGCGATCGAGTCGGAGGACGGGTAAGCGGTCACTGGCCGTTCCCCGAGCTGGCGAGGGCCGTGGACAGGTCGCCGGCCACCTCGTGCAGCAGGGGGACGAACTTGTCCGTGGCCGCGTCGGTGACCCGGCCCGCGGGGCCCGAGATGGAGACGGCGGCGGAGGTCGGCGAGTCCGGCACGGAGACGGCGATGCAGCGCACGCCGATCTCCTGCTCGTTGTCGTCGGTGGCGTACCCGGCCTCGCGCACGTGCGCGAGGGCCTCCAGGAAGCCCTCCGGGGTGGTGATGGTCTTCTCGGTGGCGGCGGGCATGCCCGTCCTGGCCAGCAGCGCCCGGACCTGGTCGTCCGGGGTGTGCGCGAGGAGGACCTTGCCGACACCGGTGGAGTGCGGCAGCACCCGGCGGCCGACCTCGGTGAACATTCTCATGGAGTGCCGGGAGGGCACCTGCGCGACGTAGACGACCTCGTCGCCGTCGAGCAGTGCCATGTTCGCCGTCTCGCCGGTCTCCTCCACCAGCCGGGCCAGGTAGGGGCGGGCCCAGGTGCCCAGCAGCCGGGCCGCGCTCTCCCCGAGCCGGATCAGCCGGGGGCCCAGGGCGTAGCGCCGGTTGGGCTGCTGGCGTACGTAGCCGCAGGAGACGAGGGTGCGCATCAGCCGGTGGATGGTGGGAAGCGGCAGGCCGCTGGCGGTCGAGAGCTCGCTGAGACCGACCTCGCCCCCGGCGTCGGCCATCCGCTCCAGCAGGTCGAAGGCCCGCTCGAGGGACTGCACCCCGCCGGTCGCGGCGGGCGGCGTGGCAGCCTGGGGGGTGGTTGTGTGCTCTGCGGACGGCGGCACGTCGCGTTCCTTTCCTGGCCTGCGGTCAGGCGCATGGTATCGGGGGCTCGGGGCCGGGCGGCGGTCTCCCGCGCGGTCACCTCTCTCGTACACGCCCCGGCGCGGACACCGGTTTCCTGCGGCGACGCGTTCGCTGTCCCGCCCGGCCTTGGCGGCGCTCTTCTTCTGTATGGCGAAAGTCTAGTTCCATTTTGTGGAGTTCTCCAAGGGGTCGGCTCTTGACTGACCCCCTCCCTCGCACGAAGATTCGTACAGCCGGTCTTTCAACAGAACGTTGAAGGAGGGTGAGGGTCCGAATCCGAGGGCTCGCGGAGTACGAAGGAGGTCGGTGTGTCCGACGTGCGGCTCGTCCTGCGCTCCCGGCGCGTGATCACCCCGGAGGGAGAGCGTCCCGCCGACGTCGCGGTCGACGGCGGCGGCCGCATCACCGAGGTGTCGGCGCACGGAGCCCCGGTGCCGCCGGGGGCGGCGCTGGAGGACATCGGGAATGACGTGCTGCTGCCCGGCCTGGTCGACACCCACGTCCACGTCAACGATCCGGGCCGCGCCGAGTGGGAGGGCTTCTGGACGGCCACCCGCGCCGCCGCGGCCGGCGGTATCACCACGCTCCTCGACATGCCGCTCAACTCCCTCCCGCCGACCACCACAGCGGACAACCTGCGGACCAAGCGCGAGGTGGCCGGGCCCAAGGCGCACATCGACGTGGGCTTCTGGGGCGGCGCCGTGCCCGGCAACGTCCCCGAGCTGCGCCCCCTGCACGAGGCGGGAGTCTTCGGCTTCAAGTGCTTCCTCTCGCCCTCCGGAGTGGACGAGTTCCCCGAACTCGACCGTGCGCAGCTCGCCGCCGCGATGGCCGAGATCGCCTCCTTCGACGGGCTGCTGATCGTGCACGCAGAGGACCCCGGCCGACTCGCCGCGGCGCCGCAGCGGAACGGTCCCGCCTACGCCGACTTCCTCGCCTCCCGCCCCCGCTCGGCGGAGAACGACGCCATCGCGCTGCTGATCGAACTGGCCGCCGAGCACGGCACCCGCGTCCATGTGCTGCACCTCTCCTCGGGCGACGCGCTGCCGATGCTCGCCGAGGCCCGGTCCGCGGGGCTCCGGCTGACCGCCGAGACCTGCCCGCACTTCCTCACCCTCACCGCGGAGGAGGTCCCGGACGGCGCGACGGAGTTCAAGTGCTGCCCGCCCATCCGGGAGCGGGCCAACCAGGACGCGCTCTGGCAGGCACTGTCCGACGGCACCCTGGACTGCGTCGTCTCCGACCACTCGCCCTGCACCACCGACCTGAAGACACCCGACTTCGGCACCGCCTGGGGCGGTATCTCCTCCCTCCAGCTCGGCCTGCCCGCCGTCTGGACCGAGGCCCGCCGCCGCGGGTTCGCGCTGGCCGACGTCGTCCGCTGGATGTCCCGGGAACCGGCGCGGCTCGCCGGGCTGGAGGGCAAGGGCAGCATCGCCCCGGGCCGGGACGCCGACTTCGCGGTCCTGGCCCCCGAGGAGACCTTCACCGTGGACCCCGCCCGGCTCCACCACCGCAACCAGGTGACCGCCTACGCGGGCAGGACCCTGCACGGCGTGGTGCGTTCCGCCTGGCTGCGCGGCGAGCGGGTCGCCGACCACGGAGTTCCCACCGGAAAGACCGGACGGCTCATCGAAAGGAAGACCGCATGACAGCGGCGCAGACCGCAGGGACAACCAGCTCCACCGGCTATACGGGAGACGCCGCGCCCTACTCGGGCGGCGACACCTACGCCGACTACCGTGCGCCGGAGGCCGGGTTCCCCTTCGCCCACCTTCCCGACCTGGCCGACCGCAGGCTGGGCGCCACTGTCATCGCGGCCAACGACGAGTTCTTCGCCGAGCGCGAGAACCTGCTCAACTCCGGGCGTCCCGAGTTCGATCCGCACGCCTTCCAGCACAAGGGCAAGGTCATGGACGGCTGGGAGACCCGCCGCCGGCGCGGCCCCTCGGCCTCGCAGCCCCACCCGGCCGCGGACGAACACGACTGGGCGCTGGTCAAGCTCGGCGCCCCCGGGGTGATCCGCGGGCTGGTCGTGGACACCGCGCACTTCCGCGGCAACTACCCGCCCGAGATCTCCGTGGAGGCCACCTCCGTGCCGGGGGCGCCTTCCCCCGAGGAACTGCTCGCCGACGACGTGAAGTGGACGACCCTCGTCCCGCGCACCCGCGTCGGCGGCCACGCCGCCAACGGCTTCGCCGTCACCGAGGAGCGCCGCTTCACCCACCTGCGGCTGCGCCAGTACCCCGACGGCGGCATCGCCCGGCTCCGGGTGCACGGTCAGGTGCTCGCCGACCCCGGATGGCTGGCGGCGCTGGGCACCTTCGACCTGGTGGCGCTGGAGAACGGCGGCCTCGCCGAGGACGCCTCGGACCGCTTCTTCTCCCCGCCGGTCAACAGCATCCTGCCCGGCCGTTCGCAGAAGATGGACGAAGGTTGGGAGACCCGCCGCCGCCGCGACAAGGGGCACGACTGGGTCTCCTACGCGCTCGCCGGGCAGGGCCGGATCCGCGCCGTGGAGGTCGACACCGCCTGCTACCGGGGCAACGCCGCGGGCTGGGTGAGCCTGGTGGGCAAGGACGGCGAGACGGGGGAGTGGGCCGAACTGCTGCCGCGCACCCGCCTCCAGCCCGACACCATCCACCGCTTCCTGCTGACCGACGCACCCGCGGTCACCCATGTGCGGATGGACATCCACCCGGACGGTGCGGTCGCCCGCCTCCGGCTGCACGGTTCCCTGACGGATGAGGGCGCCCGCCGGCTGGCGGCCCGCCACGCCGAGTCGAGCTGATTCGGCTGCCGGAGGGGTGCCCACGCGCCCCTCCGGCGTCGGACCGGTGAACGTGCGGCAAAACCCCGCGAGTTGGCATTGACACGTCTTCTACGCGCGTCACCATGGGGTGGCATGACGTTCCCCCCACGCTGGACCCGTATCGGCGCCGCCGGAGCCCTCGCCGCCGCGATGCTCGTCGGTGGCCCCGCCCTCACCACCGCCTCGGCCGCGCCCGCCGCGCACCCCGCGGCCGCGGCGGCGCGGATCGCCGCCGTCGGCGACATCTGCGCCTCCGAGCTCCCGTCCGAGGCCCACGACACCCTGGACCTCATCGAGCAGGGCGGCCCCTACCCCTATCCGCAGGACGGCACGGTCTTCGAGAACCGTGAGGGCATCCTGCCCGACCACGAACAGGGCTACTACCACGAGTACACCGTGGAGACCCCCGGCTCCGAGGACCGCGGTGCCCGACGCATCGTCACCGGGGAGCAGCAGGCGGAGGACTACTACACGGCCGACCACTACGCCTCCTTCGACCTGGTCGACCACACCTGCTGACGGACTCGCCCCCACACCGACCCCGCAGGCGGCCGTCGCCCCGTACCAGGGCGACGGCCGCCTGCGGGCGCGGCGCTGACCGCTCGTCGTACCGGGTCAGATTGAGCCGCAGCCGTTCAGCCGCAGGGCCAGCTCGTGGTCGGGGCGGCACACGAGCATCTCGTCCGCGTTGTCGATGGTGGCCAGCCGGTAGACCTCGTCGATCAGAGCGGCCACATACCCGGACGCCAGGCTGCCGTTGCGCCACTCCCAGGCGGCGAACCTGCGCAGGCCGTAGAGGAACTCCTCGTCCACCATCTCCGGGGTGTCCATGCTCTTCAGCATCTCCAGCCAGTGCTCGGCCTCGGGTGTCTCGCCCCGCCCGAGGTGGTGGAGGTGCAGGCAGAAGGCGGCGACGCGCAATCCGGCGCCGGCGGCGAACTGCCACCAGAACTGGGCGCTGTCGTGATGCCGGGCCAGGTAGAGCATGCAGGCGAAGAGGTGCGCACCGTCCACGTCGATCTCGGTGAGGTCGCTGACGCGGACCAGGAGCATCCAGTCGTCCTGCTCGCCGCCGTAGTTCTTCTTCTCGCCGATCGCCTCGGCGAGACGTTCCAGATGCGCGGCAGCCCCGGGGTGCTCCAGCGCCCAGCGCACCACGACCGTCAACTGCTGTCCGGCCACTGCGGGGAGATCGCGCAGCGGGACCAGTCCGGAGTCCTCGGCGAGCCGGCGCAGCGCGGTGGGCTCGTCGAAGATGCGCTCCTCGGCGCGCAGCGCCCGGCCCAGGGAGCCCAGCATGCTCTCGACGCGGCTGCCGGTCACTTGGGATCCTTCCTGTGCTTCACGTGCGAGGGGACGGCTTGCTCCAGGCGCTCCTTGGCCTTGCGGCAGTGGTAGTCGACGGTGCGGGTGGTCACCCCCAGGTACCAGGCGATCTTGCTGGTCTCCAGGTGCATCACGTGCTTGAGGACGACGGCGTCGAACTGGCGCGGAGGCAGTTTCCGCAGCGCTCGGAAGAGGCCGATCTCCTCGTCCGGCTCCAGGCGGGAGAGGCCCTCCCGGAAGGAGTTCAGTTCCTGGGAGACCACGGTCTTGCGGAAGATCGCCCAGACCTCGCCCTGCATGTTGCTCGACTGCAGCAGTTCGTCCCAGAGGTTCAGGATCTCCAGGAACGCGCGGTGCACGGTGGCTTCGGCGGCCTGCCAGTTTCCGGACACCACGCGGGCGTACTGGTGGAAGTCCGCCTGGTTGGCCACCCAGAGGGCCTCGAACTCCAGCGGCAGCGGCAGCGGCGCCGTCTCCGTGGCCGTGCCGAAGACGATGTGCGGGTGGGCATCTTCGCTCATGGGTCCTCTTCGTCGAGGGGTGGAAGCGACAACCTGTGAACAAGTCACGTCGTATCGCGTGTGCATGACGACCACTCAACCCCCGAAACACCGCCCACACGCATACCGATGGGCATGGAAATCACACAGTGCTGCCACGGGTGGGCGCACCGTGATGAGGTACTCCTCGGGTAGTCGCTCATGAGCTGGAGCTTCGATGCCGCCCTTCCCGCAAGGTCTACACCTCTCGCTCCGCAGTGCGTGACGTATGCCATATCAGGCATATGCGTATCGACTGCGGAGCGCCCGCTCCTGCGTCGCGGTCCTCGCCGAGTCGGGCCCGGTACGGCAGGGGGAGGCTGCCGTCCCGGCGGCCGCGTCCTCCCGGCCGGGGAGTGTGGCAGAGGTCGGCACACCGCACGCCCGATCGGCTACCTTCGACTCGCCAGGTGAGTCGACGCCGTACCTGAGGTTGTCGCGCCACCCGGGGGTGGCTTACCCGGCGTGAGCGGGTAACGTTCCCCACAGAGAGTGATGCGCGGGCGGTAGATATGGGGAGTCAACGGTGAGAAACGGCCCGGAAGCGGTTACCTGCGGTGAGGCCATGCTGCTGATGCTCGCCGAACCCGGCCTCCCCCTGGAACGCGCGACGCACTTCCGGCGTTCCGTGGCCGGGGCCGAATCCAACGTCGCGGCCGGACTCGCCAGGCTGGGCCACTGGGCACGGTGGATCGGCCGGGTCGGGGACGACCCCGCGGGCGAGGCCGTACTGCGGGAACTGCGGGCCGACGGCGTCGACGTCTCCTGCGCCGAGATGGACCCGGAATCGCCGACCGGACTGCTGCTGCGCGACAGCCACCCCCGCCGCGCCGTCGACGTGCAGTACTACCGGACCGGTTCGGCCGCCTCGCTGCTCAGCCCCGCACAGATCACCCCCGAGGCGTTGGCCGGTGTGCGGCTCGTGCATGTCACCGGTATCACCCCGATGCTCTCCGAGGACGCCGAGAAGGCCACCCATGCCCTGATCGAAGGCGCCCGGCAGGCCGGCGCCACCGTCTGCTTCGACCCCAACGTGCGGCGCAAACTGGGCACCGACCACGAGTGGATCCGGCGCGTCGGTCCGCTGCTGCGCGAGGCCGATCTCGTCCTCGCCGGCGAGGACGAGATCGAACTCCTGCTGGGCGCGGGCCCGGACGAGGGCGCCAAAGCCCTGCTGACGCTCGGCCGGGCCGGCACGGTCGTGGTCAAGCACCGCGACCACAGCGCGGTCGCGCACACCGCCGAAGGCCAGTGGCGGCAGGAGCCCTTCGAGGTGCCGGTCACCGATCCGGTCGGCGCGGGCGACGCGTTCGCGGCCGGCTGGCTCTCGGCCCGGCTGCGCGGGCTGGACCACCAGCGGGCCCTGGCCGAGGCCGCGTGCGTGGCGGCGCTCGTCGTCCAGGCGCCCGGCGACATCGACGGCCTGCCCACTGCCGCCGCCCGCGACCGCGCGCTCGCGGCGTTCACCCGCGGCACCGACCCGGTGCACCGCTGACGCTGCTACCGGCCCCGCTTCCGCAGGGTCCGGCGCGGTGCCGGCCGGCCGACATCCCACAGACCGAGAGAGGCGGCGAACTGCCGTGTACCGCTGGGAGATCACCAGAGCGGCGCTGGAACAGCGCGTCCTCGCCATCGTCCGCGCGGACAGCTACGAGAAGGCGGCCGCGACGGCCGACATCCTGCTCGCCGCCGGGCTCACCAGCCTGGAGGTCTCGCTGACCACGCCCTATGCGCTCGACGCCATCAGCACGCTGCGCCGCGAGACCGGCGAGGACTCGGTGATCGGCGCGGGAACCGTTCTGGACAGCGCCTCGGCCCGCCTCGCCGTCGACGCCGGTGCCCGCTTCCTCGTCGCGCCCGCCCTGGACGAGGAGGTCATCCGCACCGGGCACCGCTACGGGGTTCCCGTGTTCCCCGGCGTCGCCACCCCCACCGAAGCGGTCCGGGCGCTGGAACTGGGCGCCGACGGGCTCAAACTCTTCCCCGCCTCGCAGCACGGGCCCGGCTGGCTGCGGGACGTGCGCGCAGCGCTGCCGCAGGCGCCCTTCCTGCCCACTGGTGGCATCACCCTGGAGGAGGCGCCCGAATGGATCGCCGCGGGCGCCGTCGCCTGCGGCATGGGCTCCGCGCTCAGCGACGGCCACGACCGGGAGACGACCACCAAGCGGGTCACCGAACTCCTCAAGCGCCTCCAGGACGCCGCACCCGCCTGAGCAGCGCACCGGGGCCCGCCCGGAGACGGAAACGGGCCGCCCGTCCGTCGGCGGATCGGGGCGGCAGCCCTCCGCCGGTGGACGGGGCTGCCCTCGCCGGCCGAAAACGCCCCGGTGACCCGTCGCGTACCCGCTTCTAGGCTCTCCCCATGGCTGACCGGAGTGTGCTGGACCTGACCCCGGACACGGACGGCATCGTCGACCTCGCCGTGCTGGGGGACGACTTCGTCCGCGACCCCTACCCCGTCTACGCCGCGTTGCGCCGCCGCGGCACCGTGCACCATGTGCGCACCCCGGAAGGCGCGCTCGGCTGGCTGGTGGTCGGCCACGAGGCGGCGCGGGCCGCCCTGAACGACCCGCGGCTCTCCAAGGACTGGGCCAACGCCTCGCCGGAGGCCGGAACCCTCTCGATCTCCCCCGGCACCCACATGCTGATCAGCGATCCGCCCGACCACACCCGGCTGCGCAAGCTGGTCAGCAGGCAGTTCACCCCGCGTCGGATCGCCGCGCTGGAGCCCCGGATCAGGGAGCTGACGGCCGGGCTGCTGGACCGGATGCTGGCAGACCCCGACGGGCGCGCCGACCTGGTCGAGGCGCTCGCCTTCCCGCTCCCGATCGCGGTGATCTGCGAACTGCTCGGCGTGCCGGACCTGGAGCGCGAGCGGTTCAGCGCTTGGAGCGACCACGTGCTGAGCGCGGCCCCGGAGGAGGAGAAGCGCGGCTCGGTGGAGGCGCTGAGCGGCTATCTGACCGACCTGCTGGAGCGGCAGCGCGCACGCCCGGGCGAGGACCTGCTCAGCCTCCTGATCCGGACCAGCGACGAGGACGGCGACCGGCTCTCCACCGGCGAACTGCACGGCATGGCCTGGCTGCTGCTGGTGGCCGGGTACGAGACGACGGTGGGGCTCATCGCCAACGGCGCGCTCGCGCTGCTGTGCCACCCCGACCAGCTCGCCGCACTGCGCGCCGATCCGGCGCTGCTCGACGGAGCCGTCGAGGAGATGCTCCGCTACGACGGTCCGGTCGAGATGTCCACCTACCGCTTCACCCGTGAACCCCTGGAGATCGACGGCACCCTGATCCCCGGCGGCGGGCGGCTCGTGCTGCCGGTCCTTGCCGACGCCGACCGGGATCCGGCGCGCTTCCCCGAGGGCGACCGCTTCGACATCCGCCGGGAGAGCGGCGGCCACCTCGCTTTCGGGCACGGCATCCACTTCTGCCTGGGTGCCCCGCTGGCCCGCCTGGAGGCTCGGATCGCCTTCGAGATGCTGCTGGAGCGCACCGACCGGCTGGAGTTGGACGCCAGTCCCGCCGCACTGGAGTGGCGGCAGGGCACCGTGCTGCGCGGGGTGAAGAGCGTGCCGGTACGGTTCGGCTGACCAGTGCGTTCCCGGCCCGGGAGCGCGATCGGGTGCGGGCTGTGCTCCCGGCAGGGGGACGTGTTGTGAAGCATGGACACAGGTCCGTACCAGGCTCGTAGGGTACCGGCATGCGGATCAGTCAGTGCCGGGAAGAAGACCTCGAACTGCTCGAGGCGCACAAGCCGCTGCGCGGGGCGGCCACCCCACACGAGGCCCGCTACGCGCGGCAACGGCAGGGCAGCGCCACGTTCCTGCTGGCCTGGCAGGACCGGCGGCCGGTCGGCAGCTGCGAGATCAGCTGGGCGGGGTGCGAGGCGCCCGAGGTGCGGGCAGCGCATCCCGGCTGCCCCGAGGTGCACGGGCTCGGAGTGTGGCACGGGGCCCTCCGCTCCCAGAACATCAGCACGGCGCTCCTCCGTGAGGTGGAGCGCCTCGCCGGGGAGCGGGGCTGTCGCGCGGTCGGGCTCGGCGTCGAGAAGAACAATCCGCGGGCGAGCGCCCTCTACGGCCACCTCGGCTATCGCGATTCCGTGCCGTACCTGGACTGCTGGAGCTACCAGGACGGGGCCGGGGTGGTCCACCGGGTGGCCGACGCCTGCCTGTTCATGGTCAAGAAGCTGTGACCGCCCTCCGGGCGCGCCGGTACCTCGGCATGCCCGGAGGGCCCGTCGCCGGGGTGCCGGCACCGGGGCCCACCCGGTGGGCGGGCCCCGGCTCAGCCGGTCCGGGAGGGCTCGGCGCCGTCGAGTGCGGCCGGCTCCACCGGGGCGCCGGTGGCGCGGGACAGTTCGCAGGCCTCCGCGGCCAGCAGCGCAGCGAGGGCCTCGCGCCCGTCGCAGGGGTTGGGGATCTCGCCGCGCAGGGCGCGGACGAAGGCGGCGATCTCGGCCTCGTACGCCGGCCCGAACCGCTCCAGGAAGCCGGGCCACGGCCGCTCCGGCGGTGGGGGAGCGGCCGGTTCCAGTGAGGTGAGCGGGGTGCGTGTGTCCAGCCCGACCGCGAACTGGTCCCGTTCTCCCGCGAGCTCCATCCGCACGTCGTAGCCCGCGCCGTTCATCCGGGTCGCGGTGGCGGTGCACAGGGTGCCGTCGTCCAGGGTGAGGAGCGCGGCCGCGGTGTCCACGTCGCCCGCCTCGGCGAACATGGCGGGGCCCGCGGCGGAGCCGGTGGCGTAGACGGAGACGATCTCCCGCCCGGTCACCCACCGCACGGCGTCGAAGTCGTGGACGAGGCAGTCGCGGTAGAGCCCTCCGGAGTGCGGCAGGTAGGCGGCGGGCGGCGGCGCCGGGTCCGAGGTCATCGCCCGTACCGTGTGCAGCCGGCCCAGGCGGCCCGCGCGCACCGCCTCCCGGGCGGCCGTGTATCCGGCGTCGAAGCGCCGCATGAAGCCGATCTGCAGCAGGGTTCCGGCCGCCGCCACCTCCGCGAGCGCCGCCCGGGTGCCGGCCGGGTCCAGGGCGATGGGCTTCTCGCAGAAGGCCGGCAGTCCGCGCCGGGCCGCGGTGCGGATCAGTTCGGCGTGCGAGGCGGTGGCCGAGGCGATCACGACCGCGTCGAGCTCCGCGGCGAAGAGGTCCGCCACCTCGGGTACGGCGGTGGCGCCGAGTCCGGCGGCCACCTCACGGGCGCGTGCGGCGTCCGCGTCCGCGACCACCAGTCCGCTCACCTCGGGATGCGCGTCGAGAGTGCGCGCGTGCAGGGTGCCGATCCGGCCGGTGCCGATGAGTCCGATGCGCATGGGCCCACGCTCGCCCGTGCGCTCCGCACTGTCAATGTTTTGTCTTTTCGTCCTGACAATCGAATGTACGGTTCACGCGACCGCCGAAGGGCACTACGCTCCCGTTCGTGGCCAAGAATGATCCGGTGGACCTGCAGCTCAGTGTGGACCGCGCCAGCCCCGTCCCGCTCTACTTCCAGCTCGCCCAGCAACTGGAGAGCGCCATCGAGCGCGGCAAGCTGGCGCCCGGAAGCCTGCTGGGCAACGAGATCGAGCTGGCCGGCCGCCTGGGGCTGTCCCGCCCCACCGTCCGGCAGGCCATCCAGTCGCTGGTCGACAAGGGACTGCTGGTGCGGCGCCGGGGCATCGGCACCCAGGTCGTGCACAGCCAGGTCAAGCGTCCCATGGAACTGAGCAGCCTCTACGACGATCTGGAGGCGGCGGGCCAGCGTCCGGCCACCCGGGTGCTGCGGCACGGCGTCGAGGAGGCGTCGGGGGAGGTCGCGGCGGCCTTGGGGGTGCCCGAGGGTGCCGAGGTGCGGCTGGTGGAGCGGCTGCGGCTGGCGCACGGGGAGCCGATGGCGCACATGCGCAACCATCTGCCGGTGGATCTGCTCACTCCGCGGGAGGGCGAGCTGGAGACCACGGGCCTCTACCGGCTGATGCGCGGAGCCGGAGTGACGCTGCACTCGGCCCGGCAGTCGGTGGGGGCGCGGATCGCGGACGCCGCCGAGGCGGAGCTGCTGGGGGAGGTCGAGGGTGCTCCGCTGCTGACGATGGAGCGCACCACCTACGACGACACCGGGCGCGCCGTCGAGTACGGCTCGCACCTCTACCGCGCGTCCCGCTACTCCTTCGACTTCCAGCTCCTGGTGCGTCCCTGAGTCCGTGAGAGGTGCCGCTGTGCGAGAACCCCGTGCCGACGACGTTGACGGCCGTCCTGCGCGCCGCTACACATCCCGGTCGGAAGGGGTGGCCGCGGGCCCGGTGGGGGGTTTCCGGCCACCGTGGCGGATATGTGTGCGAAGATCCAGGGCGGTTCCCGACCGTATACCTACCCAGAGAGCAGGACAGGTGGCCAGCGTGCAGAGGTCCCGGCGAAGGTTCCGCAGGTCCATACGTACGACAGGGGCCGCGGTGGCGGCGACGGCCGTCGCGCTGACCGCGCTCGCCGGGTGCAGCAGCACCGGCGGCAAGCGGGCGGAGGAGGCACGCGAGCAGGCGGCCTCGGGCAAGGCCAATGTGTCCACCCCGCGCTGGAAGGTCGCCATGGTGACGCACTCAGGCGACGGGGACACCTACTGGGACATCGTGCAGAGCGGCGCCGAGCAGGCCGCCGCCAAGGACAACATCGAGTTCCTGTACTCGCATGACAAGGAAGCCGGCCGCCAGGCGCAGCTCGTCCAGACGGCGATCGACAAGAAGGTCGACGGCCTGATCGTCACGCTCGCCAAGCCGGACGCGATGAAGCGCGTGGTGAAGAAGGCCGTGAAGGCCGGAATTCCGGTCATCACGATCAATTCCGGCCAGGAGGTCTCGCAGGACTTCGGTGCGCTGACCCATATCGGCCAGGACGAGGTGCTCGCGGGTGAGGCCGTCGGCCGCGAGCTGAACGAACGGGGCCGGAAGAAGGCCGTCTGCCTCATCCACGAGCAGGGCAACGTCGGCCACGAGCAGCGCTGCGACGGCATCAAGAAGACGTTCGACGGCAAGATCAAGAACCTGTACGTGGACGGCACCAACATGCCCGGCGTGCAGTCGTCGGTCGAGGCCAAGCTCCAGTCCGACAAGAAGATCGACGCGGTCGTCACGCTCGGCGCGCCCTTCGCGGCCACCGCGGCGAAGGCGAAGGAGAACGCGGGCAGCGAGGCCGAGATCGACACCTTCGACCTCAACGACAAGGTCGCCGCCGGGCTGCAGGACGGCACGATCGGCTTCGCCGTCGACCAGCAGCCCTACATGCAGGGCTACGAGGCCGTCGACCTGCTCTGGCTCTACCGCTACAACGCCGACATGCTCGGCGGCGGCAAGCCCGTGCTCACCGGCCCGCAGATCCTCACCAAGAAGGACGCGGGCAAGCTGGCCGAGCTGACGAAGCGGGGCACCCGATGACGGCCCCGGCCCGGCCCGGCGGCCAGGACGCCCAGGACGGCTCCCCGCAGCCGGCGGACTCCCGCCCGCCGGCCCCCGCGGCGGCCGACGAGCGGCTGGTGCACCGTCCGCTGGCGGTGCGGCTGCTGCGGCGTCCGGAGCTGGGCGCCGTGGTCGGCGCCCTCGCGTTGTTCGTGTTCTTCGCGCTGGTCGCGGACAGCTTCCTGCGCCCCTCCAGTCTCTCCACGGTCCTCTACTTCTCCTCCACCCTGGGGATCATGGCGGTGCCGGTGGCGCTGCTGATGATCGGTGGGGAGTTCGACCTGTCGACCGGCGTGATGGTGACCTCCTCAGCGCTGGCCTCCTCGATGTTCAGCTACCAGATGACGGCCAACACCTGGGTCGGTGTCGGGGTGTCGCTGCTGGTCACGCTGGCCATCGGGCTCTTCAACGGGGTCATGCTCACCCGCACCGGACTCCCCAGTTTCATCATCACGCTGGGCACCTTCCTGATGCTGACGGGGCTCAATCTCGGCCTCACCAAGCTGATCAGCGACAAGGTCACCACCAAGAGCATCAGCGACATGGAGGGCTTCGACTCGGCCAAGGCCGTCTTCGCCTCCACGCTCACCCTCGGCGGCGTCGATCTGCAGATCACCATCGTGTGGTGGCTGCTGCTGGTCGCGGCGGCCACCTGGATCCTGCTGCGCACCAGGGTCGGCAACTGGATCTTCGCGGTGGGCGGCGGGGTGGACGCGGCCCGCGCCGTCGGTGTCCCGGTGGCCCGCACCAAGATCGGTCTGTATCTGGGCGTCGCGTTCGCCGCCTGGATCTCCGGGCAGCACCTGCTGTTCAACTACGACGCCGTCCAGTCGGGCGAGGGCGTCGGCAACGAGCTGATCTACATCGCCGCGGCCGTCATCGGCGGCTGCCTGCTGACCGGGGGCTACGGCTCCGCGGTCGGCGCCGCCGTGGGCGCCCTGATCTTCGGCATGGCCAACAAGGGCATCATCTACGCGCAGTGGGACCCGGACTGGTTCAAGTTCTTCCTCGGCGCGATGCTGCTGCTCGCCACGCTGCTGAACGCGTGGATCCGGAAGCGGGCGGAGGCGACCCGATGAGCGAGGTACAGCCGGCTGACGACGGGGCGCTCGTCGAGCTGTCCGACGTCAGCAAGTTCTACGGCAACATCCGGGCCCTGGAGGGCATCTCCCTGACGGTGCGGCCCGGGGAGATCACCTGTGTGCTCGGTGACAACGGGGCGGGCAAATCCACCCTGATCAAGATCATCTCAGGGCTGCACCAGCACGACGACGGCACCTTCCGCATCCAGGGTGCCGAGACCCGGCTCTCCTCCCCACGCCAGGCGCTGGACCGCGGTATCGCCACCGTCTACCAGGACCTGGCCGTGGTCCCGCTGATGCCGGTGTGGCGGAACTTCTTCCTCGGCTCCGAGCCGACGATCGGCCGCGGGCCGCTGCGCCGGCTCGATGTGCAGCGCATGCGGCGCACCACGCACAGCGAACTGCTGCGGATGGGCATCGACCTGCGCGACGTCGACCAGCCGATCGGGACGCTGTCCGGCGGCGAGCGGCAGTCCGTCGCCATCGCCCGCGCCGTGCACTTCGGGGCCAGGGTGCTGGTGCTGGACGAGCCCACCGCCGCGCTCGGGGTGAAGCAGAGCGGGGTCGTGCTCAAGTACGTCGCCGCAGCCCGGGACGCCGGCCTCGGCGTCGTGCTGATCACCCACAACCCGCACCACGCCTTTCTCGTCGGGGACCGCTTCGTGCTGCTCAAGCGCGGCGCCATGGCCGGGTCCTACGTGAAGGACGGGCTGGAGCTGGAGGAACTGGTGCGGCAGATGGCGGGCGGATCCGAACTGGACCAGCTCAGCCACGAACTGCAGCGCGACTGAGCCCCGGTGCCCCGGGCCCGCCGGCCGCGTGCCGGTGCGGGCCCGGCGGTGCCCGGGACTCCGAGCGCCCGTGCGCCGGACGACGTACCGTTGACCCCTGGCAGCAGCGGGCGCACCCGTGAGACCCCTCCCAGAGAGACGACCACCTCTTGAACGCGGACAGCTTTCAGCGAGCAGACCGGGTCCACCGACGGCGGACGGGCCCCAGCCCGAGCGTGCTGAGGACCGTCAGCACGCGTGAGCGCCGCTCCCATCTGTCGGCACCCCGCGTTCCCACCGTCGGTATCGACATCGGCGGCACCAAGGTCATGGCCGGTGTCGTGGACGCCGACGGGGTGATCCTGGAGAAGGTGCGGGCCGAGACGCCGGAGAAGTCGAAGAGCCCGAAGGTGGTCGAGGACACCATCGCGGAGCTGGTGCTCGACCTCTCGGACCGGCACGACGTGCACGCGGTAGGCATCGGCGCGGCGGGGTGGATCGACGCGGACCGCTCCCGGGTGCTGTTCGCGCCGCACCTCGCCTGGCGCGACGAGCCCCTGAAGGACGCGCTGACGGCGCGGCTGGCGGTGCCGGTGATGGTGGACAACGACGCGAACACCGCGGCGTGGGGCGAGTGGCGGTTCGGCGCCGGGCGCGGCGAGGACCACCTGGTGATGATCACGCTGGGCACCGGGATCGGCGGCGCCATCCTGGAGGACGGCCGGGTCAAGCGGGGCAAGTACGGGGTGGCCGGCGAGTTCGGCCATATGCAGGTGGTGCCCGGCGGCCATCGGTGTCCGTGCGGCAACAGAGGGTGCTGGGAGCAGTACAGCTCCGGGAACGCGCTGGTCCGGGAGGCCCGCGAGCTCGCGGCCGCCGAGTCGCCGGTCGCCTACGGCATCATCGACCGGGTGGGCGGCCAGGTCGGCGACATCACCGGACCGCTGATCACCGAGCTCGCCCGCTCCGGCGACGCCATGTGCACGGAACTCTTCCACGAGGTCGGCTCCTGGCTGGGGGTGGGGCTGGCGAATCTGGCGGCTGCCCTGGACCCGTCCTGCTTCGTGGTGGGCGGCGGGGTGAGCGCGGCCGACGAACTGCTGATCGAACCCGCCCGGGAGGCGTTCCGGCGCCAGCTCACCGGCCGCGGTTACCGGCCGGAGGCCCGGATCGTGAAGGCGCAGCTGGGCCCCGAGGCGGGTATGGTCGGTGCTGCGGACCTGGCTCGGCTGGTGGCCCGCCGCTTCCGGCGTGCCAACCGGCGCCGGCTGGAGCGCTACGAGCGCTACGAGCGGGCGGCGGACAACCTGCGCCGGGCCGTCGGTCAGTGACGGGGCCGGGACCGCCGCCCCGCCGAACATCCACCACACTCTCCGAGACGCCCAGCGCCATGCTGCACACCGACGACAGCCCCCGCCCCTCCGCATCCCGCGAGCGCCCCCCGCACCGGCCCCGCCACCGCCTCGCCGTACTGGCGATCGTGGTGTTGCTCATCGCGCTGCCGGCCGGCTACCTGGTGCAGTCGGCGTTCAAGAGCCGCGCCAGCGGCAGGGACAAGGAGCGCGCCGCCGCCGCGACCAGCCTCACCTACGCGCGGCCTCCCAGGGTCAGCCAGCGGATCTACAGCGTCCCGGTACCGGTCTCCTCGACCCGGGTGGCCTTCTACGAGGCGAACGCCTGGCAGAAGAGCACCATGTGGGTGCAGTTCCGCACCAGCCCCAAGCGGCTCACCGAGTTCCTGCAGGACATCGGGAGCAGCCGCACCGAGCTGACCGAGGGCGAGGTCGCCATCAGCGGACGCAAGGCCAGAGTGGTCGGCTGGCGGTTCGACGAGCCCAGCAGCCACTATCGGAGCCTGCGACTCGACCAGCCCGGGAGCGAGCCCGACCTGGTGGTCACCGTGGACACGACATACCAGAGCAGGCCCCGCGTCTACGTCGTCTCCACCGCCGAGTTCTGAGTCCGCGCCCGTTTTCTGCGCCACGGACGCGCCTGGCGTGCGGGAACCGGCCAACGGCGTGCCGGTGCCGGAGCCGTCCAGCCTCGGATGCGTCGCTGCGCGTGTCTCCCTCCGTCCGGCGCGCAACAGCGGCTCCCGTGCCGGACGGGTGCCGGAGAACGGCTTCGAGCTGGCGCGGGCGCTGGTGGGCAGCGAAGGCACCCTGGTGACGGTGCTGCGTGCCGAGCTGGATCTGGTGCCGGTGCCGCCGTTCGAGGCGCTGGTCGTGCTCGGGCACGAGGACATCTGCGCGGCGGCCGACGAGGTACCGCAGATCCTGGAGCGCAGCTCCCCCCAGCAGTTGGAGGCCCTGGACGGGCGGATGGCCCAGCTGATGCGCGAGGAGCGCTCCCATCTCGCCTCGCTGGAGGAACTGCCACGCGGCGGCAGCCGGCGGCTGATCCAGTTCAGCGGCGAGGACCGGCGAGGCCGTCGACCACGGACGTGGGCAACGGGCGGGGAGACGTTTAACGGGCCGGGTGCTGCCCACCCGGCAACGCAACGAGACGGCAGCGAGGAGGAACCATGCCCGCGGGATCGAGCCGCAAGCGAGAGCGGCAGTACGAAGACATCAAGGAAAGCCAGAAGAAGCGCGGCGCCTCCGAGAGCCGGGCAGAAGAGATCGCCGCACGCACAGTGAACAAGGAACGCGCCCAGACGGGTGAAGCCCGCCGGGCAAGCCGTACCTCAGTCCAGGACAAGCCCGCCTCGCGACGCGGCGGCGAGCGGTCGGGGAAGGGCAAGGGGCCCATCAGCCCCACCCGGGACCAGCTGTACGACGAGGCACGCCGACAGGGCGTCGAGGGCCGCTCCAGCATGAACAAGGACCAACTCGCCCGGGCCGTCCGCCGCTGAACCCACGCCCGCGCAGGTGGACCCCAGCCGGTCAGCCGCCCGAGTCGTCGCCTTCCCAGCTGTAGGGCCCCCCGCCGCGCCACTCGAAGACCCTGGGGTCCTCGAACTCGGTGGCCGCGGCGTCGAGCCCCGCGCCGTTCAGGAGTTCCACCAGGTCATAGAGACTGAAAGCGCGGCCGAGTTCCTGCCCGTCCAGCAGCACCCGGCGCCCGCCCCCGCCCTCGGGTGGGTACACCACGATCGGTGGGGAGGGAGTCATGCCCCCAGTGTGCGCCACAACCGGCCGTCCGCAGGTCAGCCCCGCCCGGGCCGCAGCCTTTCTTCAGCCCTGGCGAGCGACAGGTGTGGGGGAGCCACCCAGGTGCCCGGCGCAGCCGGCCTGAGCCCCGCATACGGAAGAGCCGGCCCGGAAGAGCCGGCCCCACCCCCGCGCCGACCGGTGCTCTTGCCGACCGGACGCGCATCCGAAGCCCATCGGGCGCACACCCCTTGAACCCTCGCCCCACCTCATACCCGCCAGGGAGTGACCGTGAGCAGCGAACACCCCTCCGCCCAGCACCCCGCGCCGGGGTATCCGCAGCTGCAACAGCGCCACCCCGGCGACACGGAGCCCATGGAGCCCCGCCCCGACCACCTCACCCTCGGTGAACCGGCGCACCGCACCCGGTGGTGGCTGACCGGCCAGGAGCCGACCGCGCTGCGCGCCTACGCGCGGGAGCACGCCGACCGGAGCAGGCGTTCTGGCTGTTCGGCGCCCGGCCGGCGGAGCTCGCTCAGGGCGCGGCGCCCGCTCCGCGCGGCGAGCGGCGCCGACGGGGGGAATCCCCCGCCACACCGCCGCCACAACCCGGTCAGCACCCAGCTCGAGTCCGTGCCGACCGGCAGGACCGAGGCCCGGATCGAACGGGAGGGCCGGCCGTGAGCACCCCGTTCGACATCCTCGCCCCGCAGGCCGCCCGCCGGCTCCGCCCGCAGCAGCCACCCCGCCGTCTCTCACCCATGTCGGCCACCCTGACCGACCAGCACTTCTCCGACCCGGGCTGGATCTACGAGCGGAAACTGGACGGCGAACGGGCGCTGGCCTACCGCCACGGCGACCGGGTCCGCCTCGCCTCCCGCAAGGACCAGGACCTCAACCGCCCCTACCCGGAGCTGGCCGAGGCACTGGCCGCCCTGGAGTGCGAGGACTTCGTGGTGGACGGCGAGATCGTGGCCTTCGAGGGCAGGCTGACCAGCTTCTCGCGACTGCAGGGCCGGATGCAGCTCACCGACCCCGAGCAGGCCCGCGCCACCGGCATCGCCGTCTACTACTACGTCCTGGACCTGCTTCACCTCGAAGGGCAGGACACCACCCGGCTCCCGCTGCGGGACCGCAAGCGGCTGCTGCGCCGGGCACTGCGCTTCCAGGACCCGCTGCGCTACCTGCCGCACCGCAACGAGCACGGTGAAGCGTACTTCGACCAGGCGTGCCGCAAGGGCTGGGAGGGCCTGATCGCCAAGCGGGCGGACGCGCCCTACCGGCAGGACCGCTCCCGGGACTGGCTCAAGTTCAAGTGCGTCAACCAGCAGGAGCTGGTCATCGGCGGATACACCGAACCCCGCGGCAGCCGCAGCCGCTTCGGCGCCCTCCTGGTCGGCTACTACCGGGACGGCGACCTGGTCTACGCCGGCAAGGTCGGGACCGGATACGACCAGGCCACCCTGGACCGGCTCGGCGACAGGCTCGAGGAGCTCGAGCGGTCACGGTCCCCGTTCGCCGACGCCGGGCAGATCCGTGAATCCGGCGCCCACTGGGTCGCCCCCGAACTGGTCGCCGAGTTCGGCTTCACCGAGTGGACCGTGGACAGCAAGCTGCGCCACCCCCGGTTCCTCGGCGAACGGCAGGACAAGGACCCGCGAGAGGTCGTCAGGGAGCAGCCGTCATGAGACTCACCTTCGGTTCGTACGTCGTCGACGTCAGCAACGAGGACAAGCTCTTCTTCCCCGACGACGGCATCACCAAGGGCCAACTGGTCCGCTACTACGCCGATGTCGCCCCCACCCTGCTCCGCCACGCCGCCGGCCGGCCAGTCGCGATGAAGCGCTACCCGGACGGCATCAAGGCCCAGGCCTTCTTCCAGAAGCGCGCCGGCGACCACTTCCCCGACTGGCTGGACCGCCTCGAGGTACCGCTGCGCAGCGACGGCACCGCCAACCACGTCATCCTCCACCGCGCCGCCGACCTCGCCTACCTCGCCGACCAGGGCTGCGTCACTCCGCACCTGTGGCTCTCCACCGCCGCACGCCTCGACCACCCCGACCGGCTCGTCTTCGACCTCGACCCCTCCACCACCGACCTCGCTCCCGTACGCACGGCCGCCCACGCCGTCCACGACCTGCTCGCCGACGTAGGGCTGCCCGCATACGCCATGACAAGCGGCTCCCGCGGCTATCACGTCTACGTCCCGCTCGACGGCGGCGCCGACTTCGACACCGCACGGGACTTCGCCCATCGCGTCGCCGAAGCAGCTACCGCCCGGCACCCGGGCACCCTCACCACGGCCCAGCGCAAGGACCAGCGCGGCGACCGGGTCCTCATCGACTACCTCCGCAACGCCTACGGTCAGACCTCCGCAGCTCCCTACGCCGTCCGCGCCCGCCCCTCCGCCCCCGTCGCCACCCCGCTCGAGTGGTCGGAGCTGGACACCACCGACCCGCGGGACCACACCCTCACCTCCCTCCCCGACCGGCTGGCACACCACGGCGATCCCTGGTCGGGGATGGCCGCCCATGCCCGCTCCTTGACAGAACCGGCACGCCGGCTCGCGAAACTGCGCGAAGAGTAGCCCCCCTGGCCTGCGCTTCCCCGGAGGCGGCGCGTGCAGCCTCGCCGGGGCGGGGGCCGGAAGGCCGCCCGCCGGGGACGTGGAGGACCTGCGCCCGGCAGCGGAAGCCTGCGGCGGTCTCGTGGAGGCCGAGACCCCCGTGCCGTGGGATTCTGTGCGATATGGGAGCGTGAGCAGGTGAGCGACACAACCGCCAAGACCCTGCAGCACCGCCTCGACGGGCCGGAACGTGCCCCGCTGCTCGTCCTCGGCCCCGCCCTCGGCACCACCTGGCACATGTGGGACCGGCAGATCCCCGAGCTGACCCGGAACTGGCGGGTGCTCAGATTCGACCTGCCCGGACACGGCGGCTCCCCGGCCTACTCCGCGGACTCCGCCGACGCCTACGCCGAGCGGCTGCTGGCCACCCTCGACCAGCTGGGCATCGAGCGCTTCGGCTACGCGGGCTGCTCCCTCGGCGGCGCGATCGGTATCCAGCTCGCGCTGCGTGCCCCGCAGCGCGTGACCTCGCTCGCGCTGATCTCCTCCTCGCCCCGGTTCGCCACCGCGGACAGCTGGCGGCAGCGGGGAGTCGTCATCCGGACCAACGGGCTCGATCCGATCGCCCGCACCACCCCCGACCGCTGGTTCACCCCCGGCTTCGCCGCCGCGCAGCCCGCCATCGTCGAGTGGGCGGTGCAGATGGTCCGCACCACCGATCCCGGCTGCTACATCGCCGCCTGCGAGGCGCTGGCCTCCTTCGACGTCAAGACTTCGCTGGACCGGATAGGGGTGGGCACGCTGGTCGTCGCCGGAGCCGAGGACCAGGTCACCCCGCCCGCCGAAGCCCGGGCGCTGGTCGCGGGCATTCCCGACGCGCGGCTCGCGATCGTGCCCGGGGCCTCGCATCTGACGCCCGTCGAGCAGCCCGGAGCCGTCACCGACCTGCTCATCCGGCACTTCACCACCACCTGGCAGGACTCGGCAGCCGGTCCGCCCGCTCCGGCACCCGTCATCAGCCCCGTACCGCCGCAGGCGTCCGCGGTCGCCGAACTGGAGTCAGGAGCCGCGGCCGCGCTGCGCACCGACGCCTACGACGCGGGGATGAAGGTGCGCCGCGAGGTGCTCGGCGACGCCCATGTGGACCGCTCCCTGGAGCGGGCCGACGACTTCACCGAGGACTTCCAGAACTTCGTCACGCGGTACGCCTGGGGCGAGGTGTGGACCCGTACGGGGGTCGACCGGCGCACCCGCTCGGTGATCACCCTGACCGCGCTGGTGGCCCGCGGCCATCTGGAGGAGTTGGCCTTCCACATCCGGGCCGCGCTGCGCAACGGGCTGACCCCCGCCGAGATCAAGGAGGTGCTGCTGCAGATCGCGGTCTACTGCGGGGTGCCCGCGGCCAACTCGGCCTTCGCCGTCGCCCAGCGGGTGATCCGGGAGGAGACCACCCCGGAGGACCACCGGCAGCCGCCGGAGGAGAATGCGCCCCATGGGAACTGATGCCAACGACACCCCGCTGAAGCTCACCAAGCAGGGCCACGCCAGCGTCCGGCTGGAGAAGGACGGCCGCACCCTCGTCATCGACCCGGGCGGCTTCAGCGAGCAGGAGGCCGGGCTGGGCGCGGACGCGCTGCTCGTCACGCACGAGCACCCCGACCACTTCGACGAGCTGCGGCTGCGCGCCGCCATGGAGGCCAACCCGGAGGCGGAGATCTGGACACTGCGCAGCGTCGCAGACCAGCTCTCCGGCGCCTTTCCGGGCCGCGTCCACACCGTGGGCCACGGTGACACGTTCGAGGCGGCCGGATTCGAGGTCGAGGTGCACGGGGAGCTGCACGCGGTCATCCACCCCGACATCCCGCGGATCACCAACATCGGCTTCGTCGTCGACGGCCTCGTCTTCCACCCCGGCGACGCGCTCACCGTCCCCGAGCGGCCCGTCAAAACGCTGCTGCTGCCGGTGTACGCGCCCTGGAACAAGTACGCCGAGGTGCTGGACTACGTGCGCACCGTCAGCCCCGCACAGGTCTACGACGTGCACGACGGCCTGCTCGGCGACCTCGGGCTGGCCTTCTTCGGCCGGATGCTCGGCGAGGGCGGCCCCGGAACGGGTGGCGCGGCGCACACCCAGCTTCGGCCCGGCGAGAGTGTCCGACTGGCGCGGTAGCCTGCATTCTGCCGGGGGACGACCCCCGTGACCCCGACGGAGTCCGCATGCGAATTGCCACCTGGAACGTCAACTCGATAACGGCCAGACTGCCCCGCCTGACGCAGTGGCTGGAGTCCGCCCAGCCCGACGTGCTCTGCCTGCAGGAGCTCAAGGTGTCCGACGACGCCTTCCCGCAGCAGGAGCTGCGCGCGCTCGGCTACGAGTCGGTCGTCAGCGCGCAGGGCCGCTGGAACGGCGTCGCCGTCCTCTCCCGCGTGGGTATCGAGGACCCGGCGCTGGGCCTGCCCGGTGCGCCCGCGTGGGAAGGCGCCGTCGAGGCCCGCGCCGCCGCGGCCACCTGCGGCGGGGTGCGCGTGTGGTCCCTGTACGTACCCAACGGGCGCGAGGTGGGGCACCCGCACTACGAGTACAAGCTGGAGTGGCTGGCGGCCCTGCGGGACGCGGCGGAGAAGTTCGCCTCGGCCGCGACGCCGTTCGCGGTGCTGGGCGACTTCAACATCGCGCCCACCGACGAGGACGTCTGGGACATCGCCGAGTTCGAGGGCGCCACCCATGTGACCGCCCGGGAGCGGGAGGCGCTCGCCGCCCTGGAGGCGGCGGGCGTCTCGGACGTCCACCCGCGTCCGCTGAAGTACGACGTGCCGTTCACCTACTGGGACTACCGGCAGCTCTGCTTCCCGAAGAACCGCGGCATGCGGATCGACCTCGTCTACGGGAACGAGGCGTTCACCACGGCGGTCTCGGACGCCTACGTCGACCGGGAGGCCAGGAAGGGCAAGGGCGCCTCCGACCACGCTCCGGTGGTGGTCGACCTGGAGGTGTGACGCCCCGCGCTTCCCGGCCGGGGCCCGGCGGTGCGGTTCAGCCGGCGAGCAGCCGCAGGTCGACCGATTCGCCGAGGGCGCGCAGCCCCGCGTCACCGGGGTGCAGATGGTCGCCCGAGTCGTACTTGGGCGCCATCCGCTCCGGGCGGGAGGGGTCCCGCACCACCTTGTCGAAGTCCAGCACGGCGTCGAACCGGCCGCCGTTGTCCCGGATGAAGGCGTTGACCTTCGCCCGCTTGGCCTCCACCTCGGCCGTGCAGTCGTGGTAGCCCTCGCACGGCGTGATCGTCGCCACCACGACCCGCTTCCCGCGCTCGGCCGCCCGCGCGGCGATCGCCCTCATCCCCGCGATCACCTGCTCGGCCGAGGCGCCCCAGCGCACATCGTTGATGCCTTCGAAGAGCACCACCGTCCGCACGTTGGTCTGGGCCAGTACGTCCCGCTCCAGCCGGTGCTGCGCGCTCACCCCCGCGGTGTCGCTGCTGACGCCGTCGCCGGGATAGCGGTCGGTGACGATGCGGTTGGCGGAGATGCCCTCGTTGAGCACCCCGAGCCGCGGCACCCTGCTCTGCGCCAGCAGCCGCCCGGCCAGCACGTCCGGCCAGCGCCGGTTGGCCCCCTCCGTGGAGCGGACGCCGTCCGTGATGGAGTCCCCGAGGGTGACGACGGAGCCGGGGCCGCCCCGCACGTCGACCCCGGTCAGGAACGGCCACATGGACAGCGAGCCGGTGAAGGCCGACCCCCCGGTCTCGCCGGTGCGGTCGCCGCTGCCGTCCTCGCTCAGGTACGACCGCTGCTGCGCCTTGCTGTGCACCGGCGCCGCGGACACCGGGCCGGGCAGATGGATGCTCACCAGCAGATTGGTGTCGGAGGGTACGTCGAAGCCCACGGGGTCGCTGACGGCGCGGGTCCCGGCCGGGATCCGGGTGCCGGGACGACCGCCGTCGAAGGTGAGCGGCGTCGGACGCCGGTGCGCGGCGGCGCCGTTCTTCTGCACCGCGATCGAGGCGTGCCCGATCCGGACGGGCTGCGCGGCGAAGGTGTTCTCCAGGCGGATCCGTGCCCGGGGGCCACCTGCCGAGGTGTGCACGACCAGCCGCAGTGTCCGGTCCCGCCACTCACCGGTGCCGGTGTAGCCGCCGGTGCCGGCGGACCAGCTTCCCGTCCATCCGGTGGCCTCCGGCCGCACGGCGAGGTCGAAGACGTGCAGGTCGGCGTCGGCGCCGGGGTCCCGGGGCAGGGTGACCGAACCCACTGTGCGGCCGCGCTCCAGGGGGACGGTGACCGCGTAGAGCCGGGCCTTCTCCGCGACCTGCCCGCCCTGCCGGGTGTTGAGATGGGGCAGTGCGACGGCCTTGGTGGCCAGCGTGCCGCCGCGCCAGTCGCCCGCGGTGAGCGTGTAGCTGCTGCGGGAGCCGTCCCGGTACCGGACGGTGCCCTGGCCGCCCGCGGCGTCCGCCGGGCCGTTCGGCGAGGTGGCGGCCACCAGGAACGTGAGCGCTTCGCCCCGGCCGCCGACCCGGACCCGCTGTCCGTCGGCGCGTACGTTGTCGGGGCGGCCGGGGGCCCGGTCCGGCCAGCGGAGCCCGGCCGCGTCCAGGTTCAGCCGGGCGCCGGGGCCCCAGCCCGCGGCCTTGAGGTCCTGTGCGGAGAGGGAGCGTCCGGCGCCGTCGAAGTCGGCGGCGTCCGGTGCGGTGTCGTCGCTGACCGCACGGTTGTCGTAGAGGCGTTCCAGGGGGAGCGGCCGTTCGGCGCCGGGGTCGGCGGGCGCCGTCTGCCGGGTGCTCTGCTGCGCGGTGGCCGTCGCCACCAGGGTGGGTGCCGTCGCGGCCACGGCGGTCACCAGGACGGTGAGGGATCGGGTCCAGGTACGTCTGCGCACGTGATGCCCTCTCGTGGGACTTCTGCTGCGGTGCGTGCACCCCGGATTCCACCGAGGCGGGGTGAAGTTAGAGAGGCCCTGACGCGGCGTCAAGGTGTCCGGCGGCCCAAACCGGCCGGACTTCGCACCCAGCGCGCCTATAGTGCCCACGGGCGCGAGGATGCCACGCTGATGCGCATGCACTTCCCCTTTCTGGACAACTGGCGCAAGCCCCACCCGGATGCCGAAGGGGCGGTCGCATCGAGCCGCCGGCTGACGGACGACCCGGAAGACGCGACGCAGCTCCTCTCCGAATGCGAACTCCTGCGTGAGCAGGCACGCGGGGCGGGTGTCGAACTCGACGACACGGTGGAGTCCTTGGCCGCGCTGGACCAACTACTGCCGCACTGGCGCGAGGACCCCGAGGTCACCCCCTGGCTCGGCACGGACGCCGGGCTCTACCTCGGGACCGTGATGGTGCGCTCGGTGCCGGGAGCCCGTTGGGTGCGGTGGCCGAACGGGCAGCCGGTGGTGCGGCTGCCGTCCGGACGGGAGGCGGACGTGCTGGAGGAGGGCACCAACTGGGCAGAGACGGGCTCGCCGGAGTTGTCCCAGGCATACGCCGAGGTCAGCGAGGACTGACGCGAGCCGACCGGTATATCGCCGTGCTGCGTGTCATCCCGGTGATGACCCATTCGGCCCGATAGGTTCTGTTTCCTATGGAACTGGTGATCGAGCTGCGCGAGGTCAACAAGCATTACGGCATGCAGCACCCGCTCAGGGACATCGACCTGAGCGTCGGCCGCGGCGGGGTCGTCGTCATCGGGGCCGGGAGCCGGCCCGGCTCCGCAGCGAAGTCGGCATGGTGTGCCAGTCCAGCTGCGCGGCCATGTCCTGGTGCCGCAGGCGGTGCGGGCCATGCTGCCGGCGATCGTCAGCCAGAAACATGGACTCCACCATGCTGTTCATCCCCGTCGTGGTCGTGATCTCGACATCGGGCTGTGCATGCTGCTGTCCTGGTTCGTCGACTGGGTCGCACGGCGCGAGCGCGGCAACGTCAAGAACGAGGCCGTTCCGGTGGCTCCTGCCGAAGCCGCCCCCACCATGCCCGGCTCCGAACCGTGAGCACCGCCCGCCTCACTCCGCCGCCGGCGCCGTCGCCGCGCGGGTCACGTCGGCGACCAGTTCGACCACATCCGGCCCGTAAGCCCGCGAGTTGACCACCTTCAGCAGCAGGCAGAAGGTGCCGTTGCGGCCGTGCTTGCGGGCGAGCTTGGCATGGTGGCGCACCAGATACCGGGCGGCGGCCTGGTTGTCGACGGGCCGCTGTCCGCATATGAGGAAGACAGGCCGTGCCCCGGGCTCGTCCTGATTCCCGGTCAGCCGGGCCAGCAGCACATGCTCGACCGCCCCTTTCTCCGCCCGGTAGCGCTCGCTGCCGATGGCGAAGACCCCCGGCGCCTCGCCCTCCATGACCACCGAGACGCCCGGCAGCAGCGACTGCAGATGCGCGGCGGTCCGCCGGTTGGAGGCCGGGCCGCCCAGACAGAACTCGGTGCGTTCACCGAACCCCTGACGGGTCGTGTCGTGCCCGACGATGTCCGCCCGGGCACCGCAGTCCTTGATGATGCCGGACAGCTCCAGCAGCGCGAACACGTCGTCGGGCGCCACTTTCCACTCCTCCACCCCCGGGTCCCGGTTGACCACGAGCAGGCAGGAGGAGTTCTCCGGCATGCCGAAGAAGCGCTGCCTGCGGTGGAGTCTGCGGCGCCACAGGGAGCTGCGGGCCAGCCACCCCGCGGCTGCCGTGAGGGCGGCGGCGATCAGTCCGAGTGCGATCTCTCTCAGGTTCTCGTCCATGGGGGCGCAGCGTAGGCCCTCGGAACGGCGGAGTCCGGCCGGGTGGCCGTCCGGCGGCTCGCCGCGGGGTGCTGACGCAGCCGAGTCGACCGCATTACGCTGCGCGGATCACGCGCGTTCCCCGGAGTACGCCTCAAGGAGGCCCGCATGACGCCCTCTCCCGCCGGCCACCCGCCGCGCCCCGACGACGGCCCACCCGTCCGCCCGGGCGGGTACACCGCGGCCGTACCCGCCCCCCGCCGTACGGCGCGCCGTCTGGCCGCGATGCTCGGCACCGGCGCCGTGGTGGCCGGCCTGCTGGGTGCGGCGCCGGCCCAGCCCGACCGGCACCCGGCCGGGCACGGTCACCCGCCCGGCAAGTCGCCGGTGGCGACCGGCTACGGCGGCGCCGTCTCCAGCGTGGACGCCGACGCCTCGGCGGCGGGCATCAGGGTACTCAAGCACGGCGGCAACGCGGCGGACGCGGCGGTGGCCACGGCCGCGGCGCTCGGGGTGACCGAGCCGTACTCGGCGGGCATCGGGGGCGGCGGGTACTTCGTGTACTACGACGCCGCCACCCGCAGGGTGCACACCCTCGACGGTCGTGAGACGGCGCCCCGCAGCGCGGACCGGAACCTGTTCACCGAGGACGGCGAACCCCTGCCGTTCGACCAGGCCGTCACCAGCGGACTCGGCGTCGGCACCCCGGGCACCGCCGCCACCTGGGAGAAGGCGCTGCGCGCCTACGGCACCAAGTCGCTCGCCCAGGCGCTGCGCCCGGCGACCGAACTGGCGCGGCGGGGCTTCACGGTCGACCGGACCTTCCGCGACCAGACCGCGCAGAACGAGGACCGCTTCCGCGACTTCCCGGCGACCGCCGACCTGTTCCTGCCCGGCGGTGAACTGCCCGAGGTCGGCTCCCGGCTGCGGAACCCCGATCTCGCCCGCACCTACCGGGAGCTCTCCCGCGAGGGCACCGACGCGCTCTACCGCGGCGGAATCGGCCGCGACCTGGTGCAGGCGGTGCGCAAGCCGCCCGTGGCCGAGGGCACGGACCGCACCGTGCGGCCCGGCGATCTGACGGCCGAGGACCTGCGCGCCTACCGGGTGCTCTCCCAGCGCCCGACCCGGACCGCCTACCGCGGCCTGGACGTGTACGGCATGGCGCCTTCCTCTTCCGGTGGCACCACCGTCGCCGAGGCGCTCAACATCCTCGAACGCAGCGATCTGGGCTCCCTCGGCGAGAAGGCGTATCTGCACCGCTATCTGGAGGCGAGCCGGATCGCCTTCGCCGACCGGGGCCGCTGGGTGGGCGACCCGGCCCAGGAGGACGTGCCGACCCGGGGACTGACCTCGCAGCGGTTCGCGGACGCACGGGAGTGCCTGATCGACGACGCCGCGGCCCTCCGCAGCCCGGTGGCGCCGGGCGACCCGCGCCGGCCGGAGTCCTGCGAGCGCGGGGACGCCGACCAGGCGGCGCCCACCACCTACGAGGGGGAGAACACCACTCATCTGACCGTCGCCGACAAGTGGGGCAACGTCGTCGCCTACACCCTCACCATCGAGCAGACCGGCGGCAGCGGCATCACCGTGCCCGGCCGGGGGTTCCTGCTCAACAACGAGCTGACCGACTTCTCGTTCGTGCCCAGCGCTCCCGGGGTGCACGATCCGAACCTGCCCGGCCCGGGGAAGCGTCCGCGCTCCTCGATGTCGCCGACCGTCGTCCTGCGGCACGGCGAGCCGGTGCTGGCGCTGGGCTCGCCGGGCGGCTCGACGATCATCACGACGGTGCTGCAGACCCTCACCAATCATTTGGACCGCGGGATGCCGCTCGTCGACGCGATCGCCGCGCCGCGGGCCAGCCAGCGGAACACGGCGAAGACCGTCGCCGAGCCCGCGCTGATGGACAGCCCGGTACGCCGCCGACTGGCCGCGCTCGGGCACTCGTTCGAGGAGACGGCGGAGATCGGCGCCGTCACCGGGGTGCGACGGCTGCCCGGGACGGGGCGCTGGCGCGCGGCGGCCGAGCCGGCGCGCCGCGGCGGCGGTTCCGCGATGGTCGTACACCCCGCACGGCACTGACGGAGCGGCATGGACCCGGCGGCGGGCGGGGCCGCGAGGCCGCCCCGCCCGCCGGGCCCCAGCCGCGCGGTCGCCCGGCCGCCGCCGGGATCGGCCGCACCACCCGCTCCGGGAAGGGGCGGGCCCGCGACCGGCCGCCGAACGCCTCGCGTGCGGCGGCCCGTTCGGCTGCTGCCGCCCGGTGCGCGTACGTCCTCCGCTCCGAATCCCCTACGCCGACCGTACGAGCCCGGTAGGTGCACCACGCGGAGGCGGCCCGGCCCGCGGCCCCGAGGCGCCGAACCGGGACGGATCGGTGTGCACCGTGCGTGGTTGTCGCCTGATCACAGGCCGTACGATCGCTCTGCAAAGCTGTGTGACGGCCCGTCGCGGCCGAACGGACCGGGGGAGAGGGCATGAGGTCCCTGCGTGCGGACGATCCTGAACGCATCGGCCAGTACCGGCTGCTGGGACGGCTCGGCGAAGGCGGGATGGGCAGCGTCTACCTCGCCCAGTCCCCGCGCGGCCGTACGGTCGCCGTCAAGCTGGTCCGGCCGGAGCTGGCCGGACACGCCGAGTTCCGGCACCGCTTCGAGCAGGAGGTCGGTGCCGCGCGCCGGGTCGGCGGCGAGTGGACGGCGCCGGTACTGGACGCGGACACCGAGGCGGACCCGCCCTGGGTCGCCACCGGCTACATACCGGGCATCACCCTCTACGAGGCCGTCGCGGACCGGGGGACGCCGCTGCCCGCGCGCACCCTCCGCATCCTGGCCAACCGGCTCGCCCGCGCGCTCGGTGCCGTCCACGAAGCGGGGCTGGTACACCGCGACGTGAAGCCCTCGAACATCCTGGTCACCATCGACGGCCCGCGCGTCATCGACTTCGGTATCGCGCGGGCACTGGAGACCGTGGCGGACGCGCATCTGACGCGGACGGGCGCCGTCGTCGGCTCGCCCGGGTTCATGTCCCCCGAGCAGGTGCGCGGTGACCGGGTGACCGGGAGCAGCGACATCTTCTCGCTCGGCTCGGTGCTCGCCTTCGCCGCGACGGGACGCACCCCCTTCGGGGGCGACGGAGCCGCCGGGCACGTGCAGTTGTACCGGATCACCCAGGAGGAGCCCGACCTGGCGGGCGTTCCCGGGGAACTGCGAGGTCTGGTCGCCGACTGCCTGGCCAAGCCCGCCGCGCAGCGGCCGGGGCTGTCGGAGATCCTGGACCGGACTGCGGACCCCGAGGACGAGCCGGGCCCCGGTACGTCCGGTGCGGAGACCGCCGAACCCTGGCTCCCGGCCGGCCTGGTGGCCCGGTTGGGCCGGCACGCGGCACGTCTGCTGGACGCGGAGGTGCCCGGCGCCCGGGCAGCGGCGGCCCGGGTCGCCGAGGCGCCCGCCGTCCCGCCCGCTCCCGGCGCCGGACACCCGGAGTCACCGGAGTCACCGCCCCCGGCCGCGCCGGACGCTCCGCAGCCGAAGGAGCGCGCCACGGGGACCGACGGCCCCGATCCGGCCGGTGCCGAGGCGGCGGCCACTGCGGCGACCGGCTCTCCGGCCACCGCCGTCACTCCGTCCGATCCGGCGGGTACCGACTTCGCAGCGGCCCCCGCTCCCGGTGACACCCCCGCTTCCGGCGACCCCGCGGCGTCCGGCGCCGGGGGAGCGGCCGCCGAGGGCGGCGAGACCGCGTCCGGGGCCGGGGCGCCGCCCCCGGCGCCCGGCGAGGCGCAGATGCACGGCATGTTGACCGTCACGGGACCGCCGACCGCGCCCGCCGGCCCACATCCTCCGCACGGTGGCGAGCCCCCCGGGCCCGGCCGGCCCGCCACGCCGGGGTACACCGTGCACGGCCCGGCCGCGGCCCGGCCCGAACGCGCGCACCGGCGCGGCATGCTGCTGGGGGCGCTCGGTGTGGTGCTGGCGCTGGTGTCCGGTCTCGGCACCTTCGTCGCGCTGCGCGTGTACGACAACGGCGGGGATGCCGCACGGCAGCAACCGGATCCAGCGGTGAAGGCGTCCCCCGGCGACGGGTCGCGGACTCCGTCGCCCGAGGACATCGGCAGCCCGGCTCCGGACGGCGCGCTGCCCAGGGGGTATCTGGGCGCCTGGCAGGGCAGCGTCCAGGACGCCGACGGCTCCACGATCACCCGGCGGTTCGAGATCCGGCAGGGCGAGCAGGGCGAGGTCGTGGCCAAGACCGTCAACATCCGTGCCGACATGATGTGCGAGGGCGAGGCGACGCTGGTGGCCTTCGAGGGCGCCGACACGGGGCTGCGGATCACCAGCCGGATCACCGGCAGCCATCCCGCGTCCAGGACCTGCTCCCCCTATCAGGAGCAGACGCTGCGGCTGCGCGCCGACGGCACCCTCTCCTGGATCTATCCGAGCGGGTCGCTCTCGGCGAAGCTGCGCAAGGTGGGCGACGCCGCGGCCCCCGTGCCCCGCAGCATGGCGGGCGAGTGGCAGGGAACCACGGAGCAGGGCGAGGAACGTACCCTCACCCTGCGCCGCGGCCGGGTCGGGACCGCCACCCTCCGGCTGACCGGGGAGCACGCGGGCGTGTCCTGCGTGTGGGAGAACACCCTCGGCGGTGCGGAGGGAGAGACCCTGACGTACGGGCCGGACCGGGTGGACGGGGCCTCGGCACCGGGGTGCGCGGCGTCGGTCGAGTCGCTGCGGATCACCGCGGTCGGCGGCGACGCGATCCGGGTCTCACCGGTGGGGGAGCCCGACGGGGCGGGGCGCGTCTACCGCCGGGCCGGCTCGGACTGAGGCCCCCGCGGCCGGGCCCGGCCCGGAAGGTCAGCGCCCACCTCCCGTCGGCACCGTCAGCCGCGAGGGGTCGTGCGCGGGTGAGGTGAACTCCAGCCGGGCGCCGTCCGGGTTGTACTCGGCGTACAGCGGGTCGACGGTGTCGACGACGACGGTGAGCCGGTGGCCCCGTGGGACGTCGTACGCGGTGGAGAACAGCTCCAGATCCACCGGGAACGGCTGTCCGGGAGTGCGGTCGTGGAACGTGAAGGGGGCATGGGTGATCAGCCTGCCGGTGCCCAGCGGGCCGACGTCGTAGAGGTAGGCGTAGGCGGTGCCGTTCGCCTCGGTGCTGGTCACCGTCGTGTGCAGGGTCGCCGTTCCGCGCACCGCGGTCTTCTCCGGGTAGCGCTCCGACTGCCATACGGCGGCCCGGGAGCGCGGCAGCAGCGGTACGTACACCAGGGGCGGCAGCTTGAGGAACTGGTCGAGGACGCCGGTGAGCAGGACCGTGCCGCCGTTGGCGCCGGAGTCCTTGCCCGTGGCCAACTTCTTCGTCCTGTCCAGCGGGACGGTGCGGCTGCCGGTGGAGACCTCCCGCCAGCTTCCGAAGCCCTCGTAGCCGCCGCCGGAGCGGGACTTGAGCTGTACGGGGGCCTCGGTGGCGATGCCGTTGTGCTCGCCCTTCAGATAGCGGTCGAACCAGCGGCGGGCGTGCGACCAGGTGTCGTTGGGAAGCCCGAGCAGACCGGTCGCCTCGGCCGTGGCGTGGTCGCCGGGGCGGAACTCCAGCCGCTTGGGTCCGCGCAGCTTCTCGTAGAAGTCGGCGTACTGGTTGGGCGGGAAGATCGAGTCGTTCCAGGCGTTGCCGAGCATGATGGCGGCACCGTTGTCGTTGATCTGGTCGAGGTAGGTCGCGGGTGAGCGCTTCTCGCCCCACGCGATCATCTCGTCCTCCTTGTCCAGGTCGGAGGAGAGGAAGTTCTTGAGGATCTCCCGCAGTTCGGCGCTGGGGCGGCCGGTGAGTTCGCCCGAGGCGCCGAGCAGCCCGGCCGCCTGGAGGTGCTGGGTGCGGCCGCTGTAGATGGCGCCGATCAGGTCGGCCCAGCCGCTGAGTGCGGTGACCGCCTTGATCCGCGGGTCGTGGCCGGCCGCCAGCAGGCTGATGCCGGCACCGTAGGAGACTCCGCCCATGCCGACGCGGTCCTCGTCGGCCGGGGTGTGGGCCAGCGCCCAGTCGATGACGCGGGAGGCGTCCGCGATGTCCTTCGGCCCGCCGGTCTCGATCCGGCCGCCGGACTGCCAGAAGCCGCGTGAGTTGTAGGTGACCACGACATAGCCGGAGTCGGCGAGCTTGCGGGCCTGGGCGAAGTACTCGATCTGCGGGGTGGCCCAACTGGTGGGCAGCACGATCAGCGGGTACTGCCGGGTGCTGTCGGCGGAGGCGCCCGCGGGGAGGAGCACGTTCGCCTTGAGGGTGATGCCGCCGGCGCCCTCGATGTCGACGAAGTCCGGCAGGGAGGCGGTTGCCGGGGTCCGCGCCGGCTGTGCGGCGGCGGTGGGGGCGGCGGCCAGACCGGTGGCGGCGAGCGTTCCGGCGAGGAGGGCTGAGGCGGTACGCACGGAGGTGGGGGAGGGGCGCATGCACTGCTCCAGATGTCGTCGGCGACCCGGGTGGGGGAAAGTGACTGGAGAGTAGGCGGGTTGGGCTACCGGGGGTAACCCGTCAGTAGGTTACGGACGGGTATAGAGGCGGGGTGCACGCCGCCCCGTACGGGTTCTTGTCGGGCGGGCAGAGGGGGCTTACGGTCTCAATCTCACGTATATCTACGCGTGTCGAACAGGCTGCCGCCCCGAGAGAACACCTCGTGAAGGAGCTGCTCATGCCCGACCTCGTACGCGCCGCACTCGTGCAGGCGACCTGGACAGGCGACACCGAGTCGATGATCGCCAAGCACGAGGAGCATGCCCGGGAGGCCGCTCGCCGGGGCGCGCGGATCATCGGCTTCCAGGAGGTCTTCAACGCGCCCTACTTCTGCCAGGTCCAGGACCCCGAGCACTACCGCTGGGCCGAGCCGGTCCCGGACGGGCCCACCACCCGACGGATGTGCCGGCTGGCGCGGGAGACCGGCATGGTGATCGTCTCGCCCGTCTTCGAGACCGACGGCTCCGGCTTCCACTACAACACCGCCGCCGTCATCGACGCCGACGGCACCGTGCTGGGTACCTACCGCAAGCACCACATCCCGCAGGTCGAGGGATTCTGGGAAAAGTACTACTTCCGCCCCGGCAACCTCGGTTGGCCGGTGTTCGACACAGCGGTCGGCAAGGTCGGCGTCTACATCTGCTACGACCGGCACTTCCCCGAGGGCTGGCGTGCGCTCGGCCTGGCCGGTGCGCAGCTCGTCTACAACCCCTCGGCCACCTCCCGCGGACTGTCGGCCTACCTGTGGCAGCTCGAGCAGCCGGCGGCCGCCGTGGCCAACGAGTACTTCATCGCCGCCATCAACCGCGTGGGCACCGAGGAACTGGGCGAGAACGACTTCTACGGCACGAGCTACTTCGTCGACCCGCGCGGCCGGTTCGTCGGTGACGTCGCCTCCGACAAGGAGGAGGAGCTGCTGGTCCGCGACCTGGACCTGGGCCTGATCGACGAGGTGCGCCGACAGTGGGCCTTCTACCGCGACCGGCGGCCGGACGCCTACCAGGGCCTGGTGCAGCCGTGAGCCGCGGGGAAGCGGCCCCGGCCGCCGCGGAATCCGGCGCCCACCGCGCACTGCTCGCCCGCCACCGGGCCGTGCTGCCCGACTGGCCGGCCCTCCACTACGCCGAGCCGCTGGAGATCACCCACGGCGAGGGCCGCCATGTGTGGGATGCCGAAGGACGCCGCTGTCCCGACTTCTTCGGCGGCAGTCGCGTGACGACGGCCGCCGCCGACGCCAACCTCACCCACCTCCTCGACCACGACCTCCAGGGCAACGCGCGGCGGGTCGGCGGACTGCTGCTGGAGCGGCTGCGCACCGCCGAGTCCGCACTGGCAGGAGGGCAGACCGCATGACCTCGACCCTGATCAAGGGCGGCCTCGTCGTCACCGACGCCGAGGAGACGCAGGCCGACCTCCTCGTCCAGGACGGCCGGGTCGCCGCCCTCGCCGCCCGCAACAGCGCAGCCGCCGCGGCGTTCACCGCCGACCGGACCCTGGACGCCACCGGCAAGTACGTCATCCCGGGCGGTGTGGACGCCCACACCCACATGGACTTCCCCTTCGGCGGAACCTTCTCCAGCGACGACTTCGAGACCGGTACCCGGGCCGCCGCCTGGGGCGGCACCACGACCATCGTCGACTTCGCCGTGCAGACCAAGGGCCAGGCGCTCCGCGAGGGGCTGGACCGCTGGCACGGCAAGGCCGACGGGCGGTGCGCCGTCGACTACGGCTTCCACATGATCCTCTCCGACGTCGACGACGGCACGCTCCGGGAGATGGACACCCTCGTCGAGGAGGGTGTGACCTCCTTCAAGATGTTCATGGCCTACCCCGGCGTCTTCTACAGCGACGACGGCCAGATCCTCCGCGCCATGCAGCGCACCGCGGACAACGGCGGCCTGACGATGATGCACGCCGAGAACGGCATCGCCATCGACGTCCTGGTCGAGCAGGCCCTCGCCGCGGGCCGCACCGACCCGCGCCACCACGGGGAGGTCCGCAAGGCGCTGCTGGAGGCAGAGGCCACCCACCGGGCCATCCAGTTGGCCCGGGTCGCCGGGGCGCCGCTCTACGTCGTGCACGTGTCCGCCGCGGAAGCCGTCGAGCAACTGGCCATCGCCCGCGGCAAGGACCTTCCGGTCTTCGGCGAGACCTGTCCGCAGTACCTCTACCTGAGCACCGACAACCTCGCCGAGCCCGACTTCGGCGGCGCCAAGTACGTGTGCAGCACCCCGCTGCGGCCGCGCGAGCACCAGGCGGCGCTGTGGCGGGGGCTGCGGACGAACGATCTCCAGGTCGTCTCCACCGACCACTGCCCGTTCTGCTTCACGGGCCAGAAGGAGCTCGGCCGCGGCGACTTCTCCAGGATCCCCAACGGGATGCCCGGGGTGGAGCACCGGATGGACCTGCTCCACCAGGCGGTGGTCGAGGGGCACCTCACCCGGCGCCGCTGGATCGACCTCGCCTGCGCCACTCCGGCGCGGATGTTCGGGCTGCACCCCAGGAAAGGGACGCTGGCCCCCGGCGCGGACGCCGACGTCGTCATCTACGACCCGTACGCCGAGCAGACCCTCTCCGCCGCGACGCATCACATGAACGTCGACTACTCCGCCTACGAGGGCAAGCGGCTCACCGGCCGCGTCGAGACGGTCCTCTCCCGCGGCGAGACCGTGCTGGAGCGGGGCACGTACACGGGCAGGGCCGGGCACGGCCGGTACGTCCCGCGCGGGACCTGCCAGTTCCTCGGCTGACGGCGCCGACCCGCCCATCCGCCGCAGCCGCGGCGTCACCACGTCGAACTGAGGGAAACTGCATGGATTTCGGCATCGTCCTCCAGACGGATCCCCCCGGCGCCGCGACCGTCGGGCTGATGCGGCGCGCCGAGCGCAACGGGTTCCGCTACGGCTGGACCTTCGACTCGCCGGTGCTGTGGCAGGAGCCGTACGTCATCCACAGCAGGATTCTGGCGGAGACGGACCGGCTCACCGTCGGGCCCATGGTCACCAATCCGGGCACCCGCTCCTGGGAGGTCACCGCCTCCACCTTCGCCACCCTCAACGAGATGTACGGCAACCGCACCGTGTGCGGCATCGGGCGGGGCGACTCGGCGATGCGGGTCGCCGGACACGCGCCCACCACCCTGGCTCGGCTGGGTGAGGCCATGCGGACCATCCGTGAACTGGCCGAGGGCCGCGAGACCGTGGTGGACGGCACCCCGCTGCGGCTGCCGTGGGTGGTGGGCGGCCGGCTCCCGGTGTGGATGGCCGCCTACGGGCCCAAAGCGCTGGCCCTGGCGGGACGGGAGGCGGACGGATTCATCCTCCAACTCGCCGACCCGCTGCTGACCGCCTGGATGGTGCGCGCGGTGAGGGAGGCGGCCGCGGGCGCGGGCCGCGATCCGGCGGAGGTCACCGTCTGCGTGGCCGCGCCCGCCTACGTGTGCGAGGACACCCCGGAAGCGCTCGCGCACGCCCGGGAGCAGTGCCGCTGGTTCGGCGGCATGGTCGGCAACCATGTCGCCGACCTCGTCGCCCGCTACGGCGAGCACTCCGGCGCCGTGCCCGAGGCGCTCACCTCCTACATCAAGGAGCGGGACGGATACGACTACGCGCACCACGGGCGGGCCGGCAACCCCGACACCGCGTTCGTGCCCGACGGGATCGTCGACCGGTTCTGTCTGCTGGGCCCCGTCTCCGCGCAACTGGCGCGGCTGCGGGAGCTCGCGGAGCTGGGGGTGGACCAGTTCGCTCTCTACGCCATGCATGACGCGAAGGAGGCGACCGTCGACGCCTACGGCGCCTCGGTCGTCCCGGAGTTCGACTGAGGTGCGGAACCGGTCCCCGGGAGCCCGGCGCTGTCCTGCTGCTTCTCGTAGACCAGCGGTTGGTAGTCGGGATGCCTGCGGATGTAGTTCGCCACGAACGGGCAGACCGGCGCCACCTTCTCGCCCGCTTCCTGCGCGGACTCCAGGACGTGGTGCGCGAGAGCGCCGCCCACCCCCCGGCCCTCGTAGGCGGGCTCGACCTCGGTGTGTGTCACCGCGAGCACGCCGGGAGCGCGGAGGTACTGTGCGACGCCCGCGAGGGCGCCGTCGATCCGGGCCTCGAAGCGGCCCTCGGCGGTGTTGTCGGAGATCTCGAACTGCTCGTCCACGGCCATCCCTCCTCGTTCTTCCCGGCGGTCCCGGCGGCTTCCTGCCCGGCGGTCCGGCCGCGCGCCGTCACTCGGCGGTGTGGTGGATCTGTGCCAGGAACCGTTCCGGAGGCACGGCCTGCCCCCGGTCGTCGAGCACGGCGACGGGCTCCCCGCGGAAGAGCACGGTCGGGGTGGCCGCGACGCCGCTCTCGTCGAAGACGCGGCTGACCCGCCTGGCCCACACGCGGTACGCGCCCTCCAGCACCGCGTCGTCGAACGTGTGGCGGCGCAGCCCGGGTACGTCGTTGGCCAGGCCGAGCAGCGTCCGGTCCTCGGCGAATCCGTCGTGGCTCTCGTGCGGCTGGTTGCGGAAGAGGGTGCGCAGATACCCCAGGAACTGGGCCTGGCCCACATCGGCCGCGGCCCCCGCGGCTGCCAGCGCGTGGTGCGAGCCCCGTCCGCCGAGCTGGTCGTCGAGGAACGTGCCGAAGTGGTGGTGCAGCACCACTTCGCCGTCGTCGGCGAGTTGCTGCAGCGTGCCGCCCAGCGTGTTCTCCGTGCGGGCGCAGTACGGGCAGCGCAGATCCAGGTACAGGTCCAGCACCGGCGGTCCGGGCTCGGGAGTCTCAGGACCGGTCCCGTAGACCACCGTCGTGCCGCCTACGCCGATCGTGTTCGCCGGGATCATGCGTCCAGCCTCGCCGTACCGGCCGCGCCCGGCAATGGAGGAGCGCCCATCGGAGTGGGCTCCGGGCCGTCGCGCGGCCCGGGTGACGCCGCCTCGCATTGACTTGAACCTCACTTCAGCTTGCAGGCTGGAGCCCTTCCGGCATCCCGGTTCCACTGGACCGGGGTGCATCCGGACATCCGTCCGCGGCCGGGGCATCCGTCCGCAGCCACGAAGGAGAAGCGCGTGTATCTGGTCATCGGAGCGACAGGCAAGGTCGGCGGACAGGTGGCGGCGCAGCTCGCGGCCCGAGGGGCCGGGGTGCGCGCCCTCGTCCGCGACCCGGCCGCCGCCCGCCTCCCGGACGGCGTCGAAGCCGTGCGCGGCGATCTGGCCGGCCCCGCGGGCCTGCCCCGTGCCCTCGCGGGAGAGGAGGTGGCCGGCGTCTTCCTCATGTGGCCGTTGGCCGGTCCGCGCGGTGCGGCCGAGGTGGTCGGCGCCCTGGCCGCGCACACCCGCCGGATCGTCTACCTCTCCACCCGCGGTGTTCCGCAGGACGACACGGTCGAGCCCGCCGAGGACATCCTCGGCACCCATGCGGCGCTGGAGCGTCTCGTGCGCGCCTCCGGGGCGGAGTGGACGCTGCTGCGGCCCGGCGGTTTCGCGGGCAACACCCTGATGTGGGCCCCGCAGATCCGCGCCGGGGCACCCGTGCGCACCGCCTCGCCGCAAGCGGCCCGCACGCTGGTGCACGAGGCCGACATCGCCGCCGCCGCGGTCCGCGCGCTGCTGACCGACGACCTGGTCGGGGCGGCACCCGAGCTGACGGGGCCCGAACTGCTCACCCAGGCCGAACAGATCGCCCTCATCGGCGAGGTGCTCGGCCGCTCCGTACCGGTCGAGAAGATCACCCGTGAGGAGGCCCGTGCCGATCTCGTCGCGGCGGGGCTGCCGGAGTCCTACGCGGACGGCATCCTCGACGCGCACGAGGCGATGGAGACCCGGCCCGAGACGGTCGCCCCCGGAGCCGCCGCACTGTTGGGCCGCCCGCCTCGGGACTTCCGCCGCTGGGTCGCGGACCACGCCGCCGACTTCCGCTGAGACCGAGTGCACCGCGCCGCTTGGCGGCGGGACGCGCCGCGATCCGGCGTGACGACACGGTTGCCAAAGAGTGCGAACGATCGTACTTTTAGTTCGATCCGAAGGAGGCACCCGTGCACAAGCGGCGCATGGTGGAGCTGGCGCAGGCCTTGGCCGTCGCCAAGAGCAGGCAGGACGTGTCCGCGGCGGTGCGGCTCTTCCACCCCGACATCCTGCTGGAAGTCCCGGCGTTCGGAACCACCGCCCGGGGCCCGGCCGCGAACGAGAAGGCGCTGCGGAGGTTCTTCGCCTCGTTCCCCGACTACGACGTCACGCTGGAGGGCTCGGCGAGCGACGGGGAATCGCTCGTCTGCTGGGGGACCGCGCGGCTGACGATGACCGGAGACCGGTTCGGGGTGCGTCCCGACGGCAACCGCGCCGTGCTGCCGGTGTTCATCCGGTTCACCTTCCGGGACGATCTCATCGCGAGCGAGCGGTTCTTCTTCGACCTGTCGGTGCTCTGCGCCGGGTGCGGGGTCTCCACGGATGCCGTCCGGCGCACGCTCTTCCCCGGAGCCCCCGAAGGCCCCGGAGCGCCCGGAGTCGGCGAGGCCGAGCGGAGCGTGGCATGAACCGGAGCCCGGACCCCGCCGCCCCCGTTCCGGCCACCGGCCCGCACGCGCAGTCCGCGGAGGGTGCCCGGTACGCGGACGGGTTCCGCACCGCGCACCTCTTCGATCTGGTCGTCGATCTGGACCCCGCGCTGTCCGTCGGACGGGGCCCGTACGGCCGTCGGGTCCTCTTCGGGGCCGCCGGAGGCGCCTTCCGCGGCCCCCGGTTGTACGGCGAGGTGCTGCCCGGGGGCGGCGACTGGGCGCTGTTCGGCCCGGACGGAACGATGACCCTGGACGTCCGGCTGACCCTGCGCACCCACGACGGGGCGCTGCTGCACATGTCCTACGGGGGCCGCCTGGTCACGCCGCCCGCCGTACGCGACGCGCTGGGCGACCCCGCCGGACGGCACCGTGTCGACCCGGCCGGCTACTACTTCCGGACCAACCCGCTCTTCGAGACCGGGGCCGAGCGTTACGCCTGGCTCAACGGCACCGTCGGCATCGGCTCGGGGCGCTTCGTCGAGGGTGGGGTCGCCTACCGGGTCTCCGAGGTGCTGTAGCGGGCCTCCTGCGGCAGGGCCGCCCTGCGGACGGGGGCGCGGCATCCCTCAGGGCGCCCTGGCGGTCCGTCCCTCGCTGCCGTACCTGGCCGGGGGCGGACTCCTCGGCGCGGGCCGCTTCCACGTGGCCCTCCGGCCGCCACCGCCGACCGTCCGCGCCCGGCCGCTCAGCCTACGTCGGTGACCAGTCGTCGCGCGTGGCGCGTGTGACTGACCAGCAGGAACGTGGACATCACGAGCGTGATGCCCTGGGCCACGGCGGCGAGTCTCCTGTCGTCGAACCAGACCGGGTCGTACATGTTCGGGAACGGCCCCAGCTTCCCCACATCGATGTAGAGGTAGACGAGCAGCAGCGCCAACCCGCCGGCGGAGACCAGCCAGGCGAACGCGTCGGAGGGGATCCGCCACCACACCAGGACCAGCAGCGCGGCGAGCGACGCCAGCCCGGCCTCGACGCGGAAGAGGTCGCCCTGGCTGATGGTCGCGCCCACCGCGTCGTACTGGTCGGCGAGGGCGGCGTGGATGTAGGCGTTCACCACCAGCCCGCCCGCCGACAGCACCCGGGCGCCGCCCTGGACGATGCGGTACGCCCCTCCGTGGGGTGCCGGTGGAGGCGTGGGTCTCTGCGTGGTCATGGCCGCTCCTCTCCTGCCGTCCGCGCGTGCGCCTGCCGTCGGACGTGCGGGGCACCCGCTCGCGTCAGTACCCGCCGTCGCTCTTCCGCGGCTTCTCGGAGGGCTTCTTCTTCTTGCCGTCGGTGATCTTCCTGCCGGACGGGTCGAGCACGAACCACTCGGCGCCGAACTGGTCGAGCCCCTGCCCGGCGGTGTCCCCGGGCTTGTCATCCCCCTGGTAGCGGTAGAGCGGATGGCCGTCGTAGGTGACCTGCCGACTGCCGTCCTTCCGCTCGGTGGTGCCCAGCAGTCCCTTCTCGGCACCGTCCCCCGCGCCCGGCTCGTCCTTCCCCTCGACCACGACCGGGGGCCACGCCGCTGCGCAGCTCCCCTCGCAGGTCGACTTGCGCGACTTGTCGGCCTCGAACAGGTAGAGGGTGCGGCCGGAGCCGTCGGCCAGGATTCTGCCCAGGTCGGTGGAGCGCACCTGGACAGTCCCCGCCTTCTTCGAGGCCGAGGGGGAGGGCGAGGAGCCGCCGTCCCCGCCGCCGTCGTCCGAGCAGCCGCCGAGCGCGGCGGCGCACAGCACGGCGGTCCCGGCGTACACGGCTGTCCTGCTGGTCTTCCGCATGAAGGCTCCTCCGGTCGCCCCGCGGTCGCGCGGCCCGCAGCAGGCCGCGGGACCAGCGCACCATGTGCCGAAGGGAGCGGCCACTCGGCGGGGGCCGTCCGCGCGGACGGCCCCCGCCGCTTCAGGCGGCGAAACCGCCGTCCACCGCGAGCACAGCGCCGGTGACGTAGCGGGCGCCGTCGCCGACGAGGTGGGCCACCGAGTCGGCGATCTCCTCCGGCGTTCCGTACCGGCCCAGCAGGGTGAGGGCGGCCTGCGCCGCGGCGCTCTCGCCGTCCGCGGGGTTCAAGTCGGTGTCGACCGGGCCCGGCGACACCTGGTTGACGGTGATGCCGCGCGGTGCCAGCTCGCGGGCCAGGCCCTTGGTGAGCCCGGTGACGGCCGCCTTGCTCATGGCGTAGAGCGCCATCCCGGGGAAGGGCACGTGCGCCGAGACGCAGCTCCCGACGTTGACGATCCGGCCGCCGTCGGCCATCCGGGAGGCTGCCGCCTGTGCCACGAGGTAGGCGCCCCGGACGTTGGCCGCCAGCACCCGGTCCACCTCCCCGACCGGCACCGAACCGAGCTCTCCCTGGCTGCCGGTCCCCGCGTTGTTCACGAGGATGTCCAGCCGTCCGAACGTCTCAACCGCCCCGTCCGCGGCCGCCCGTACCGAGTCCGCGTCGTCCAGCGAGGCGCGCACCGCCCAGGCCCGGCCGCCGAGTTCCTCGATCCGCGTGGCCACGTCGCGGGCCCGCTCGGCGTTCGCCTCGTAGGTCAGCGCCACGTCCGCGCCGTCTGCCGCCAGGCGCAGGGCCACGGCCGCTCCGATGCCGCGGCTGCCGCCGGTGACGAGGGCGGCCCTGCCGTCGAGGGGCTTGTCCGAGACGCTGCTGTGCATGGATTCTTCCCGTCCGTCGAGTGTTGCTCCGGTTGACATGACTCGATCCTGGTGCGGTGTCCTCCGCGATGCTGGCGCTCTTCGGACGCCACCTTGCGAGTCACGTATGATGCACTGCGTAGTACGGTAGACTGAACCAGTCGTGCCGCTCGCGCATCCCGGCCCCGGGCGGCCAAGGCGCCGGGCACGGCGGGAACGCCGGGAACGCCGGGAACGGCGAGAACGGCGAGAACGAGGAGCGACGCAGAGATGAGCATGACCGAGGACTGGCTGGCGGCCGCCCGGATCGACCCGTCGGTCGGCGCCCTGCGCCCCGACTACCGCGCCCTGCTGATCGTCGCGGAGGGGCTGGTCCCCGGGCCGAGCGACGCCGTCAGCGAGGAACTCCTCGCCAAAGCCGAGGCGACGGCCTGCGATCCTGATCTGCACCCGCACACGGAGGCGTGGCGGGAGGCGTTCCGGGCCTTCGGTGCCAAGCCCAAGCGCACCCGGCCCAGCGTCGACGCGCTGCTGCGGCGCGCCCCCGAGGGCCTGCCCCGCATCGACCGGCTCACGGACATCTACAACGCGGTCTCCGTGGCGCACGTCGTCCCGCTCGGCGGCGAGGACCTGGACCGCTACGCGGGGCCCCTCCGGCTCACCCGCGCCGAGGGCACCGAGCCCTTCGAGCTGATGTCGGGCGGCGAGCCGGTGACGGAGTACCCGCGGGCCGGGGAAGTGATCTGGCGCGACGACGAGGGTGTCACCTGCCGGCGCTGGAACTGGCGGCAGTGCGTCCGCACCCGGCTGACGACCGGGACCACCCGCGCCGTCTTCCTCCTCGACGCCCTCGGCGCGATGGACGACACCGCGCTGCGGGAGGCGGGCCGCGCTCTGACCGACGCGCTGTGCGCCGCCGCGCCGGGAGCGGTGACCGCGTCCAGGCTGCTGCGCGCGGCCTGAGCCCCGACCGCGCCCCGGCCCCCAGCGCGCAGGGGCGCGGCGGGTCCGCCTCAGCGTTGCAGCGCGGAGAGCAGCCGGGGCAGAGCGGTGCCGATCGGCTCCCGCACCACCTCGTCCGCGAGCGGGTCGTAGGGCGTGGGCTCGGCGTTCACGATGACGAGCCGGGCCCCGTGCTCGGCGGCCAGACCGGCCAGGGACGCGGCGGGCTGCACCTGGAGACTGGTGCCCACGGCGAGGAAGACGTCGCAGGCCCGGGCCACCGCCACCGCCTCGGCCAGCACCTCCCCGTCGAGCTGCTGGCCGAACATCACCGTCGCGGACTTGAGCACGCCCCCGCACACCTCACACAACGGGTCCGGGTCGCCCGCCGCGACCCGCTCCAGCGCCCGCGCCATGGCCGAGCGGGCTCCGCACGCCGTGCACAGCACCGTACGGGCGTTCCCGTGCAGCTCCAGCACCTTGCGGTCCGGAACGCCCGCGGCCTGGTGGAGTCCGTCGACGTTCTGGGTGATGACCCGCACCGGGGTGCCGGAGCGCTCCAGCCCGGCCACCGCCTCGTGCGCCGCGTTGGGGACGGCCTCCCACACCGGGCTCTCGCCACGCATCCGCCATGAGCGGCGCCGGATGTCGGAGTCCCCCATGTAGGAGTCGTAGGTGACCAGCTTCTCGGCCTCCGGATCGGTGCGCCACACCCCCTGCGGCCCGCGGTAGTCGGGGATGCCGGAGTCGGTGGAGATCCCGGCGCCGCTGAGGATCGCCACCAGCGGTGTGCCGCCCGCGGGCTCCCCGTCCCGTGGCGTTCTGTCACGTTCGGCCATGCGGCCAGCCTAGTTCGCCTCCGCACCGGCGGACGCGTGCTTCCATGGTGGGGTGATCGACGACGAGCTGACGACAGCGGTGGAACGGGCGGTCCGCGAGGCCGTGGACGCGCAGGTCGTGCCGCGCTGGCGGAAACTCGCCGAGCACGAGATCACCACCAAGACCGGCAGCCACGATCTGGTCACGGTCGCCGACCGGGAGGCGGAGCGGCAACTGGGCGACGCACTGCGCCGGTTGCTGCCCGGCTCCGCGGTGGTCGGGGAGGAGGGCGTGCACGCCGACCCGGCCTCCTACAGGGCGCTCTCCGGCCCGGATCCGGTGTGGATCATCGACCCCGTCGACGGCACGCGCCAGTTCGTCGCGGGCGGGGAGGGCTTCTGCACCATGGTCGCGCTCGCCCACCACGGTGAGACCCTCGCGGGATGGATTCAGGCGCCGGCCCTCGGCCTGACCGCCACGGTGCGGCGCGGCGGCGGGGCGCTGCTCAACGGGGAGCCGCTGTACGCCGGTTCCCCCCGAGCGGGGGCCCCGCTGCGCGTCGCCGTCTCGCATCCGGACTACACGGACGAGTGGCAGGAGCGCTCGCTGCGCGGACTGCACACCGCTGGACTGCAGGTGCGGTCCACCGGCTCGGCGGGGCTGGAGTACCTCGCCATCGCCCGCGGCCGGCTGGACGCCGTCGCCTACACCTGGGAGGCCGCCTGGGACCACGCCCCGGGGCTGCTGATGGTGGCCGAGGCGGGGGGCGCCGGCAGCACCGTCGAGGGCGTGCCCTTCCGCCTCGCGGGCGGCAACGCGCTGCCGTTCACCGCCGCGCGTGACGCGGACACGACCCGGCGTATGGTGGAGCTCCTGCGGGAAAAGAGCGAGGACCACCGGAGCCGACCCCGCTGACCGGGGTCCGGCGAGCCGGGCGAGGGGAGCCGCAAGTGCCATCGATCCGGGACGCGGTGGTCGTGGGAGCCGGCCCCAACGGGCTGACGGCAGCCGTGGAACTGGCCCGGCGCGGCTTCCGGGTCGAGGTGTTCGAAGCGGGCGGCACCGTCGGCGGCGGCGCCCGTACCGAGGAGCTGACGCTGCCGGGCTTCCGGCACGACCCCTGCTCGGCCGTCCACCCCACCGGCGCCGGGTCACCCGCCTTCGGCTCGATGCCACTGAAGCGGTACGGGCTGGAGTGGCTGCATCCCGAACTCCCGCTGGCACACCCGTTCCCGGACGGTACCGCCGCCGTGCTGGCCCGGTCGGTGGGGGAGACGGCGGCCTCCCTCGGCCCGCGCGACGCGGGCGCCTACCGTCGCCTGGTCGGGCCCTACCTCGGCCGGTGGGACAGCCTGGCGGAGGACTTCCTCGGCTACGGCTCCGCCTTCAACGGCCGCTTCCCCACCGATCCGCTCCAGCTCGTGCGGTTCGGGCTGACCGGGCTGCAGCCGGTCACCTGGGCCAGGGCCCGCTTCCGGGACGAGAAGGCGCGGGCGCTGCTGGCGGGCATGGCCGGCCACGTCATCGCACCCCTGAGCAACCTGTTCATGACAGCTCCCGCCCTGGTCTTCGCGCTCGCCGCGCACGCGGTCGGCTGGCCGTTCCCGCGCGGCGGCTCGCAGGCGATCTCCGACGCGCTGGCCGGATACCTGCGGGCGCTGGGGGGCACCATCCACACCGGCACCGAGGTCAAGCGCCTGGACGAGCTGCCGCCCGCCCGCGCCTACGTCTTCGACACCTCGCCGACCGCGCTCGCCCGGATCGCCGGACTGGGCAGCGCCTACGACTCGGTCCGCTACGGCGCCGGCGTCTTCAAGCTCGACTACGCCCTGGACGGGCCCGTCCCGTGGACTTCTCCGGACGCGGCCCGGGCCGGGACGGTGCACATCGGGCCGACCCTGGGGGACATCGACACCGCGCTGCGCGACGCCGTGGTGCGCGGCCGCGCCCCCGAGCGGCCCTTCCTGATCACCGCCCAGCCCAGCCTGACCGACCCCACCCGGGCCCCCGAGGGCAAGCACGTCTTCTGGGCGTACGGCCATCTGCCCAACAACTGGCAGGGGGACGCGACCGAGGCAGTGGAACGCCAGATCGAGCGCTTCGCGCCGGGGTTCCGCGACCGGGTGCTGGCCCGGGCCGCCGCCGGGCCGCCGCAGCTCGCCGCCCGCAACGCCAACTACGTCGGCGGTGACATCTCCTGCGGGTCGGCCGCCGGACTGCGGCTGTTGATCCGGCCCAAGCTCAAGCGTGTCCCGTACGAGACCGCGCACCCGTCCGTCTATCTGTGCTCCTCCGCGGCGCCGCCCGGCCCCGGGGTGCACGGGATGGCGGGCCATCACGCCGCCCGCGCCGTGTGGCGCCGCCTCCGCCGGGAGCGGTGAGCCGGGGACCGTACGGCGACCGGCCGCGCGGCGCGTAGGGTGCGGTGCGGCGCGTGCGCGGCGGAGGGGACGCGCCCCTGCGGCCATGGCGCCATGGTCGGGAGAGGCGTCGGAAAGATAGGGTCCCCAAGGCGCGACTGCCTGTTCGAACAACAGAGAGACCCAGGGGCAGAACCATGACAACGACGGCGCGAACCACATCGGCGCGCGTGCTGATCGCCGCGGACAAGTTCAAGGGATCGCTGACGGCCGTCGAGGTCGCAGAGCATCTCACGGCGGGCATCCGGAAAGCGCGCCCGGAGGTGGACGTCGAGGCTCTGCCCGTGGCCGACGGCGGCGACGGCACCGTCGCGGCGGCGGTCGCCAACGGCTTCGCCCGCCACGAGGTCGAGGTGACCGGGCCCCTCGGCGCCTCCGTCACGGCCGCCTTCGCGCTCCGCGAGGGCACCGCGGTCGTGGAGATGGCCGAGGCGGCCGGGCTCCAGCACCTGCCGCCCGGGGTCTTCGTACCGCTGACGGCCACCACCTACGGCGCCGGTGAGCTGCTGCTGGCCGCCATCGAGGCGGGCGCGACCACGATCATCTTCGGCGTCGGCGGCTCCGCGACCACCGACGGCGGTGCCGGGATGCTCGACGCGCTGGGGGCCCGGCTGCTCGACCAGGACGGCGACTCCATCCCGTGGGGCGGCGGAGGGCTGCGCGAACTCGTCTCCGCCGACCTGTCCGGAATGGATCCGCGGCTGAAGAACGTCGAGGTCGTTCTGGCCAGCGACGTCGACAACCCGCTGACCGGCCCGAAGGGCGCCGCAGCGGTCTACGGCCCGCAGAAGGGCGCCACCGACGAGGACGTGAAGCTGCTGGACGCCGCACTCGCCCACCTCGCCGAGACCCTCGGCGAGCAGGAGGCCGCCGCCTCGCCCGGGGCCGGAGCCGCGGGCGGCATCGGGTTCGGCGCGCTCGTCGGGCTGCGTGCCCGGTTCCGGCCCGGCATCGAGATCCTGATGGAGGAGCTCGGCGTCGAGGCCGCCATTGGGCGTGCCTCCCTGGTGGTCACGGGGGAGGGCTCGCTGGACGAGCAGACGCTGCACGGGAAGGCACCCGCCGGCGTCGCCGCGGCGGCCCGCGACGCGGGGAAGCCGGTGGTCGCCGTCTGCGGCCGGGTCGCCATCGGGAAGAAGGAGCTGGCCGCCGCCGGAATCGAGAAGGCGTACGCGCTCACGGATCTCGAGTCCGACGTCGAGCGCTGCATCGCCGAGGCCGGTCCCCTGCTGGAGACCCTCGGCGAACGCCTCGCGGCCGACCGCCTGTAGCACCGGCCCCGGGCCGGCGCCGGGCGGCGGCAGCGTTTTGGGGAGTGCCCGGACCACTGTCGGTGCCCCGTCGGGAGGTCGCCGAAGGCCGCCGGCAGCCTCCTGGGCGGACGTCGGCGCCGGTACGGCGCCGTAGCGCCCCCCTGCCGGCCTGCGGGCGCGCACGGGGCCCTCGGGGGCGCGGAAGCCCGGCCGGGCCGGTGCCAGGCCCCCGCAGCCGACGGGACGGTGCCCGAAGAGCCTGGAGGGAAGCCGGAGGGGCGCGGGTGGGCCGGAAAGACCCGGGGAGGCCGGAAGGGCCCGGCACACGCGTGAGGGGCCCGCCACTTCTGGCGGGCCCCTCACGGGCGTCGTCCCTGGGGAAGGGGCCCTGTCAGCCCCCGGCGGCAGCCGGTCAGCCCTGCGCGGCGGCCCGCGCTTCGCGGCGGTTGTCGCGGAAGGCGTTGACCCGGCGGGCCGTGGCGAACAGCGGAATCACCGCGCCGAGAACGACCTGGAGGGCGCAGCCGGTCTGCAGGAGCAGCTCGCCCCCGGGCGCGTCGAACGCCCAGGAGGCCAGCAGCCCCATGCTCAGGACGATCCAGCACAGCATGGCCACCGCGAGCCTGCCTCGTGGCTTGGGGTACTCGACGCGGCTGACCATCAGCCAGGCGACCCCCAGGATGCCGAGCGCCGTCGGGACGAAGGGCAGCTCCAGCAGCACCACGGAGACGACGGTGAGAGCGCCGAACGGCCCCGGCATGCCCTGGAACATTCCGTTCCGCATGGGCACGCAGGAGAACCGGGCAAGCCGCAGCACCACCGCCAGCAGGACCACGATCGCGGCGACCACGGAGATCCGCTGGTGCGCGTCGTTGGCCACCATGCCCCAGACGGCGACGAAGTAGGCCGGTGCCAGTCCGAAGCTGATCAGGTCGGAGAGGTTGTCCAGCTCGGCGCCCATGGCCGAGCTGCGCAGCTTGCGCGCGACCAGGCCGTCGAACAGGTCGAAGACGGCGGCCATCAGCATCAGGACCACGGCGGTGGCGGCGCTGTGCCGGGCCATGCCGCCGTCCTCGCTGCCCGTCAGATGCGGGATGAGGACGCCGGTGGTGGTGAAGTACACCGCCATGAAGCCGCAGGTCGCGTTGCCCAGCGTGAGGGTGTCCGCGATGGACAGCCGGGTCGACAGCGGCATCTCGTCGTCGGCGTCGTCCGCGTAGTCCTCGTCGGCGTATTCGGCGTACTCGGCGTAGCGCGGGTAGCCGTCGCGGTCCGTGGAGCGCTCGGCTCCGGGGCCCCAGGCGGCCTGGGCGTCGGGATCAATCACGGTCAAGGCGAGTCACCCCCGCTGTCGTGGTCTGACCGACCTCCACGGCCGTCTCGACACCCTTGGGAAGGTAGACGTCCACGCGGGAGCCGAACCTGATCAGCCCGAGGCGCTCACCCTGCTCGACCTTGGCACCACTGGGCACGTACGGAACGATCCGCCGGGCTACGGCGCCGGCGATCTGGACCATCTCGATGTCGCCCAGCTCGGTCTCGAAGTGCCAGACGACGCGCTCGTTGTTCTCGCTCTCCTTGTTGAACGCCGGAACGAAGCCGCCGGGGATGTGCTCGACGGACGTCACCGTGCCCGCCAGCGGCGCGCGGTTGACGTGGACGTTCAGCGGGCTCATGAAGATGGCGACGCGGGTACGGCCGTCCTGCCACGGCATGATGCTCTGCACCACGCCGTCGGCCGGGGAGATCACCCGGCCCTGGCCGATCTCCCGCTCCGGGTCCCGGAAGAACCACAGCATCCCGGCGGCGAGCGCCGTCGCGGGTACGGCGACCAGCGCGGCGCGCTTCGACCTGCGGGCGCGTACCAGGCTGAGTGCCGCCGTCGCGACGGTCGGCGCGAGCCACGGCGACGCACCGCGCGCGAGGCGGACCCCGGGTCCGCCGGGGGTGCCGGAGCCGTCCGGGCCGGACGAGGGAGAGCCGCTGGGTGTGGTGGTTGGGCTGTGGGGCATGAATGACCTTCGTAGCGGAGGGAGCCGCGTAGGTGACAGGGGGACGGCGGCTTTCCCGGGATGCTATCGGTTTCTGATGGCAACTGGGCAAGCCGGCCAGCCAGTCCGTGGCCGATGTCCCGGTTCGGGGTGTGATCTTGAAAGTCAAGAAAACACCCCGAAAAGGACATTCAGCCCTGGCTGCGATACTCCTCCAGGAGCCGTCGACCCACGATCATTTTCTGGATCTCCGCGGTTCCTTCGCCGATCAGGAGCATCGGCGCCTCCCGGTAGAGTCGCTCGATCTCGTATTCCTTGCTGAAACCGTACCCGCCGTGGATACGGAAGGCGTCCTCCACGACCTCCTTGCAGTACTCGGAGGCGAGATATTTCGCCATTCCCGCTTCCAGGTCGTTGCGTTGGCCGGAGTCCTTCTTGCGCGCGGCGCCCACCATCAGGGCGTGTGCCGCCTCGACCTTCGTGGCCATGTCGGCGAGTTTGAACTGAATGGCCTGATGCCCGGCGATGGGCTTCCCAAACGTATGGCGCTGCTGTGCGTAGTCGATACCGAGCTCGAACGCACGCTGTGCGACGCCGCAGCCACGCGCCGCCACATTCACCCGGCCGACCTCCACCCCGTCCATCATCTGGTAGAAGCCGCGCCCGGTCGCGCCGCCGAGCACGCGGTCGGCCGGAACGCGCAGGTCGTCCATGACCAGCTCGGTGGTGTCGACGCCTTTGTAGCCCATTTTGTCGATCTTGCCGGGGATGGTGAGCCCGGGCTTGACCTGGCCGAAACCGGGCTCCTTCTCCACCAGGAACGTCGTCATCGACTTGTGTGGAGCGGTTCCCTCCGGATGGCCCTCGTCCGTCCGGCACAGCACCGCCACCAGGGTGGCGGAGCCCCCGTTGGTCAGCCACATCTTCTGGCCGTTCAGCAGGAAGTCCCCGGAACCGTCCGCTGCGGGCGACCCCTTCGAGGTGATGGCCGAGACATCCGAGCCCAGCCCCGGCTCCGACATCGAGAAGGCGCCGCGGATCTCACCGGTGGCCATCCTCGGCAGGAAGTGGTCCTTCTGCTCCTGCGTCCCGTGCTGCTTGAGCATGTAGGCCACGATGAAGTGCGTGTTGATGATGCCCGACACGCTCATCCAGCCGCGGGCGATCTCCTCGACGCACAGCGCGTAGGTGAGCAGCGACTCACCCAGCCCGCCGTACTCCTCGGGGATCATCAGACCGAAGATCCCCAGCTCCTTGAGCCCCTCCACGATCTCGGTGGGGTACTCGTCCTTGTGCTCCAGCTCCGTGGCGACGGGCAGGATCTCCTTGTCGACGAAGCTGCGCACCGTCGAGAGGATCTCCCGCTGTATCTCCGTCAGACCCTCGGTCTGCGCCAGCCGGCCCATCTCACCTACCGCCCTTCGGCGCCGGCTCCCGCAGCTCGGGGCGGCCCGGCTGCTCCCCGCCGCGCTCCTTGACGTACGTCTCGGTGGGCACCATCACCTTGCGCCGGAAGACGCAGACCAGGGTGCCGTCCTGCTTGTAGCCCCTGGTCTCGACGTGCACGATCCCGCGGTCGTTCTTCGACCTGGACGGCGTCTTGTCCAGCACCGTCGTCTCGCCGTAGACCGTGTCGCCGTGGAAGGTCGGAGCCACGTGCCTGAGCGACTCGATCTCCAGGTTGGCGATGGCCTTCCCCGACACGTCCGGTACCGACATCCCCAGCAGCAGCGAGTAGATGTAGTTGCCCACCACCACGTTCCGGCCGAAGTCGGTGGTCGACTCGGCGTAGTGGCTGTCCAGGTGCAGCGGGTGGTGGTTCATGGTCAGCAGGCAGAACATGTGGTCGTCGTACTCGGTGACCGTCTTGCCCGGCCAGTGCTTGTAGACGTCGCCGACCGTGAATTCCTCGTAGGTGCGTCCGAACTGCATGGCTCAGCCCTCCGGAGGGGTGAAGGAAGTGGTGCGCCGCATGCCGGCCGCGCGGCCCTTGCCGGAGATGACCAGCGCCATCTTGCGGCTGGCCTCGTCGATCATCTCGTCGCCGAGCATCGCCGAGCCCTTCTTGCCACCGGCCTCGGAGGTGCAGTATTCGTACGCGTCCAGGATCATCTCCGCGTGGTCGTAGTCCTCCTGGGAGGGCGAGAAGATCTCGTTGGACGCCTCGACCTGGCCCGGGTGCAGCACCCACTTGCCGTCGAAGCCCAGTGCCGCGGCCCGCCGGGCCACCTCCCGGTAGCCGTCCACGTCGCGGATCTGCAGGTAGGGCCCGTCGATCGCCTGGAGGTCGTGGGTGCGGGCCGCCATCAGGATCCGCATCAGGATGTAGTGGTAGGCGTCGGCCGGATAGCCGGGCGGCTGCTCGCCCACGACCAGCGACTTCATGTTGATGGACGCCATGAAGTCGGCCGGCCCGAAGACGATGGTCTCCATCCGCGGCGAGGCCGCGGCGATCTCGTCGACGTTCACCAGGCCCTTGGCGTTCTCGATCTGCGCCTCGATGCCGATCCCGCCGACCTCCAGGCCGACCGTCTTCTCGATCTGCGTCAGCAGCATGTCCAGCGCCCGCACCTGCGCCGCGTCCTGCACCTTGGGCAGCATCACGCAGTCCAGGTTCGCGCCGGCGCCCTCCACGACGGTCACCACGTCGCGGTAGGTCCACTCCGTGGTCCAGTCGTTGACCCGCACGACGCGGGTCTTGCCGCTCCAGTCGCCCTCGTTGAGGAACTTCACGATGGTGTGCCGCGCCTCCGGCTTGGCCAGCGGGGCACAGGCGTCCTCCAGGTCCAGGAAGACCTGGTCGGCGGGGAGGCCCTGGGCCTTCTCCAGGAACCGCGGGTTGCTGCCCGGCACCGCCAGGCAGGAACGGCGCGGGCGGAGCGCTCGCTGCCGGTTGTCGCTGTTCACGAGGTGACCTCCAGTGGTTCTCGCTGATCGCGCTCACTGCGCTGGTCGCGCGTCGGGAGCTTGTGCTGACTGCGGATCTCGTCGACGATACGGCCGATGATCCCGGTGATCCCGAAGTCCTTCGGGGTGAAGACGGCGGCGACCCCCGCCTCGCGCAGCGTCCGCGCGTCCGCCGACGGGATGATCCCGCCCACGACCACGGGGACATCGGCCGCGCCCGCCTTCCGCATCCGCTCCAGCACGTCCGGCACCAGTTCGGCGTGCGAGCCGGAGAGGATGGACAGGCCCACGCAGTGCACGTCCTCGGCGAGGGCCGCCGCGACGATCTCCTCCGGCGTGAGCCTGATGCCTTGGTAGACCACCTCGAAGCCCGCGTCCCGGGCCCGTACGGCGATCTGCTCGGCGCCGTTGCTGTGGCCGTCCAGACCGGGCTTGCCCACCAGCAGCCGCAGCTTGCCGACCCCCAGCTCCGCAGCGGTGTCCGCCGCGTTCCGCCGTACCGCTGCCAGTTCCGAGCCCTCCTCGGCGCTCACCGCCACCGGCGCCGAACTCACCCCGGTCGGTGCCCGGAACTCGCCGAACACCTCGCGCAGAGCGCCCGCCCACTCCCCGGTGGTGACCCCGGCGCGAGCGCACTCCAGGGTCGCCTCCATCAGGTTGGTGTCACCGGCAGCGGCCTCCCGCAGGGCGGCGAGGGCCTGCTCCGCGCTGGGGTGCAGGCCGGGCTCCCGGGCCCCCTCGCGCCAGAACGGCTCGTCCCGGGTCTCCCGCCAGTGCTTGACGGCCTCCACGGTCGCCGCCTCGCCGGCCGGGTCCACCGTCAGGATGGCGGTGTCCAGGTCCGCGGTGAGCGGGCTAGGCTCCGTGGCCTCGTAGCAGTTGACGCCGACGATCTTCTCCTCGCCCGACTCGATCCGGGCGCGGCGCTCCGCGTGCGAGGCGACGAGCTGCGACTTGAGGTAGCCGGACTCGACGGCGGCCATCGCCCCGCCCATCTCCTCGATCCGGGCCATCTCGGCCAGTGACTGCTCGACCAGGCTGTCCACCTCGGCCTCGATCACGTGCGAGCCGGCGAAGATGTCGTCGTACTCCAGCAGGTCGCTCTCGTGCGCCAGCACCTGCTGGACCCGCAGCGACCACTGCTGATCCCAGGGGCGGGGCAGGCCCAGTGCCTCGTTCCAGGCGGGCAACTGCACGGCGCGGGCGCGAGCGTCCTTGGAGAGGGTCACGGCCAGCATCTCCAGCACGATGCGCTGGACGTTGTTCTCCGGCTGCGCCTCGGTCAGCCCCAGCGAGTTGACCTGCACCCCGTATCGGAAGCGGCGCTGCTTGGGGTCGGTGATGCCGTAGCGCTCGCTGGTGACGCGGTCCCAGATGCGGGTGAAGGCCCGCATCTTGCACATCTCCTCGACGAACCGGACGCCCGCGTTCACGAAGAACGAGATCCGTGCCACGACCCGCCCGAACTCCTCGGCCGGCACCTGCCCGCTGTCCCGTACCGCGTCCAGCACCGCGATCGCCGTCGCCATCGCGTAGGAGATCTCCTGCACCGGCGTGGCACCGGCCTCCTGCAGGTGGTAGCTGCAGATGTTGACCGGGTTCCATTTGGGCAGCCGGGCGACCGTGTAGGCGATCATGTCGGTGGTCAGCCGCAGCGACGGCACCGGCGGGAAGACGTGCGTCCCGCGGGAGAGGTATTCCTTGACGATGTCGTTCTGCGTGGTGCCCTGGAGCTGCGACACGTCGGCGCCCTGCTCCTCCGCGACCACCTGGTAGAGCGCCAGCAGCCACATGGCGGTGGCGTTGATGGTCATGGAGGTGTTGGTCTTCTCCAGCGGGATGCCGTCGAAGAGCCTGCGCATGTCGCCCAGGTGGGAGACCGGGACCCCGACCCGGCCGACCTCGCCGCGGGCGAGCACGTGGTCGGGGTCGTATCCGGTCTGGGTGGGCAGGTCGAAGGCGACGGACAGCCCGGTCTGGCCCTTGGCGAGGTTGCGCCGGTACAGCTCGTTGGACGCCTCGGCCGTGGAGTGCCCGGCGTAGGTCCGCATCAGCCAGGGCCGGTCGCGCTTCCTGGGCTCCCGTTCATCAGTCATCGCGGGGGCCTCACGCGTTCCGGCTGTGCCCGTCGGTCCGCCCGCCTTCGGCGTCGCGGAAGGTGTTGATGGCGTCCAGGTGCCGGGCCCGCTTCTCGTGGTCGCGCACACCCAGTCCCTCCTCGGGCGCCAGCGCGAGGACACCGACCTTGCCCTGGTGCAGGTTGCGGTGCACGTCGTAGGCCGCCTGCCCGGTCTCCTCCAGCGGGTAGCTCTTCGAGAGCGTGGGGTGGATCTTGCCCTTGGCTATCAGCCGGTTGGCCTCCCACGCCTCGCGGTAGTTGGCGAAGTGCGAGCCGATGATCCGCTTCAGCGACATCCACAGGTACCGGTTGTCGTAGCTGTGCTCGTAGCCGGAGGTGGAGGCGCAGGTGACGATGGTGCCGCCCTTGCGGGTGACGTAGACACTCGCGCCGAAGGTCTCCCGCCCCGGGTGCTCGAAGACGATGTCCACGTCCTCGCCGCCGGTCAGTTCCCGGATGCGCTTGCCGAACCGCTTCCACTCCTTGGGGTCCTGGTTGTGCTCGTCCTTCCAGAACCGGTAGTCCTCCGCCTTGCGGTCGATGATGGCCTCGGCGCCCATCCGCCGGCAGATCTCGGCCTTGTCCTCGCTGGAGACCACGCAGATCGGGTTCGCCCCGCCGGCCAGCGCGAACTGGGTGGCGTACGAGCCCAGTCCACCGCTGGCACCCCAGATGAGGACGTTGTCGCCCTGCTTCATCCCGGCGCCGTTGCGGGAGACGAGCTGCCGGTAGGCGGTGGAGTTGACCAGGCCGGGGGCCGCTGCCTCCTCCCAGCTCAGGTGGGCCGGCTTGGGCATCAGCTGGTTGGACTTGACCAGCGCGATCTCGGCGAGCCCGCCGAAGTTGGTCTCGAAGCCCCAGATCCGCTGCTGCGGGTCGAGCATCGTGTCGTTGTGGCCGTCGGCCGACTCCAGTTCGACGGAGAGGCAGTGTGCGACCACCTCGTCGCCGGGCTTCCAGGAGTTGACCCCCACGCCGGTGCGCAGCACGACGCCCGCCAGGTCGGAGCCGATGATGTGGTACGGCAGGTCGTGCCGCTTCGCCAGCGGGGAGACGCGGCCGTAGCGCTCCAGGAACCCGAAGGTGGACAGCGGCTCGAAGATCGAGGTCCAGACCGAGTTGTAGTTGACCGAGGAGGCCATCACGGCCACCAGGGCCTCGCCCGGGCCCAGTTCGGGCACGGGCACCTCGTCGAGGTGCAGCGACTTGCGCGGATCCTTGTCCCGGGCCTCCAGCCCTTCGAACATCCCGGCCTCGTCCTTGTGGACGGTCACGGCCCGGTAGGACTCGGGCAGCGGCAGGGCGGCGAAGTCGTCCGGCGAGGTGTCGGACGCGAGGATCGCGTCGAGGATCTGGTTCACGGTATGCCTCCGGCGAAGCGTGGAGCGTGGCGTGGGGACGCCTCCGGCTGCGGCCGGAGGAACCCCGTCGGGGGACGTCGGTGATGAGGCAGTGCCGTCGGTTCGGCTGTTGCTGGTGCGCGAGGGTGCGCGCGGTCGCTCGTGACGCCGAGCGGTCCGGGGCACACGGTTTCGGCCGCGGGGACAGCGCCCGGACTACTGCCAACGTATGACACCCAGTGCCAGCACACAAGACACCGCGTGCCGTGAATTCTCACATGGCGTGGATCGTTCTCATCTGAGCGATGATCGATCAAATAGGCCTGCCTCGCAGGTCAGGGCACCTGGTGCGCCGACGGCTCGTCCCCCCGCCGCACCCGGCTGCGGCGCCGCCCGTATCCCGCGTAGAGCACGGCCCCCAGTGCCATCCACGCGGCGAACCGGGCCCAGGTCTCCGACGGCAGGTTCAGCATCAGCCACAGCGAGGTCAGTACCGAGGCGATCGGCAGCGCCGGCACCAGCGGCGTGCGGAAGGCACGCGGCAGATCCGGCCTGGTGCGCCGCAGAATGATCACCCCGATCGCCACGACCACGAACGCGAAGAGCGTCCCGATGTTCACCAGCTCGGCCAGCTCCGTGAGACTGACGAAACCCGCCACGACGGCGACGAGCACCCCCAGCAGCACCGTCGACCGGTAGGGCGTGCCGAATCGCGGGTGCACCCGGGCGAACAGCGGCGGCAGCAGCCGGTCCCGGCTCATCGCGAAGAACACCCGGGACTGGCCCAGCAGCAGGATCATGCACACCGTCGTCAGCCCCACCGCCGCACCGAAACTGATCAGCCCCGCCCAGAACGGCTCGCCGACGGCCTTGAACGCGTCGGCCAGCGGAGCGTCCACGGTCAGCTCGGTGTACTTGCGCATCCCGGTGACCACGATCGAGACCGCGATGTACAGCACCGTGCAGACGATCAGCGAGCCCAGGATGCCGCGCGGCATGTCGCGCTGCGGATTGCGGGTCTCCTCGGCCGTCGTGGCCACCACGTCGAATCCGATGAACGCGAAGAAGACGACGGCGGCGCCGGTGAAGATCCCCATCACGCCGAACGTGGTGGGCGCGTAGCCGGACATCACCTGGATCAGCGGTGCCGCGAACCCGGAGGTGGAGTCAGCGGTTCCCTGCGCGGGCGGGATGAAGGGATCGTAGTTCTCGGCCGTGACGAAGAACGCCCCGGCGACGATCACCAGCAGCACCACCCCCACCTTGATCGCCACGACGGTGGAGGTGACCCGGGCCGACAGCTTCATGCCCACCACCAGGATGCCCGTCAGCAGCAGTACCAGGCCGCAGGCCAGCAGGTCGAAGCCGAAGCCGCCGGTGGCGCTGGTGCCCGAGAGCCAGCCGGGAAGCTGCCAGCCGATGCTGTCCAGCAGCGACCGCACGTAGCCGGACCAGCCGACCGCCACCACCGCGCAGCCCAGTGCCAGTTCCAGCACCAGGTCCCAGCCGATGATCCAGGCGGGCAGTTCACCCAGCGAGGCGTACGCGAAGGTGTAGGCCGAACCGGCCACCGGCACGGTGGAGGCGAACTCCGCGTAGCACAGCGCGGCGAGGGTGCACACCACCCCGGCCGCGGCGAAGGAGAGGGCCACCGCCGGACCGGACGTCGTCCTGGCGACCTGGCCCGTCAGCACGAAAATACCGGTGCCGATGATCACACCGACGCCGAAGACCGTCAGGTCGCGCGCCGACAGCGAGCGGGGCAGCCCCTGCTCGGGGTCGTCCGTGTCGATGATCGACTCTTCGACGGACTTGGTCCGCAACCACTGCCTTGGGTTCTTCTTCCCGCCCGGCGCCACCGACACTGCCGCACCTCCACGTCGCCTTCGCGCCATGGTTTCCACCCGGCGGCCCGGCGGCGGGTACGCGCGGCGGTGCGCGGGCGCAATTCACCCGACTCCCTCGCCCGCGGGCCGGGGCCGGACGACCGGGCGTGCGGAGGCGGTGCGGAACCTCTCCGCGGGCGACGCCCGGCCCGACGCCCGGCCCGCAGCCGCCCCGGGTCCGCGGGGCGGGGCGGGCGGTCAGTCCCCGGAGAGCGCGCGTTCGATGGTGGACATGATCTCCCCGAGGGGTGCGTCCGTGCGCGCGACGGTCACCAGCACCTCGTCCCGCCGCGCCACGGAGGCCGCGGGCTGCTCGCCGGACGGGCGGTGCGCGCCGAAACCGGTGCCGAACGTCCGCCGTACGATCGCGAAGGCATGATCGAGCTGCGTCATCACGTCACCCTCGGCGCCCGAGCGCAGCCAGCGCCGCAGCACATGGTTGTGCGCGGTGACCACCGCCGAGGCGGCCACCTCCGCGAGCAGCGGCTCGTCGTAGCCGCTGACGCCGTCGCGGTGCGCCTCCTCGTCGAAATGGCCCAGCAGATAGCGGGTGAACAGCCGCTCGTAGCGCGCCACCGAGGCGATCTCCCGCTCCCGCAGCGCGGGCACCTCGCGGGTGAGCTTGTACCGCTCGACACTGCCCTTGGGGGAGGCGGCGTACATCTTCATGACTTCCTTGATGCCCCGGCACACCGTGTCCAGCGGATGCTCGTGCGCGGGCGCGGCCTCCAGCACGGCCTGCGCGCGCACGAGGGTGTCGTCGTGGTCCGGGAAGATCGCCTCTTCCTTGGAGCGGAAGTGCCGGAAGAACGTGCGCCGCGCCACCCCCGCGGTGGCCGCGATCTCATCCACCGTGGTGGCCTCGTAACCCTTCGTGGCGAAGAGCTCCGTGGCGGCGGCGGCCAACTCACGGCGCACCCTCAGCCGCTGGGTGGCGGCGCCGCTCGCACGCTGGCCGGTCGTACGGGAGTTCTTCTCGGGCTCTGGCATGTGGTGAACGCTACACGCCGTGACGGGGTCGGGGGGCGGGCCGTGGGGCAGGCCGCCGGCCGACGGCTCCAACAGCCCGCCCCACCCGGCGATACCGCCGGTCACCGGCGTGCGTACTCGCGGAAGCCGCGCCCCGTCTTCCGGCCCAGACAGCCCGCGGCGACCAGGTGCTCCAGCAGCGGTGCGGGCGCCAGCCCCGGGTCGCGGAACTCCTCGTGCAGCACCCGCTCGATCGCGAGCGAGACGTCCAGACCCACCACGTCCAGCAGCTCGAAGGGCCCCATCGGGTAGCCCCCGCCGAGCTTCATCGCGGCGTCGATGTCGTCCAGCGAGGCGTAGTGCTCCTGGACCATCTTCACGGCGTTGTTCAGGTAGGGGAAGAGCAGCGCGTTGACGATGAAGCCCGCGCGGTCGCCGCAGTCCACCGGGTGCTTGCGGACCTTCCGGCACACCTCGCGGACGGTGGTGTGGGCGTGCGGGTCGGTCAGCACCGTGCTGACCACCTCCACCAGCTTCATGGCCGGCGCCGGGTTGAAGAAGTGCATCCCCATGACGTCCTGCGGCCGGGCCGTGGCGCGGGCGCAGGCCACCACGGGCAGCGAGGAGGTGGTGGTGGCCAGCACCGCCCCCTGCTTGCAGACCGCGTCCAGCCGTTCGAACAACCGCCGCTTGACCTCCAGGTCCTCGGCCACCGCCTCGACCACCAGGTCGGCCTCACCCAGCGCGTCCAGCGAACCGGCCGGGGTGATCAGCGCCAGCGCGGTGTCCCGGTCCTCGGCCGTCATCCGGCCCTTGCGGACCGAGCGCTCCAGCGACCGGGCGACGCGCTCCTTGGCGGTCGCCGCCTTCTGCTCGCTGCGCGCCGCCAGCACCGTCGGGTAGCCGGACTTGGCGAAGACCTCCGCGATACCCCCGGCCATCGTTCCCGAACCCACGACACCCACCGCCGCGACGGGGCGGCCCGGCGCGCGTTCGGCCGCCGCGTCGGGGGTGAGCGCGTCGGGCAGCACCTCCGAGCTGCCGGGCGCCGCGTAGGTGTAGAAGCCGCGGCCCGCCTTGCGGCCGGTCAGCCCAGCCTCGCTCAACTGCCGCAGGATCGGCGCGGGAGCGTGCAGCCGGTCGCGCGACTGCTCGTACATCGCCGCCAGCACGGTGCGTGCGGTGTCGATCCCGATCAGATCGAGGAGGGCCAACGGGCCCATCGGCAGACCGCACCCCAGTTGCATGGCGGAGTCGATGTCCTCGCGGGTGGCGTAGCGGGACTCGTACATCGCGGCGGCCTGGTTCAGATATCCGAACAGCAGCCCGTCGGCGACGAACCCGGGGCGGTCACCGACAGCGATGGGATCCTTGCCCAGGTCCCGGGCCAACTCGGTGACCGCGGTGATCGCCTGCGGTGAGGTGAGCACCGAGGAGACGATCTCCACCAGCTTCATGGCGGGCGCCGGGTTGAAGAAGTGCAGCCCCAGCACGCGTTCCGGCCGGTCGGAGTCGGCCGCCAGCCGCGTCACGGAGAGCGCGTTGGTGCCGGTGGCCAGGACGGTGTCCGGCTTGACGACGGTGTCCAGTTCGGCGAACACCTGGCACTTGGTGTCGTAGTCCTCCGGCACCACCTCGATGACCAGGTCCGCCTCGGCAGCCGCCGCGAGGCCGGTGAAGGTGCGGAACCGGGCCAGTACATCCCGGCGCTCGCTCTGCGTCATCCGCTCGCGCTCCACCGAGCGCGCCGTGGAGGACTCCAGTGCGGCGACGGCGTGCCGAGCGGCTGCTTCGTTCGTGTCGATGCCGATGACCTCACGCCCGGCGCGGGCGAGAATATCGGCGATGCCGGTACCCATCGTGCCGAGGCCGACGACGGCGATCGTGCGCAGGGGAGGACGGTCCATCAGGGGACTCCAGAGGGTGTGACACTGGCCCTTGCAGGGGCACGGGTGATGAGGGTGAGGGTTTCGTGCACTACCGGGCGCGCGGGCGTACGTACGCGCGGGGCAGGGGAGTTACCGGTCACGCCCCGCTGCGCGGCCCTGTCCCGGGGCCCGGTCACGAGGCGGCCCGTACGGCTCCGACGCGCTTCAGCGCGTGCCGGGTCCGCTGCCGAACCGACGTCACTCTCGGCGGCTGCGTCACCAAACCGCCTGAGCGGGGATACCGCTCTGATGAGCACCTTAACTCGTGGGTAACCATAAAGCCAGGGGTAGGAACACTTCCACCGCTGGGGAACTCAGCACGTGAAGGGGGAGCCGGAGTGGCCGACGCGTTCCGAACGCTGATCGACCGTGTGCGGCCCGAGGCCGAGCCCGTCGAGTACGCACGCCTGGTCACGTTGGCCAGGCAGCGCAGCACGGAGGCGCGCGACCAGCTCGCCGCCGTACTCGTGGAGAGCGAACGGCCCCTGTGGGCCCGCGAGATCGCGGCCTTCGCGCTGGGCAGCGCGGGGGACCGGAGGGCCTTCGAGACCCTCGTCTTCATGCTCAACTACCGGGACCCGGTCTGCTGCTCCAGTGCCGCCCAGGCGCTGGAGCGGCTGCGCGACCCCCGCACGGCCAAAGCCGCTGCAGCCCTGGCCACCAACGAACTGCGCACCGCCTACGCGCTCTACCCGGTCCGGCTGCTGACGGCTCTGCGCGCCCCTGAGTCGGTGCCCACCCTGATCAACGTGCTCCAGCGCCTCCTGATCGGGCCCCTGCACTACTGGCCGATCGCCGAGGCGTGCGTCGTCGGCCTCGGAGCCCTGGGCGACAGGCGCGCCATCCCCGTCCTCGAAGCGGCGGCCCGGCACCACCGGCTGTCCCCCTCCGCCAAGGCGGCTCTGGCGCGGATCCCCGGCTGAGCGGCCACGGGCCGGGGCCGGACCCCGCTCCGGCCGGCTGTGTCCCCGGCGGCCCCGGTGTCCGGCGGCCCGGACTGTCGCGGACGGCACACCTACCCGTGGTCCCGCCGTCCGGTCCCCGCTTCCGGCTCCCGGCCCCCGCCGAGGACGGTGAGGTAGCGCACCTCGGGGACCTCCGCACCTCCCACCTCGAACCCCGAGGTGTGCCCGTCCGGGGCGAAGCCGGCCCGCTCGTAGAAGCGGCGCGCACGAGCGTTGCCCTCCAGCACCCACAGGAACATCCGCGGGCAGCCCCGCGCGGCGGCATCTTCCAGCACCGCCGCCATGAGCAGCCGGCCCACCCCGGTGCCGATGTGGTCCGGGTGGACGTACAGCGCATAGAGCTCCTCGTCACCGCCGGGCGGTCCGGGGCGCGGGGTGTCGCCATGGGTGCGCCGGGGCCCGGCCGCCGCCCATCCCGTGACCTGCCCGCCTCCGGCCCCGTCCGCGGCCACCAGGTTCCGCACCACTCCGCGGCCGGCCGTGAAGAAGCGCCGCCGCCGCGCCGCCTCCGCCGCCGGTGACATCGCGTCCAGATACGTCTGCGGCACCAGCCCCCGGTACGCGCTCCGCCAGCCGCGCACCCGCACCTCCGCCACGGCCTCGATATCGTCCTCGGTCATCTCCCGCACATGCATGTGCCGAGCGTGCTCCCACGGACCCCGGGACCGCACTGCCTTTTCCCGGCCGTCCCACCCCGCCCGCCGTCGGATACCCGACAGGAGGTGTCCGGTTGCCTCGCCAGAGTGGGCGCATGACGACGACACACACCGCCACGGAAGCCCCCTCCGGTCCCGGTGCGAGCTGGGCTGGATTCGAACAGGTGGAGCCCGACCTCGCGAGTACCGTGCGCCGGCGGTTCGGGCAGTACCGCCATCACGTCCTGGCCACCCTGCGCGCCGACGGCTCGCCGCGACTGACCGGGCTGGAAGCGGACTTCCGGGCGGGCGAGCTGTGGCTGGGGATGATGCCGAACTCGCGGAAGGCACTCGATCTGCGGCGGGACACTCGCTTCGCGCTCTTCGCCAACCCCGGTTCCGGAACGGGAATGGGCGGGGGAGACGTCCGGGTCTCCGGGCGCGCGGAGGAGGTGACGGATCCGGCCGGACTCGCCCGTTGGGCCGCCGGTGCACCGGACGGAGAGCTGCCCGACGTGTTCCACCTCTTCCGGGCAGTGGTGGCGGAGGTCGTGCACGTCACCATCGAGGGCGAGGAGATGGTCCTCCGTACCTGGCACCCCGTGCGGCGGTCGCGCACGGTCAGGCGCGGCAACGACGACGTCCCGCCGCGTGTGGATCCGGCCGGCTGACGACGCCGCAGCCCGCTGTGCCCGGCGTCTGTGCCCGGCGTTCCCACCGGTGCTCCGGCGCCCGGTCCTTGCGCGGCCGGCGCGTGGGCGTGCCCCCGCGCCTGGGGTGGCCAGGGTCAGGCGGGGGACACGGCGAGCGCCTCGATCTCGATGAGCAGTTCCGGCCGTACGAGGCCGGCGACCTGCACGGCGCTGCACGCGGGGAGCCGCCCGGGGTCGAGGTGCCGGTCGCGCACGGTACGCAGTGCGGGCATGACGGCCAGGTCGGTCACGAAGAAGGTGAACTTCACGACGTCGCCGAAGCCGGCTCCGGCCGCCTCCAGGCAGCGCCGCAGATTGCCGAACACCTGCTCCGCCTGGGCCTCGGGGTCGCCCGCACCGACGACCTCGCCGTCCGCGTCGAGCGCCACCTGGCCGGAGACGGCGATGAACTTGCCCTCCGCGAGGACGACATGGCTGTAGCCGTTCCCGGGCGCGAGGCCCTCGGGGGCGGTGATGTGGGTGAGCGATGACATCCCGGCATGCTCTCAGAGCAGGGTGAGCTGAGTGCAGCGGTTTTCCGCCGCCGACTCCTCACGGGCGTCCCCGCTGCCGCCGCTGCTGCTGCCGCCGTCCGCCGGAGCGGGCGGCGCCGTCCGCCGGGCGGTGCCGGGGCCCGCGGGGCCCACGCCGTACTCGGCGGCGAGTTCGTGCACCTGCCGGGTGATGCGGCGCTGATACCACTTGGGTGCGTACGCACCGTCCGCGTAGAGCGCCTCGTAGTGCCGCACCAGCCCCGGGTGGTGCTGGTGCAGCCAGCGGAAGAACCACTCGCGCGCCCCGGGCCGCAGGTGCAGCGCGAGCGGTGTGACGGAGGACGCCCCGGCGGCGGCCAGGGCCCGGACCGTGGTCCGCAGTTGTGCGGGGGAGTCGCCGAGGAAGGGAATCACCGGCGCCATCAGCACCCCGCTCGGGATGCCGTGCTCCGTGAGCCGTCGTACGACATCCAGCCGCCGCTGCGGCGCCGGGGTGCCCGGCTCGACGGTGCGCCACAGCTCCTCGTCGGTGAATCCGACCGACACCGAGACGCCGACGTCCGTGACGGCCGCGGCCGAGCGCAGCAGGTCGAGGTCGCGCAGGACGAGGGTGCCCTTGGTGAGCAGGGAGAAGGGGTTGGCGTGGTCGCGCAGGGCCGTGAGGATGCCCGGCATCAACCGGTACCGCCCCTCCGCCCGCTGGTAGCAGTCGACGTTCGTGCCCATGGCGATGTGCCGGCCCCGCCAGCGTGGGCTGCTCAGTTCCTTGCGCAGCAGCTCGGGCGCGTTCACCTTGACCACGATCTGGGTGTCGAAGCCCTCACCCGGGTCGAGATCCAGGTAGCTGTGGGTCCGGCGGGCGAAGCAGTAGACACAGGCGTGCGAGCAGCCGCGGTAGGGGTTCACCGTCCATTCGAACGGCATGCGCGAGGCGCCGGGCACCTTGTTCACCAGGGTGCGGGCCCGGATCTCGTGAAAGGTCATCCCTCGGAACTCGGGGGTGTCGAAGGTGCGGCGCGTCACGGCGGAAGCGCCGAAGAGGGCGGGCGCCGCGTCCCGGCTGTGCTCGTCGGTGTCCTTGAGCTCGTCCCAGCGCATGCGCGGCCTCCTCGGTGGTGGTGTCGCGTCCTTCTTGCTCCACTGTTGCTCTCCGTGGTTCCAGAATAGAACACGCGTTCGTACGGAAAGTGTCAAGCTCGATTTGGGGAGCCGACCCGGGGGTGATTGGCTGGCCACCCCGATCACAGGCCGTCCAGTCACAGGAGGAGTCATGGCGCAGGTCGAGGCGACCACGCAGCGGGAGATCGCGGCCGGACCCGACGAGGTGTTCGACGCGCTCGCCGACTACAGCGGGACCCGGGCCGAACTGCTCCCCGCGCCCTTCAGCGAGTACGAGGTCAGGGAGGGCGGCGACGGCGAGGGCACGCTCGTGCACTGGAAGCTCCAGGCGACCAGCAAGCGCGTCCGGGACTGCCTGCTCGACGTCACCGAGCCCGCCGACGGCGAGTTGGTGGAGACCGACCGCAACTCCTCGATGGTGACCACCTGGCGGGTGACCCCCGGCAGTCGGGAGAAGACCGCCCGGGTCACGGTGACCACCGTCTGGAACGGCGCGGGCGGCATCGGCGGCTTCTTCGAGCGGACCTTCGCGCCCAAGGGGCTGGCCCGCATCTACGACGATGTGCTCCAGCGGCTTGCCGCCAGGACGGAGCAGGGCGGCTGACCGTCCGCCGCCTCTCGGCACGCGCGGCGCGCCTCACCGGATCGGGTGGTTTCCGGTGGGGGGCGCCGCTGCCGCAGACGGCGGTCCGTCACAGGAAAACCCCTGATCGGCAGCCCGACAGGCGCCCCGGGCAACCGAATTGAGCCCCATCCGTCCCACGACGCGCACCTGAACCGTACTTGAACGCGCTTGTCGTGCAATGCGAGAAATACTCCCCCAGAAGCAGCGGCAAGGGGAGTGGGATGGGCGGTACCGGCGGGGCGACCCTCGACACCAGGGGTGACGGAAACCCCGTATCCGGCAGGGGACTTCAGCACTCCGGACCCGTGGCCGCCGCAGCTCCGGCCGCGGTCGAGGTCACCGTGGAGCTGCCGGGCCGGCCCGCGGCCCCGGCAGCGGCAACGCCTGTCCCGGCGCCCGCGCCGGGCCCCGCCGACCCGCTGACGACCCCGGGCGCCTCCCCGGCAGGCGCAGGTGCCGCGTCGGCCGGGCCGGCGGAGTACGGATCGACGGGCTCCGCCGCCCCGGGGTACGGAGCGGTCCGGCCCGCGCCGGCGGCCGCCTCCGGGGGCGACCTGGCCGACGCCCGAGCGCCGCACCCGACCCAGCGGATCCCGCGGGAAGCTCCGCAGGGCGCCGCAGCGCAGAGCACGGCCCAGGAGGCCACGGCCCAGGGGGCCACGGCCCAGGAAGCCGTGGCCCAGGGGGCCGCGGCGCCGGACGGCGGCCCGCCGCACGCGCTGCTGTCACCGCGCCGTCTCCGGCTCGTCTTCGGGGCGCTGATGCTGGCCATGCTGCTGGCCGCGCTCGAGCAGACCATCGTGGCCACGGCTCTCCCCAAGATCGTCGGCGAACTCGACGGCCTGCGCCGGATGTCCTGGGCCGTCACCGCCTACCTCCTGGCCGCGACCATCGTGCTGCCCGTCTACGGCAAGCTCGGCGACCTCTTCGGCCGCAAGGGCCTCTTCCTCTTCGCCATCGGCGTCTTCACCGTCGGCTCAGCCCTCGCCGGGTGGTCCGGTTCCATGGAGGAGCTGATCGTCTACCGCGCCGTGCAGGGCACCGGAGCCGGCGGACTGATGATCGGGGTGCAGGCGATCATCGCGGACGTCGTACCCGCCCGCGACCGCGGCCGGTACATGGGCCTAATCGGCGCCGCCTTCGGGCTCGCCTCGGTGGCCGGTCCGCTGCTGGGCGGCTGGTTCACCGACGACCTGTCCTGGCGCTGGTGCTTCTGGTTCAACGTCCCGGTCGGCCTGCTCACTCTCCTGGTGACCGCGCTCGCCCTCACCCTGCCCAGGCCCCGGGTGCGGCCCCGGCTCGACATCCTCGGCGCGCTGCTGATGGCTGCCTTCTCCACCTGTCTGGTCCTGCTCACCAGTTGGGGCGGCACGACCTACGACTGGGGCGACCGCGTCATCCTCGGCCTGGCCACCGGCGCCGTCGTCAGCGGGGGGCTCTTCCTCGTCGCCGAGCACTACGCGCCCGAACCCATCCTTCCGCTTCGGCTGTTCCGGGACTCCGTCTTCAACGTCACCGGTCTGGTGGGCGCGGCCATCGGTATCGCGCTCTTCGGCGCCGCCAGCTATCTGCCCAGCTTCCTGCAGATGGTCGAGGGCGTCAGTGCCACCACCTCGGGACTGCTGATGCTGCCGCTGATGTCCGGGGTCGTCGTCTCCTCCCTGCTCTCCGGCCAGCTCATCACCCGCACCGGGCACTACAAGGTCTTCCCCGTGCTGGGCTGCGCCCTCTCCGCCGAGGGGATGTGGCTGCTCTCCAAGCTGGACGCGGACACCTCGCGGCAGATGTTCGGCATCTGGTCGGGCATCCTCGGTCTCGGAATCGGTTTCGTGCTGCCCGTGCTGGTGCTGGCCGTGCAGAACTCGGCTCGGGCCACCGACATCGGCGCGGCCACCAGCGCCAACAACTACTTCCGGCAGATCGGCGGCAGCATCGGGGCCGCCCTGTTCGGCACCCTGCTCGCCCACCGGCTCGCGGACGCGCTCGCCCGGAAGCTCCCCCGGGACCAGGGCGAGTTGCCCGACCCCGACTCCCTGACCCCGCAACTCGTGCGCGCACTGCCCGCACCGCTGCGCGACGGCTACATCGAGGCGTACGCGGAAGCGATGCCGCGGATCTTCCTCTACCTCGTTCCGGTGCTCGTCCTCGGGCTGGCACTGTCCCTCTTTCTCAAGGAGAAACCACTGGTGTCCCAGCACACGTCCGTGCCTCCGGCCCGCAGCGCCGAAGCACCCGCAGCATCCGCGCCCGACGGCGCCGGCCCGCAGCCCGCGCCGGCGCCCTACGCCGCCGGTGTTCCGGTCTGCGGCGCCGTGCGGCACCACGACGGCACCGCCGTTCCCCGCGCGGCGCTCACCCTGGTGGACACCGCCGGACGACAGATCGGGCGGGGGGCCACCGGTGAGGACGGGCGGTACGCGCTGAGCACCCCAGGTGAGGGCTCCTACGTACTGATCGCCTCGGCGGGCGGGCACCAGCCGCGGGCGGTCAGCGTCAGCGTGGGCGAACGCCCCGTCGACCTCGACGTGGTCCTCGGCGGGGCGGGCCGGCTGGCGGGCAGTGTGCTCACGGCCGACGGCAACCCCGTCAAGGACGCCATCGTCACCCTTACCGACGTGCGCGGCGAGGTCGTCGCCACCACCCGCAGCAGCCGGGAGGGCGGCTACGTCATCTCCGAACTGGTCGCCGGTGAGTACACGCTGGCGGCCAGCGCTCCCGTCTACCGCCCCGCCGCCCTCCCGGTCTCCGTCCAGGCGTCCCGTGAGACCAGGCAGGACGTCGAACTCGCCGGTGGCGCCGTGCTGCGCGGCACCGTCCGGGCCTCCGGCGGGCGGCCCGTGGAGGACGCGCGGGTCACCCTGCTGGACGCCGCGGGGAACGTCGTCGACACCGCGACGACCGGCGCCGACGGTATCTTCCGCTTCGTCGACCTGGCCTCCGGCGAGTACACGGTGGTGGCCGCGGGCTATCCGCCGGTCGCGACCGTGCTGCAGATCGCGGGCGGCGGGCGCACCGAACGCGACCTGCAACTGGGGCACGAGGACTGACAGACCGGAGTGACCGGACCGTCGGAAGCGCTCGGCCTGATCGGAGCGACGGGACGGGCCGGAGAGACCGGAGCGACCACCGACCGGGCAGCCCCCGGCGCGGCTTCCCGACGCGCCGGGGGCTGTCGGCGGGGTGGTCGACGCGCTGACCGCGCCCCCGTCGCGTCCCCCGTTCGGGCGTTGCCTCTCCCGCCGTTTCCGTCCGGCTCTACGGTGGTGAGGGCTGCCCGGCGTGGCGGGAGCGGCCGCCGCCGGAAGAGAGGACTGGTTCATGGGAAGCGAGCCGGACGCTGACCGTGGGATCCGCCGGACCGGTCCCTGCGCGCTGGAGACCCTGGTCGCCGTCCGCGGCTGCCTTCCACTCGCGGCGGTCGGCATCGGCGTGCGGGGCACCGTCGTGCACTGGGGCAGTGGCGCGAGCGCGCTGTTCGGACACCGCCGCAAGGACGTGCTCGGCGCCCCGGCGGCCGACATCCTGCCGGTGACGGGCGCGTTGAACGCCTCCGCACGTGCGGGTGATCACCACTGGCTCGACGGGGCCGGAGACCTGACGGGGTCCGGCGCGGCCATGGCGGGGCGGGCCCGCGTTCGGGTGCCCGGTCGGGGCCGTGCCGACGTGCTGTGGTGGAGCTACCCGCTGGCCGCTCCCGCGCCCGTACGGCTGTTGGTGCTCGCCACCGGTACCGCCCGGCTCCAGCGGCAGCGGGCGCTGCGGGGGGCCAGGGTCGTGCCGTCGTTCGGCCACCACCGCTGGTTTCCGGAGGCGACCGAGCTGGGCGCGCGACTGCCGCGGCTCCTCGGCCGTCCGGCCCGCGCGGCGGCGGCGCCGGCAGCCTCCCGGATCCGGGAACTGGGCTGCCCCGTGGTGGAGGTGCATCGGCCGGCGAGCCCGGACGATCCCACGCTCGCGGCGTGGAACGCGCAGGTCAGCGGGAGATGTGGGGAAGATCCTCGCCTGCCCGGGTGAAATCGGCTGGTGTGGACCAGTGGAGTTATCCACAGGGGTGTCATGGCGGTTGGCCACGGCGTAACGTGCCGGGCATGAAGATCCTCATCAGCGCCGACATGGAGGGCGCAACGGGAGTCACCTGGCCGGCGGACGTCCTGCCGGGAACCCCGCAGTGGGAGCGCTGCCGGTCGATGTTCACCTCGGACGTGGACGCCGCCGTCCGGGGTTTCTTCGAGGCGGGCGCTGACGAGGTACTCATCAACGAGGCCCACTGGACGATGCGCAACCTCCTGTTGGAACAGCTGGACGAGCGGGCCGAGATGATCACCGGTCGGCACAAGGCGTTGTCGATGGTCGAAGGCATCCAGCATGGCGACGTGGACGGCATCGCCTACATCGGCTACCACACCGGTGCCGGCAGCGAGGGCGTCCTCGCCCACACCTACCTCGCCAACTCCCTGACCGGCGTGTGGGCCGACGGGGTACGGGCCGACGAGGGCCGCCTCAACACCCTGGTGGCGGCAGAGTTCGGCGTCCCCGTCGTGCTGGTGACCGGCGACGACCGCACCGTCGAGGACGCCAAGGGTTATGCGCCCGACGCGCTGGGCGTCGCCGTCAAGGACTACGTGTCGCGGTACGCCGCGGTGTGCCGCCCTCCGGCCCGTACCGCGGCCGATATTCGGGATGCCGCCCGGCGTGCCCTCCCGCTGGCCGGGCGCCGCACTCCGCCGGAGCCCGAGCCGCACACCGTGGAGCTGGAGTTCGACGCCGAACACCTGGTGGGCGCTGCCACCGTGGTGCCCGGTGTCGAGCGCTGCGGCGAACGCCGTGTGGCCTTCACCTCGGCCGGAGCCTACGACATGATCCGCTGCTTCAAGGCCGTCACGACCGTCGTCTCCGCCGCAGTGGAGGAACAGTATGGCTGAGCGGGCAGCACGGGAAGAAGGCGGAAGGGCAGCTCCGGCGGACGGCGGACACCTCGACGCGCAGGTCTTCGACGAGGTGGTGCGTGCCACCTCCGAACTGATCCGGCTCGACACCACCAACCACGGCGCAGGAGAGGGCAACGAGCGCCCGGCAGCCGAGTACGTCGCCTCCGCGCTGGCCGATGCGGGAATCGAACCCCGGCTGCTGGAGAAGAAGTCCGGCCGGACCAACGTGGTGGCCAGGATCGAGGGCACCGATCCGGCAGCCGGGGGACTGCTGCTGCACGGCCACCTCGACGTGGTCCCGGCCGAGCCCGCCGACTGGACAGTGCACCCCTTCTCCGGAGAGGTCCGCGACGGCGTGGTGTGGGGCCGTGGCGCCATCGACATGAAGAACGCCGACGCCATGGCCCTCTCGCTGGCCCGCGCCTGGGCCCGGGCCGGGGTGCGGCCGCCGCGCGACATCGTCCTGGCGTTCACCGCGGACGAGGAGGACAGCGCCGAGTTCGGCTCCGACTTCCTGGTGCGGGAGCATCCCGAACTCTTCGAGGGCTGCACCGAAGGCATCAGCGAGTCCGGCGCCTTCACCTTCCACGCCGGTCCCGGAATGCGCCTCTACCCCGTGGCGGCCGGCGAACGCGGCACGGCCTGGCTCAAGCTGACCGCGCACGGCCGGGCGGGACACGGCTCCAAGGTCAACCGCGCCAACGCCGTCAGCCGGCTCGCCGCCGCCGTCCACCGCATCGGCGAGCACGAATGGCCGGTGCGGCTGACCCCGACGGTGCGGGCGGCGCTCGTCCGCCTCGCCGAACTGCACGGGCTGCGCCCGCTCCGCCCCGATGCGCCGGACGCCGAGGTGGACGCGCTGCTCGCCGCACTCGGCCCGGCCGCCGCGCTGGTCGAGCCGGTCGTGCGCAACAGCGCCAACCCCACGGTGCTGGAGGCCGGTTACAAGGTCAATGTGATCCCGGGGACGGCCACCGCGCGGGTGGACGGCCGCATGCTGCCCGGCGCCGAGGAGGAGTTCCACGCCACGCTCGACGCGCTCACCGGCCCCGACGTGGACTGGCAGTTCCAGCACCGGGAGATCCCGCTCCAGGCACCGCTGGAAACGCCGCTGTTCGCCGCCATGACCGAGGCGCTCGAGCACTTCGACCCGGGCGCGCACGCGGTGCCGCACTGCATGTCCGGCGGCACCGACGCCAAGCAGTTCTCCCGGCTCGGTATCGCCGGCTACGGCTTCACCCCGCTCAAGCTCCCCGAAGGCTTCGACTACCAGGCGCTGTTCCACGGCGTGGACGAACGTGTGCCCGTGGAGGCGCTGCACTTCGGCGTCCGTGTCCTGGACCGCACCCTGCTCGGCACCGCAGCGCGGTCGAGCGCCCCCTCTCGCTCTTCCGCCACCGGCGGCGACCCGGCCGGCGACGACCGCAGGGCCGGCCGTGACACCACGACCCCGTCAGGAGGCTGACCCCATGCCCGTCCAGGCCCCCTACGGCACCTGGCCCTCTCCGATCGACGCCGGACTCGTCGCCGCGCACGACGGGCGACCCGATTTCCTCGGTTCCGTCGGCGGCGAGCTGTGGTGGACCGAGCCGCGCCCCGAGGAAGGCGGCCGGCGCGCTCTGCTGCGGCTGCCTGCCGACGGGCGGCAGTCCCCGGTCAGCGTGCTGCCCGCACCTTGGAACGTGCGGAACCGGGTGATCGAGTACGGCGGTCTGCCCTGGGCCGGTGCGGCCCGCAGCAGCGGTGGGCCGCTGATCGTCTTCACCCACTTCGCCGACCAGCGGCTCTACGCCGTAGAGCCCGACGCCGCCGACGCCGCGCCCCGCCCGCTGACCCCGCTCTCCGACGTCACCGAGGACGGGCTGCGCTGGTGCGATCCGGTGGTGCTGGTCGAGCGCGGTGAGGTGTGGTGCGTACTGGAGGAGTTCACCGGTGAGGGCCCCACCGAACTGCGCAGGGTACTGGCGGCCGTACCGCTGGACGGTTCGGCCGCCGCCGACCGTGGCCGAGTACGGGAGCTGACCGGGGACGGCGACCGGTTCCTGGGCGGCCCGCGGCTCTCCCCGGACGGCGAGCGCCTGGCCTGGCTGGCGTGGAACCACCCCGCGATGCCGTGGGACGGTACCCGCGTGATGACCGCACGGATCAGCGGTGACGGCAGCCTCGAACCTCCGCGTGCCGTCGCGGGCGGTCCCGAGGAGTCGGTGGCGCAGGCGGAGTTCGCCTCCGACGGCACGCTGCTGATCGCCTCCGACGTGAGCGGCTGGTGGAATCTCCGCCGGGTGGATGCGGGGGCCGCCGAAACGGACGGCTCCACACCGCGGGGAGTGCCGCTGTGTCCGCGCGAGGAGGAGTTCGCGGGGGCCGCGTGGAAGATCGGACAGCGCTGGTTCGCACCGCTGCCCGGCGGACTCGTGGCCACGCTGCACGGACGGGGCGCGCAGCGGCTGGGCGTCCTGGACGCGGAGACGGGCGAACTGGTCGACGCCGCCGGCCCGTGGACCGAGTGGGCGCCCTCGCTCGCTGTCGTCGATTCCCGCGTCGCCGGGATCGCGGCGAGCCCTCGGACCTCCTACGAGATCGTCGAACTGGACACCCGTACCGGCCATACGGTCGTAGTGGCAGCGCACCACGAGGACCAGGTGGACCCGGCCTACTATCCGGAGCCGCAGAGCCGCACCTTCACCGGGCCCGACGGCCGCGACATCCACGCCCACCTCCACCCCCCGCACCATCCCGACCACACCGCACCCGCGGGGGAACTGCCGCCCTATGTGGTGTGGGTGCACGGCGGACCCACCAGCCGCTCTCCCCTGGTGCTCGATCTGGAGATCGCCTACTTCACCTCGCGCGGCATCGGCGTGGCGGAGGTCAACTACGGCGGTTCCACCGGCTACGGGCGCGCATACCGCAACCGTCTCCGGCAGCAGTGGGGCATCGTGGACGTCGAGGACTGCGCCGTGGTGGCCCGCACCCTCGCGGCGGAGGGCACAGCAGATGAGGCGCGGCTCGCCATCCGGGGCGGCAGCGCGGGCGGCTGGACCAGCGCCGCGTCGCTCACCTCCCCGCTCGCGGAGGGCCTGTACGCCTGCGGCACCGTCACCTATCCCATCCTCGACCTGACGGGGTGGGCCACCGGCGAGACGCACGACTTCGAGTCCCAGTACCTGGAGTCCCTGGTCGGCCCGCTCGCCGAGGTGCCGGAGCGGTACCGCGAGCGCTCCCCTTTGCAGCACGCGGACCGGACGACGGCTCCCTTCCTGCTGCTCCAAGGGCTGGACGATGTGATCTGTCCGCCGGTGCAGTGCGAACGCTTCTTGGAGCAGGTCAAGGGGAGGGGAGTCCCGCACGCCTATCTCGCCTTCGAGGGTGAGGGGCACGGCTTCCGCCGTGCCGAGACGATCGTGCGCGCGGTGGAGGCCGAACTCTCGCTCTACTGCCAGACCTTCGGCCTGGCGCGGGAGGACATCACCCCGGTGGAGCTGCGGCCATGAGCATTCCGCCGCTGCCCGCAGGAGAACCAACCCCCACTTTGGCCGACCCACACGGCCTGCTGGAGGGGTATCTCGACTACTACCGCGGCACCTTGCTCCGCAAGGCCGCCGAGCTCTCGGAGGAGGAGCTGCGCGCCGCCCGCCTCCCCTCGGGCTGGACACCGCTGGAGCTGGTCCGGCACCTCCAGCACGTTGAACAGCGCTGGCTGAACTGGGGCTTCATGGCCGAGCCGGTACCCCACCCCTGGGGCGACAACGGCACGGGCGAAGCCGCGGGCCGCTGGCAGGTGCCCGAGGGGACGAGTACCCAGGAGGTGCTGGAGGCGTACTCGGCGCAGTGCGACCGTTCCCGGCAGATCACGGCCGGCGGGCAACTCGACCGGCGCGCGGCGGCCGGCGGCCGCTTTCCCACCGAGGCGGAGGCACCCACGCTCGCCTGGATCCTCTTCCACCTGCTCCAGGAGTACGCGCGCCACGTCGGGCAGCTCGACGTGGTGGTGGAGCTGGCGGGCGGCGGAACAGGGGAGTAGCGCTGTTCCCGAGCGGATTGCGGAGTTGTGCCCGCACCCGCCCGCCTGTCGGCCGTTATCGCTGCCGGGGCGGGGTTTCGGTAGCTCGAAGGAGCAGCGCCACACTCGTCTGTTCGGGTACGGTCACGGCATGACGAGCGTCGCACCCGGTATCGATGGTCCCGCCAGCTCCCCGGCCGTTCACGTGCTCCGGGTCTCGGAGCAGGCCGCCGCGACCAGGGTTCCCGGTGCGCTCGCGCCGCTGTCCGAGGCGGAGCGGGAGCGGGCCGCAGCCTTCGTCCGGCCCGCGGACCGTGACCGCTACCTCGTCGCCCACCTCGCGCTGCGCAGGGAGTTGGGCGCGCTGCTCGGTCGGGACCCGGCGCAGGTGCGGTTGGCCCGTGCGGACTGCCCCGTGTGCGAGGGCCCGCACGGGCGGCCGATCGTCCCCGGCAACCCGGTGCACTTCTCCCTCTCGCACGCGGGGGACGTGGTGCTGCTGGCCTTCGCGGCCGTGCCTGTCGGGGTGGACGTCGAGGAGTTCCCCACCGCCGGGACGGCGCGCGAGACGATGACCGCCCTGCACCCCCGGGAGCAGGCCGAACTGGCGGCGGTTGCGGACACCGCGGCGCTGCCGTCCGTGTTCGCGCGCTGCTGGACCCGGAAGGAGGCGTATCTGAAGGGCACCGGGACGGGGCTGGGTGAGGACCCCTCGATCACCTACGTCAGCGCGCTGGAGGATCCGGCCCCGGTGCCGGGGTGGCGGCTCGCGGATCTTCCGGCGCCGCCCGGCTACGCGGCCGCGAGCGCGCTGCGGCAGATCACCGCGCACGAGGCCGGGTGAGCGCTCGCTCCGTGCGGGGCACCCCCGTCACCGCGGTGGCGGGTGCCGTCGGCTGTGCCACCCCCAGCGCCTTCACCGCCATGTTCCGCCGCGCACTCGGCACCACACCCCGGGACTGCTTCGGGCCCTCATGAGCGCGGCGCGGTGCCGCCGGCGGAAGGGATCTGGCGTGTGGCCGACGGAGCGTGTTCCATGGTCATCGGGGGGTCCCGGTCAGGCGGCGGCGCCCGTGGAGGTATGGAAGAAGCGAGGTTGCCGTGGCCACGACCGTACGACGCAGCACCCGGACCCTGCCCGCCGCGCCGCTCGGTCCCGAGAACCCGCTGCCCGCCCTGCTGCCGCGGGACGAGGCCCATGTCCTGGACGGCCCCGAACGCGCCGCGCTACCGCCGGAGATGGCTCGCCAGGTGGGCTACGCCCCGCTGCGGTCGGTGCTGCCCACCCGCGTGCTGGACGGCTACGGGCGGCAGCGTACCCCGACCGCGCTCGAGACGATCGTCCTGGAGAACGCACGACTGCGTGCCACCGTCCACCCGGGCCTCGGCGGCCGCCTCGCCTCTCTGTTCCACAAGCCGACCGGGCGGGAGCTGCTGTATGCGAACCCGGTCTTCCAGCCCGCCGACTTCGCCCTCAACGGAGCCTGGTTCTCCGGGGGCGTCGAGTGGAACATCGGCGCCACCGGCCATACGACGCTCTCCTGCGCACCCCTGCACGCGGCCCGGGTGCCCGCGCCCGGCGGAGACGGTGCGATGGTGCGGCTGTGGGAGTGGGAGCGGCTGCGGGACACCCCGTTCCAGGTCGACCTGTGGCTGCCGGAGGAGTCGGACTTCCTCTACGTCGGTGCCAGGATCCGCAACCCGCACCACCGCACCGTGCCGGTCTACTGGTGGTCCAACATCGCGGTGACCGAGACCCCGGGGACGCGGGTACTCGCTCCGGCCGAGGAGAGCTGGTACTTCGCCTACGAGCGCACGCTGCGCCGGATACCCGTGCCCGAGTGGGAGGGCGTCGATCTGACCTATCCGCTGGGCAGTCGGTTCCCCGCCGACTACTTCCACGAGGTACCCGCACGCTCGCGGAAGTGGATCGCCGCCCTCGATGAGGCGGGGCAGGGCCTGGTGCAGACCTCGACCGACCTGCTGCGCGGCCGCAAGCTGTTCGTCTGGGGTGCCGGACCGGGCGGCAGGCGCTGGCAGGAGTGGCTGTCCGAGCCGGGCACACCCGGGTACGTGGAGATCCAGGCGGGGCTGGCCCGCACCCAGCTCGAACACCTGCCGCTGGAAGCGGGCGGCGAGTTCGCCTGGCTGGAGGCGTACGGTCCGCTCGGCACCGATCCGGAAACGGTGCACGGCGCGGACTGGGCCGCGGCCCGCGCGCACACCGAGGAGCGGCTCGAGCGCGCGCTGCCGCGCGGGGCGGTGGAGGAGGCATACGCGGCCTGGCGGCCCTGCGCGGACGTCGCCCCTGAAGGGGGGCCGGCCGACGGCTGGCTGGCATCGGGTTCGGGCTGGGGGGCGTTGGAGGTGGAGCGCGGCGGTTTCACCCTGCCCGGTACGCCGTTCCCGCCGGAGACCTTGGGCGAGGAGCAGCGGCCGTGGACCGCGCTGCTGCACACCGGCGCACTGCCCGGCGGTCCGGACCATCTTCCGCCGGGGCCCACGCTGGTGGCACCGGAGTGGCGCGAGCTGCTGGAGTCCGCCGACGCGGATCCGAACTCCGCGGTGGCGGGCGCCGCCTCACGGCGCGAGGTGGACTATCACCTGGGCGTCGCGCAGTGGCACGCCGGTGACCGCTCGCAGGCGGTGCGCAGTTGGGAGCGGTCCCTCGAGCAGGGGGCGCGCTGGTTCGCGTTGCGCTGCCTGGCCGTCGCCGATCGGGAGGAGGGCAACGACGCCCGTGCGGCGGAGCGCTGCCTGGCGGCCGTGCACGACGCACGCGGGCGGCTCGCCCCGAGCGACCCGCTTGCCGAGGCGGCACTCACCGCTCTCGTGGCGGAGGCGGTGGAAGCGCTGCTGGCCCAGGACCGGGCGCAGGACGCCGAGCAGGTGCTGACGAGCCTGTCCCGGCAGCAGCAGGAGCGTGGCCGCTGCCGACTGCTGCGCGCCCGGGTCCTGCTGGCGCAGGGCGACACCGCGGGTGCCCGTGCGCTCTTCGAGGCCGGTTTCGAGGTCGAGGACCTCCGGGAGGGCGAGGAGGTGCTGAGCGACACCTGGGCGGCGCTCACCTCCGATCCGCTCCCGGCCCGGTACGACTTCCGGATGCGGCCGTAGGGACCGGAGGGGCGGGAGAGGCTGCCGCACGCGCTCCCGGTGGAAAAACCGCACCGGGAGCGCGGTGCTGCTACTGCTCGGCAGCTTCCTGCTTGCGGTCCACGTACTCGAACACGCTGCCGTCCGGATGGCGGGCGACCAGATTACGGCCGATCGGGGTGGCCTTGGGTCCCGCGATGATCTGCGCCCCCACGGTGTGCAGATCCGCCAGCGCGTCGTCCACGTCCTTCACCGCGAGGGTCGCCTTGACCTTGGCGAGCACGCTGAGATGCTCCTCGGGCCCGCTCATCAGGAAGAAGGGACCGACCGCCGCGACCTCCACGGGACCGTTCTGGAAGCGCATCGCCTCCGCACTGGCCAGCCGTTCGTACACCGGCACGGCCGCGTCCAGATCGTCGACGCAGATACGCAGCGAGGTCCCCAGGATATCCATGGCACCACCCTAGAACGGGACCGCCCGACCCGCCGAACCGCGGTGCGCGAAGGCGCAGTTGCCGCCGGCCGCAGCCGCGGCCGCTCACGCGCGGCAGAGGATCTCGCCGTGCACCACCGTGAACCAGCCGTCCTCCTCCCGTCCCCAGGTCCGCCACGCCTCCGCGATCCCGCGCAGTTCGTCCTCGTCGGCCAGGCCGCCGTCGACGGCGAGTGCCGCGTAGCCGGAGGCGACGGTGCGGTCGGCCCACAGCCCGCTCCACCAGGCACGTTCGTCCGGCGTGCTGAAGCACCAGGTGCTCGTGGTGACGGTGATGTCGCTGAAGCCCGCCGCACGGGCCCATGCGTGCAGCCGCCGTCCGGCATCCGGGGTGCCGCCGTTGGCGTGCGCGACCCGCCGGTAGAGGTCCAGCCAGGCGTCCATGCCGGGGGACTGCGGGTACCAGAACATGCCGCCGTAGTCCGCGTCCCGGACCGCCACCACTCCGTCGGGCGCGCACACCCGGCGCATCTCGCGCAGTGCGCCCACCGGATCGCCCACGTGCTGCAGCGTCTGGTGGGCGTGCACCACGTCGAAGTCGCCGGTCGTGAAGTCGAGCGCGTGCACGTCGCCGGTGGTGAAGGCGGTGTTGGTCAACCCGCGTTCGTGGGCGGTGGCGCGAGCCTGGTCCAGGATTCCGGACGCCGCGTCGAGGCCGGTGACCGAACCCTGCGGCACCCGCGCTGCCAGGTCCGCCGTGATGGTGCCGGGTCCGCAGCCGATGTCCAGGACCCGGTGGTGCGGACGCAGCTCGTCGAGGAGGTAGGTGGCGGAGTTGGCGGCGGTGCGCCACCTGTGCGAGCGCAGGACGGACTCGTGGTGGCCGTGGGTGTACACGGCGGTCTCGTGTGCCATGCGCGCACTGTAGCCCGCTGTCTCGCTACGCGAGCAAGAATATTCCGCAATATGGACGGTCGGCGGCTCGCTCACCCGGCGTGCGGCGGATTGTCCTCGTGCCCGGCGGGCGGCCTCACCTCCGCACCGCGAGGTGCTCCGGTGCCCTCGTCCGCAGCCCCGCCGACGTCCGGTTCCGGTCCGGAGTCCGGCACGGCACGGCTGATGTGGGCCAGGAGCGACTCCGGATCGCTCTCCCGCACCAGGTCGCCGATGCTGACCATCCCGGCCGGCCGACCGCCGTCCACTACCGGCAGTCTGCGTACCGCGTGCGTACGCATCAGTTCCACCGCCGTCCGCAGCTCCGTGTCCGGCGAGACGGTCACGGGGTCGCGAGTGCAGGCCGAGAGGCAGTTCACGCTCAGCGGGTCCACCGCGTCGGCCACCGCACGCAGGGTGATGTCCCGATCGGTGAGCAGCCCGAGCAGTCTGCTGTCCTTCACCACCAGCACGTCCCCGATGTCCTGTGCGCGCATCAACTGGGCGGCCTCCACCAGGGACGCGTCAGGACGCACCGTCGTCGCCGCGGGCGTCATGATGTCTCGCACCAACCGCGTCATGTTCCTGTCCTCTTCTCCGGGTCGCCCCGTCCGCGCCGTGTGCTCCCACACTCCGTGGAACAGAACGGCGTACCCGCCGACGCGCCGCCGACACCCCTGCACCGGGCGGGAGCCGGGCCCGACCGGATCGATGTCGCCCCGACCGACGCTTCCACCGCCGGGCGCGCTTCCACTCCCCGGCGCGCTTCGACTACCGGACCGTCGTGCACGGGTGCCGCCCGGGCCGGCCGCTCGCTGCTCTCACCCGTACCGGCCGGATCGCCCGCACGTCCGGCTCCCGGCGCCGTCGTCCGGCCCGCCGCCATCCGGCCCCGGCGCCGGTCGGCTCCGTCCCGGTCCGTGGCCCCTGTCCCGACCCCGCGGCCCGGCGCGCCGCCCGAGCCGTGTCCGGCGAAACCGTACGTGTCGGCGCTGCCGGTGCCACCGCCTTCTGCGAAGGTGTACGCAAGAAAGGTTGTCCGATAAGCGGCGGAGGTCACGTGATGCGGCGCACGGACCAGAGCGGGGGAGGGTGCGCCGAGCTGCTCGCCGTCCCGTCCGTGGCCGCCGTCCGCGCGGCCGCCTGCGCGTACTGGCACCGCCGCGGACTGCCGACCGACCCTCCGCAGGTCGCCGTGGCCCCCGGCGCTCCGCTGCTGCTCCTCACCGTGCTGGCGGCCGCGGCCGGTGCGCCCGAGGGCGGCGGCGAGGGCCTGCGGGCGCCCGGCAGCGTACTGCTTCCGCATCCGTGTCCCTCCTGGCACATGGCCCAGGCGCGACAGCTGGGCCGGAGGGTGCACACTGTTCCGGTGCCCGCGGAGTGCGGCGGCATCCCGGACCCGTTCGCGCTGCTGGAGGCGGTCCGCAGGTCCCGCGAGGCGGGAGAGGTCCCGCACACGCTGGTGCTCTCCGTCGCCGACGACATCACCGGCACCGCCCCACCGCCCGAGCTGCTGCACGAGGTGTGCGAGGCCGCCGTCACCGAGGGACTGCTGATTGTCAGCGACGAGACCTGGCGCGACACCTCCCACGACCCGCACGACACCGTCGTCGTCAGCCCGGCCGAGATGCTCACCGAGGCGGGCCGGGCCGACCATGTGGTGGTGCTCGCCGGACTCGACGCGATGGACGACGCGCCGCCGGCAGGCCCTCGCCACGGAGAGTCGCCCCCGAGACCGTTCCCGGGGATCGCCCGGTTCGCCGCCACGGAGCGCGGTCGGACGTTCCGCGAACGTGTGCACCACCTGCTGGCCGAACTCGGCACCGGGCTGCCCGGCCCGGTCGCGGCGGTGGCCGCCGCCACCCTGCGGGAGCCTCCCGAGCTGTTGTCCCGACGGGACGAGGCGGCCCGGTTGCGTGGCGAGTCGGCCCGCGCGCTGCACCGGGCCGTCACCGCGACGGGTGCGGTGTGCCGCCCGCCGCACCTGGGCCGCCACCTGTACGTGGACCTCGACCCCTTCCGGCCGCGCCTGGCCGCGCGGGGTGTCACCGACGCAGCACGACTGGAGGCCGAGCTGGTGCGGCGGCTGGGCCCGTGCGCACGGGGCGGGCACCGCTTCGGCGACGACCCGGGAGAGCTGCGGGTGCGGCTGGCCACGGACCTCCTGCCCGGTGCGGCGCGGCCCACCGAGCAGGACGGGGGTGCGGGCGAGCCGGTGGCCGCGGGGACGAGCGGGGCGACCGCGCGACCGCATCCGCAGGAATGGCCGGGAGCCGCCGCGACGTTTGCACAGGTGCAGTCGGTGCTGGTCGACCTCACGGATGGGAGTTGTCAGTAGATGACCGAACGGACCGGGCAGCGTTCCGAGCCCTCCCCCGCCTCGCCCCGGCCGGACGGGGCCGCCGCCTCGGAAACCTCCGGACCGGCCCGGGCTCCCTCGGCCCAGACCCCGTCAGCCGGAACCCCGGCCCGGAGGCCGTCGGGGCCGTCCCCCGCGACGCCCGCCGCGGGGGCATCCGACGCGTCCGGTGTCTCCGGCGCGTCCGGGACCGAGTCCTCCGAGGCCGCCGCCCGGCCGGATACCGGGGGAGACGGCGGAGAGGACGGTGTCCAGCCGGTCGCCGAGAGGCCCGCGGCTCCGCCCTGCGCCGGGGGAAGCACCCGGTCCGGTCCCACCGACGTGCTCCTGCAGCCGCCCCCGCCCGCCCTTTCCCCGCCGCGCCCGGTCGGTGCCCGTCGGATCTGGCCCCGCTCCTTCGCGCACCGGCTCACCTCGCCGCTGCCCGGTGTCCGGGCGCTGGCCAGGCTCGCCCGCGAGGGTGCGATGCGGCCGGTCGCGACGGCCCTCGCCGAAGAGGTCCCGCAGCTCCCCTTCGCACCGGGCCCGCTTCCCGGGCCCGGGCCTGACGGCCTGTCGGTCACCTGGGCCGGGCACGCCAGCTGGGTGGTGCGGATCGGTGGCCTCACAGTGCTGACCGACCCGGTCTGGTCGCGGAAGATCCTCGGCACTCCCGCCCGTATCACCCCCGTCGGGGTGGCCTGGCAGGACCTGCCGACGATCGACGCCGTCGTCATCTCGCACAACCACTACGACCACCTCGACGCTCCCACCCTGCGCAGACTGCCGCGTTCCACTCCGCTGTTCGTCCCGGCCGGGTTGGGTGCCTGGTGCCGCAAGCGCGGTTTCACCACCGTCACCGAACTGGACTGGTGGGAGGGTGCCGAGCTGCCCGTACGGCGGGACGGCTCGGCACCGGAGGGCAGCGGCAGGGCCCGGGTGCGCTTCGACTTCGTGCCCGCCCACCACTGGTCCAAGCGCACCCTGACCGACACCTGCCGCTCCCTGTGGGGCGGCTGGATGCTGACCGACCCACAGGGACAGCGCGTGTACTTCGCGGGAGACACCGGGTACGGGCACTGGTTCGCCGAGATCGGCCGTCGCTTCGCCGGTATCGATCTGGCGCTGCTGCCCATCGGCGCCTACGATCCGCGCTGGATGCTGCGACCCGTGCACACCGATCCGGAGGAGGCCGTGCGCGCCTGCCAGGACGTGGGCGCGCACAGGATGGCACCCATGCACTGGTCCACCTTCCTGCTCTCCGGAGAGCCCCCGCTGGAGCCGCTCACCCGGGTACGGAAGGCCTGGGCCGAGGCGGGGCGCCCCCGCGAGGACCTGTGGGATCTCCCGGTGGGAGCCTCCAGGGTCCTGGAGGCGGCGTAGCTTCCGGGACGAAGCGCCGCCCCCTGCCACCGGACGGCCCGCAGCACGGCTACTCCGAGGCGCGTGGCCCGCGGAACCGGCGCCAGACCGCCGGGGCGGCGCTCAGGAGCAGGGTCAGTGCGACAGCCGCCGCGATCCCCTCCCAGGGCTGGGGGAAGAGGGAGCCGCCCGCGACGCCGACGAGCTGGTAGGCGGCGGCCCACGCCAGGCAGGCCAGGACGTCCCCGCGGGCGAATTCGCGCATCCGCATCCGGGCCAGCAGGCAGGCGAGCATCACGGGGATCCGTCCCGCGGGGATCAGCCGGGAGACGACGAGCACCGTCACCCCGTGCGTACGCAGCCGGGCGTCGGCCTGCGCGAGCCGTTCGGGGGCGGCCCGCTCGCGCAGCGCCGTCAGCCAGCGGGAGCCGTTCCTGGAGCCGACGCCGCGCCTGCCCAGCCAGTACAGCCCCAGGTCGCCGAGGAAGGCGGCGAGCGAGGCGACACCGAAGACGGCGAGCAGCGCGAGCACCGGCACGCTCTGGTGGAGCGCCACCACGGCGGCCCCGCTGACCAGCGCCCCCGTCGGGACGACCGGCACCAGTGAGCCGAGCACCACCAGCAGGAACAGTGAGGGGTAGCCCAGCGCCTGCTGGGTGGACTCGGGCGGCCGCACCACCGCCTCGGAGACGGTGTGCACGACCGCGCCGAGGCCGTCGGGGAGCGCACCGGTCATCTGTCCGCCTCCAGCCGCACGCTCTCCCCGTGCCCCAGCAGGTGTACCGCGACCTCCGGCGCGGGCCGCGCCGCCAGCCGCTTGAACTCGGTGCCGGGGGAGTGGAACTCGTGCGGCCTGACCGCGTCCATGCCCACCGGCCAGTACGTGCCGAAGTGCACCGGCACCGCGCTGCGCGGGCGCAGCCGGGCCAGCGCCTCGGTGGCGCGGCCCGCGTCCAGATGACCCTCGCCCAGGAAGGGGCCCCAGCCGCCGACCGGCAGCAGCGCCGTGTCCACGGCCCCGACCGCTTCCGCCATCCCGTCGAACAGACCGGTGTCCCCCGCGAAGTAGGTGCGCTCCTCGCCCGCCACCACGAACCCCAGGGCGGGAGCCGTGTGCCGGCCCAGCGGCAGCCGCCGCCCGTCGTGCGCGGCGGGGACGGCCCGGACGGTCAGCGGGCCCGCCGCGACCTCGTCGCCCGGGACGACTTCGACCAGCTCCAGCACCCGCGCCAGCCGCCGCAGACCGGGCACGGCCCGCAGCGCACCGCGCGGCACCAGCACTCGGGTGCCCGGCGCGAGCATGGCGAGCGAGCCGAGGTGCAGATGGTCGGCGTGCAGATGGGAGACGAGCACCAGGTCGGCCCGCGCCGCGTGCGGTGGCGGCAGCGCCCCGCGCCGACGGCGCAGATGGGCGAGCCGGCGTACCAGCAACGGGTCCGTCAGCACCGTGACCCCGGAGTCCCGCACGGTGGCGGTGGCATGTCCCCACCAGGTGACCTCGACCGGCACGTGCGCTCCTCCCCGGACCTCGTCGGCTGCTGCGGCCCCTACGAGCCTAAGCGCCCGTCGGGGGCCCGGACCGCCCGCCTGTGCCCCGGGTCCCGCCGCGTGCCCCTGGCCCTGTCGTCTCCGGCCCCGGCTGCTTCCGTCGCCGGTGCCCTCCGGCCACGCCGCCCCGCGCGGACGCTGCGCCGTGTGAGCCTCGCGCACGCCTCGAGCGCCCTCCTGCCGCCGGACGAGACTGTGCAAAAGTGGAGGTTGTTCCGTCAACCGTGAGGGAGGTGACCTGACGGACGTGCGCGTTCCCCGCATACCGTGGCGCAGGCTGGGCGCGGCCTCGCTCCGCGTCGGAGCCGTCTGGCTGGCCGGCACCTTCACGATGCTGGTGCTCGCCGGGGTGCTGCCGGATTTCCGGTTGCAGTCGGCCGAAGGCGACAGCGCCACCGTCATCGGCATCACGGCCGCCGTCGGCGCAGGCGTCTTCGGCCTGCTGAGCGCTCTGGTATGGCCGCTGCTGGTGCGTGCCTTCCTGCTGGTGCCGGCGCTGGTACTCGGCCTGCTCGTCTTCTTCCTCAACGGGTCGCTGCTGTGGCTCGCGCTGTCCCTGATCCCCTACGGCAGGGGCAGCGCCGATCCGTCCATGGCCGTCGTCGTGGCCGCCGCCATGTCCGCTGCCTCCTCGGCGACCAACGCCCTCCTCGCGGTCCGCGACGACCGGGGCTACCGGCACCGGCTGGCCCGGATCGCGGGCCGCAGAAGGCGGCGCGAGGGCCAGGGCACGCCGCCTCGCACTCCCGGCACGGTCTTCCTGCAACTCGACGGGCTCGGGCACGCGGTGCTCAGGGAGGCGCTGGAGGCGCCGCCCGGCGGCGAGCCGCTGATGCCCGCGGTCGCCGCGCTGTACGGGCGCACCCACCGGCTCACCCGCTGGCGCACCGACTGGTCCAGCCAGACCGGCGCCAGTCAGCTCGGCATCCTGCACGGCAGCAACGCCGACGTGCCCGCGTTCCGCTGGTACGAGAAGGAGACGGGCGAGGTCGTGGTCAGCAACCGGCCCACCAGCGCGGCCGAACTCCAGCGCCGTGCCGTCGAGCGCACCGGCGACCCGGGCCTGCTCGCGCAGGACGGTGCCAGCCGCGGCAACCTGTTCACGGGCGGCGCCCGGCAGGTCGCGCTGGTCCTGTCGATCTCGGCCCGCCGCGGCAAGGAGACCCGCTCCCGCGCCGGCTACTTCGCCTACTTCTCCGACCCGGCCAACGCGACCCGCACCGCCATCTCGTTCGTCGCCGAGGTGCTCCGCGAGATGGTCCAGTCCACCCGCGCGCTGCTGCGCCGGGAACGGCCGCGGGTGGGCCGCGGCGGGCTGTACCCGTTCGTCCGCGCGTTCGCCACCGTCATCGAGCGGGATGTGGTGGTGGCCGCCGTACTCGGGGACATGCTCAGGTGCCGGACGGCGGTCTACGCCGACCTGGTCGGCTACGACGAGGTGGCACACCACTCGGGACCGCGCGGCAGGGACACCCGGCAGGTGCTGCGGCGGCTGGACCGTTCGGTACGGCTGATCGCCAAGGTCGCCGAGCACGCGCCGCGGCCCTACCGGCTGGTGCTGCTCTCCGACCACGGGCAGAGCTTCGGGGAGACGTTCGAGCACGCGTACGGGCTGACCCTGGAGGACCTGATCCGGGCGGGCAGCGGGCTGCAGGTGCCCCGCCGCGCCGGGCGGACGGCCAGCGGCTCGGAGGCGCGGGCCGCGGCGCGCGCGGCCCTGCGCCGCCCCGAGGAGTCCGGCCAGGAAGCGCCGCGCACCCCGCGCCGGGACACCGGACCGGTCGTGCTGGCCTCCGGCAACCTGGGGCTGGTCTCCTTCCCCGAGCACCCCGGGCGGCTGACCCGCGAGCGCATCCAGGAACTGCGCCCGGCCCTGCTGCCCACCCTGGCCGAACACCCGGGCATCGGCTTCGTGGTGGTGCTGAGCGCCGAGCACGGACCGGTGGCGCTGGGCGCGGGCGGATGCGAGCACCGGCTGGAGACCGGCGAGGTGGTCGGCCTCCGCGACCCGCTGGCCCCGTTCGGCGCGGGCGCGCGCCAGGCACTGCTGCGTACGGCACGGTTCCCGCACGCCCCGGACATCATGGTCAACTCCGCGCTCGATCCGGCCACCGGTGCGGTGCACGCGTTCGAGGAGCAGATCGGCTCGCACGGCGGGCTGGGCGGTGAGCAGAGCGACGCGTTCCTGCTCTCCCCCTTGGAGCTGTCGCCTCCGGTCGAGCCGGGGCGGTCGCTGGTCGGTGCCGAGGCCGTGCACCGGGTGCTGCGGCGCTGGCTGGCGGAGTCGGCCCAGCCGCACCTGCTGCCGGGCGCCGACCAGTTGGCCGCGGCCTCGGAGGGGCCCGGACCGGTCTCCGGCGCCGCCGGGCCGCCCGGCGCGCAGGAGCCGCTGCCCGCCGCACCCGGCGGCTGACTGCGCATCAGGCCGCGGGCTGCCCGGCGTCCTCCGTCTGCCCGGAGGTCCCGCTGCCGTGCCGGATCGGCGTGCCCACGTCCCGCAGATGGCGCATCGCCTCGCGCCATGAGGTGAGCAGTCCCGTCTCGTGGTACGGGACGCCCAGCTCGGCGCAGTAGTCGCGGACGAGCGGGCGGGCCCTGCGCAGATGCGGGGTCGGCATGCTCGGGAAGAGATGGTGCTCGATCTGGTAGTTGAGACCGCCCAGCGCCAGATCGGTGAGCGGCCCGCCGCGCACGTTGCGCGAGGTGAGCACCTGGCGGCGCAGGAAGTCCGGGCGCTCGTCGCCCTTGAGCGTGGGCATGCCCTTGTGGTTGGGCGCGAAGATGCTGCCCAGATAGACGCCGAAGACGGCGTGGTGGACGAAGAGCACCGCGAGGGCCGTACCGGCCGGCAGCGCCCAGAACAGCGCACCCAGATAGCAGGCGGTGTGCACCAGCAGCAGACCTCCCTCCAGCCGCCTGCGCTTGAGATGCGGCCGGCGCAGTGCCCGGAAGCTGGAGACGTGCAGATTGAAGCCCTCCAGCGTCAGCAGCGGGAAGAACAGCGCCGCCTGGTGCCGTCCCACGAACCGGGGCAGCCCGCGCGCCTCGGCCGCCTGCTCCCGTGACCAGACCAGGATGTCGGGTGCGACATCCGGATCGAGTTCCTCATGGTTGGGATTGGCGTGGTGCCGGGTGTGCTTGTTCATCCACCAGCCGTAGGACATCCCGATGCACAGGTTGCCCACCAGGCGGCCGAACACCTCGCTGGCCCGGCGGCCGCGGAACACCTGGCGGTGCGCCAGGTCGTGGGCGACCAGCGCGAGCTGGCCGTAGATCACGCCCAGGTACCCGGCGACGGCAAGCTGCCACCAGGAGGCGCCCACGGCGAACACGGCCACCCACCCGGCGGCGAACGCCAGCCCGACGAGCGTGAGGCGTACGGCGTAGTAGAGCGGTCTGCGGTCCATCAGTCCGGCGTCCGAGATCCGAGCCGAGAGCCGGGAGAAGTCGCTGCCCTGCCGCCCTCCGCCGGAGCCTTCCCGCGCGGCCCGCGGGGCGATGCTGCCGGAGTCCCGGGCGGTGCGCGGCTGCGGTGCGTCGATCGCTGTCGTCATACCTGCGAGCCTTCCGGCCGCGGGCCGCCGCCGACAGCCGCGCAGCCCGCCTGACGGGGCGGGGGTTGCCCGCCCCGCCGGGTGTACCTGGCTACACCCGCTCTCGGGGACATCCCTGAGCCCGGTCCTCAGGGGCGTCCCCCGGGGCCGCTGCGGTTCTCCCGATGAGTTCTCCGTCCTCGGACGGTCTGCCCAGCGACACAACCGTTCCCGACAGGAGTGCCATGTCCAGCATCCAGCCAGTGATTCTCACCGCCGACCAGGATGTTCTGCTCGGCTTCTACACGCAGTTGTTCGGTGCGGAAGAGGTCTTCCGGGTCCCTGTAGAGGGCCCGGCCTTCTACGTCGGCCTGCGCATCGGCGACACCGACCTCGGGCTGGTGGCCAAGGCGGACCCGGGGACCGGGGCAGCCCCCCGCATCCTGCTCAGCATCGGTGTCGACGACGTCGACGAGATGCTCGGCCGGGTGGAGGCGCTGGGTGGTTCGGTACGCACCGGGCCCAACGACATGCCGTGGGGACAGCGTGTCGCCCACATCAAGGACCCCGACGGCAACGCGGTGAACCTCACGCAGCCGATCCCGGCCCGGTGACCCTGTTCCGCGGTGCTTGTGCCCGGTCGTCCGTCATCAGCACCCGAGGAATCCGCGCGGGAACGTCAGTAGTCCTGGTCGGAGGCGGTCATCCCGCGGGTGCCGCCGCGCATCTTCTGGATGTGCAGCTGCCGGGTGAGCCGGATGACCGGGCGGATCAGCAGTTCCACGCTGCCGAACACGAAGCACCAGGTTCCGGTGCGGGTCCACTCGGATGAGAAGAACATGATGCTGCCGATGAGGAACCAGACCGCGATCAGGACGTCGTTGGCGATGCTGGTCGTCTCGTAGCGCTGCCGGACGACCAGCTCCTCCTTGCCGAGGTGCAAGGTGAGATTGCCGCTTCTGTGCTGGTGTGGGGGGTTCTGAGACACGGTCAGGAACGCTAGCGGATCTCACCCGGTGCCGTGCAGCGCCTTGGCCGTCGCGGCGTCGGCCGGGAGGAAGGTCTCCACGGCGAGTTCGGAGACGGTCACATCCAGCGGGGTGTTGAAGGTGGCGATGGTGGACAGGAACGAGAGGGTCTGCCCCCCGTGCTCGATGACCAGGGGCAGCGCGAACCGCGGCTGGTCCCCGGGCACGGGAGCCGCCGCGTCGCCGGGCGCAGCGGCGTCCGCGCCCGGCAGCGGATAGGCGGCCACCTCGTCGTGCAGGGCCCGCAGCGCGGGGGAGCGGTGCAGGGCGAGTTGCCGGCTCATCTGGTCCAGCAGGTGACCCCGCCACTCGGCGAGGTTGCGGATGCGGGGGGCGAGCCCCTCGGGGTGCAGGGTGATCCGCATGGCGTTCAGCGGGGGTTCCAGCAGGTGCGGGGCCACCCCTTCCAGCAGTGCGGCCAGGCCGGCGTTGGCGGCCACCACCGTGTAGCAGCCGTCGAGCACCAGTGCGGGGTAGGGCTGGTAGGCGGCGACCATCCGCTCCAGCGCGCCGCGCACCTGCTGGAGGGCCGGGTCGTCCAGCGGGGTCGCGGCGAAGGCCGGCGCGAAGCCGGCGGACAGCAGCAGTGTGTTGCGTTCGCGTACCGGGACGTCCAAGGTGGCCGCCAGTTTGAGGACCATCTCGCGGCTGGGCGCGGTGCGCCCGGTCTCGATGAAGCTGATGTGGCGCGCGGAGGAGTCGGCGCGCAGTGCCAGTTCGAGTTGGCTGAGCGCCGCGCGCTCGCGCCACCCGCGCAGCAGCGTCCCGACGGAGGGGGCGTCGGAGTGCGTCCCGGACAGAAGCGTCATGGACCAGACGGTAACCGACACCGCGTGGCAGGCTGGGGCCCCGGACCGCCGTCCGGCCGGCCCGCAGCCGATCGAGGAAGGGACCCTCATGGCGCCCCAGCCGCTGACCCCCGAGGAGACCGAGCAGGCACTGGACGGTCTTCCGCACTGGACGACCGACGGCGACAGCGTCTCGCGCAGCTACTCCCTGCCGGGGCACCTTCCCGCGGCGGCGATGGCGATGCACATCGCGGCGCTGCAGGAGGAACTCGGCCACCATTCGGAGCTGACGCTGGGCTACGACACGCTCTCGGTCACCGTCAACACGCACAGTGCCGGCGGGCGGATCACCGAGCTGGACATCGCCCTGGCCCGGCGGATCGAGGAGATCGCGCCGGGCCACGGAGCGAGCTGAGGGCCGCGGCGGCCCCGGCGGGTGTCAGTCGCCGGTCCAGTTCATGGTGTCCGGGTCGGGGCCGATCCGGGTGTCGGTGTTGAGTTCGGCGATCCGGGCCATCTCCTCGCCGCTCAGCTCGAAGTCGAAGAGGTCGATGTTCTCCCGTACCCGGGAGGGAGTGACCGACTTGGGGATCACCACGTTGCCGAGCTGGAGGTGCCAGCGCAGCACCACCTGCGCGACGGTCTTGCCGTGCCGCTCGGCGATCCCGCCCAGCGTCGGGTCGTCGAGCAGGTCACCGCCCTGGCCGAGCGGGGACCACGCCTCGGTGGCGATGTGGTGGTCGGCGTGGAAGGCGCGCGGCACCGACTGCTGCAGCCGGGGGTGCAGCTCGATCTGGTTGACGGCCGGTACCGTCCCGCCGAGCTGGATGATCCGGTTGAGGTGGGTCGGCTGGAAGTTGGAGACGCCGATGGCGCGGGCGCGCCCGTCGGCGTGGATCTTCTCGAAGGCCCGCCAGGTCTCCTCGTACCTGTCCACCTCCGGCATCGGCCAGTGGATCAGGTACAGATCGACGAAGTCCAGGCCGAGCTTGGTGAGGGAGGCGTCGAAGGCGCGCAGGGTCGTGTCGTACCCCTGGTCGGCGTTCCACAGCTTGGTGGTGACGAACACCTCGTCGCGGGGCAGGCCGGAGGCGGTCAGCGCGCGGCCGACACCCTCCTCGTTCTCGTACGCCGCCGCGGTGTCGATGCTGCGGTAGCCGGACTCCAGCGCCGTGGTCACCGCCGTGGCCGCCTCGTCGGCGGGCACCTGCCAGACGCCGAAGCCGAGCTGCGGCATCGTGACGCCGTTGTTGAGCGTGATGGTGGGAACGTTGCTCACGCGTGGGTCCTTACGTTCAGTGTTGTGCGTGCGTTGCTTCGCTGTCGGCGGTTGTTCCGCCGCCCCCGTGGCCAACGAGCACCGCCGGACATCTGTTCCGTATCGAGCACATTTTCGTTCAGTTCGGGGCCGGATCGCTCAGCCCTGGTACAACGCCTCGATCTCCACCGCGCAGGCCGCCTCGATCGCGGCGCGCCGCAGCTTCAGCGACGGGGTCAGCAGCCCGTCCTCCTCGGTGAAGGGCGCCGCGAGGATACGGAACGTGCGGATCGACTCCGCCTGGGACACCTGGGTGTTCGCGGCGACCACCGCCCTGCGCATCTCGGTCTCCAAGTCCTCGTCCCGCAGCAGGTCCGCGGGGTCCGTCTCGGGCTTCTGGCGCATCGCGAGCCAGTGCTGCACCGCCTCCTCGTCGAGCGTGAGCAGCGCGGAGACGTACGGCCGGTCGTTGCCCAGCACGATGCACTGCCCGACGAGCGGATGCTCGCGGACGCGGTCCTCCAGCGGGCCGGGGGAGACGCTCTTGCCGCTGGAGGTCACCAGGATCTCCTTCTTGCGGCCGGTGATCGTCAGGTAGCCGTCGTCGTCCAGGGCGCCCAGATCGCCGGTGGCGAACCAGTCGCCGCGCAGGGTGTCCTGGGTGGCACGCGCGTTGTTCAGATAGCCGGCGAAGATCTGACCGCCGCTGACCAGGATCTCACCGTCCTCGGCGATCCGCACGGTGGTGCCGGGCACCGGCTGCCCGACGGTGCCGAAGCGGGGGCGTTCGGGCGGGTTGGCCACGGCGGCGGCCGTCGTCTCGGTCAGCCCGTATCCCTCGAGGATCCGCATTCCGGCGCCGTCGAAGAACAGGCCCAGCCGCCGTTCCATGGCCGAACCGCCCGACATGGCGTACCGGCAGCGACCGCCCATGGCCTCCCGCAGCTTGGCGTAGACGAACTTGTCGTAGAACTGGTGCTGCATCCGCAGCGAGGCGCCGGGGCCCGGGCCGGTGCCGAACGCCTTGTGCTCGACGGCCTCGGCGTACCGGACGGCCACCTCCACGGCCTTCTCGAACGCGCCGAGCCGCCCCTCGGACTCGGCCTTGCGGCGGGCGCTTGCGAAGATCTTTTCGAACAGGTGCGGGACCGCCTGGATGAAGGTGGGGTGGAATGCCGCCAGGTCGGGCAGCAGCGCCCGCGCCGTCATCTCCGGCTGGTGCCCCACCTTGAGCCCGGCCCGCACCGCCGCCACCTCCACCATCCGGCCGAAGACGTGGGCCAGCGGCAGGAACAGCAGCAGGGAGCCCTGCTCCCCCGCCTTGGCGCTGAAGACCCGGTCGTACCGGGCGATGATGTTGTCGGTCTCGGCCATGAAGTTGGCATGTGTGATCACACAGCCCTTGGGGCGGCCCGTGGTCCCGGAGGTGTAGATGATCGTGGCGACCGTGTCCGGGGTGAGGGCGAGCCGGTGCCGGTGGACGACCTCGTCCTCGAGGTGCGCCCCCGCGGTGATCAGTTCCTGCACCGCTCCGGAGTCGAACTGCCACAGCTTCTTGAGCCGCGGCAGCCCGTCGACGACCGAACCGATGGTCATCGCGTGGTCCTCGTGCTCGACCACCGCAGCCGTCACCTCGGCGTCGTACAGCATCCAGGCGACCTGCTCGGCCGAGGAGGTCGGGTAGACGGGCACGGACTGGGCTCCGAGTGCCCACAGTGCGAAGTCCAGCAGCGTCCACTCGTAGCGCGTACGCGACATCAGCGCCACGCGGTCGCCGAACCGGACGCCCTGGGCCAGCAGACCCTTCGCGACTGCCATGACCTCGTCCCGGAACTGTGCCGCCGGTACGTCCTGCCAGCTGCCGTCCCGACCCTTGCGGGCGAGCAGCGGCAGGTGGGGCGTCCGCTCGGCGTGCGCGAAGACGGCATCGGCCACTCCGCCGACCTGGGGGGTGGTCGTCAGGGCCGGAACGGTGAACTCGCGCAAAGGCTCTGCTCCTCGACTGCGCGGCACCAGGTGGCACCGCGCCAGGACCGTATCCGATGGCGGGCCGTGATCGGCAGGGGTGTCGATGCAGGTCAGTCGGTCAATTAGGACAGTTCGACGACCTCCTCGCCGATGACCGCAAGGCCGTTTCCCGGCCCGTCGGATTTCTGCACGGAATATTCGCGAGCGAACCGGAGTGTTTGCGAGAAGTGCGGGTCAGCGGAGGCTGGTGTGACGGAGGGGGAGCGGCGTCCCGGAGGACGCCGGAGATGTCCCCGCAGGGTGCTCCCCCGGGCCTCCCGCTGTGGACCCGGGGTTTCGGAAGACCGATTCCGCAGATCGGTATGTTGGTCGCCATGCGCCGCATCGCCCGCTTCCTGGACCCCTACATCCTGCTGCTGGTGGCCACCGTGCTGGTCGCCGTCCTGCTGCCCGCGTCCGGCGGGGTGGCGCTCGGATTCACCTGGGCCACCAAGGGGGCCGTCGGCCTGCTCTTCTTCCTCTACGGAGCGCGGCTGTCCACCCGCGCGCGGTGGACGGGCTCCGCCACTGGCGGCTGCACCTGGCCGTCGTGGCGTGCACCTTCGTCGTCTTCCCGCTGGTGGGCCTCGCCTCCCGCGGGCTCGTCCCCTACGTACTCACCCCGCAGCTCCAGGACGGACTGCTCTTCCTCTGCCTCGTCCCCTCCACCATCCAGTCCTCGATCGCCTTCACCGCGCTGGCCCGCGGCAACGTGCCCGCCGCCATCTGCGCGGGCACCTACTCCAGCCTGCTCGGCATGCTCGCCACCCCGCTGCTGGCCGCCTGGCTCATCGGCGGCCGGGCCGCACTCTCCGCCGACGGCCTGCTCGGCATCGCCGCCCAACTGCTGGCGCCCTTCCTCGCGGGGCAACTGCTCCGCCGCCGCCTGGCCGGATTCCTGGCCCGGCACAAGCGCGCGCTGGGGTACGTGGACCGCTCCTCGGTGCTGCTCGTCGTCTACACCGCCTTCAGCCAGGGCATGACCGAGGGGGTGTGGAGCGCGGTCAGCCCGGCCCGGCTCCCGGCCCTGCTCGGCGTGGAAGCCGCCTTGCTGACCGCCATGCTGGGGCTGACCTGGTTCGGCGCCCGCCGACTGGGCTTCGAGCGGGCCGACCGCCTCACCATCTGCTTCGCGGGCTCCAAGAAATCCCTGGCCGCCGGACTGCCCATGGCCAGCGTGCTCTTCGGCGCCGAGGCGAGCGTGGCCGTCCTGCCGCTGATGCTCTTCCACCAGATGCAACTGCTGGTGTGCGCCTACCTGGCGCGGCGGTGGGCCCGGGAGCCGTCCGCTCCGGAGGCCGTCCCGGAGCTCGCTCCGGAACCGGAACCCGGACGGGACACCGCACCCGGCCCGAGCGCGGTCCGCGGCTGACGGGCGGCCGCTGGGCACGGGCACGGCATCCCGCGGACGGGCAGTCGGCTCAGCCGGCGCCCGCGGCCGCCTCGGCGTCCGCCTCGGCCGACGGGTCAGGCAGCGCCAGCCGATGCGACCCCGTGTAGATGTTCATCGAGGAGCCGCGCAGGAACCCGACCAGGGTCAGCCCCGCCTCCTCCGCCAGGTCGACGGCGAGGGACGACGGCGCCGAGACGGCCGCCAGTACCGGGATGCCTGCCATCACCGCCTTCTGTGCCAGTTCGAACGAGGCGCGCCCCGAGACCATCAGCAGCGCGTCGCGCAGCGGAAGCGCGCCGTCCCGCGCCGCGTGGCCCACCACCTTGTCCACGGCGTTGTGCCGTCCCACGTCCTCGCGTACGTCGAGGAGTTCGCCGGTGGCCGAGAACAGCGCCGCCGCGTGCAGCCCGCCCGTGCGGTCGAACACCCGCTGGGCGGCGCGCAGCCGGTCCGGGAGCCGGGTCAGCAGTCCGGTGCCGATGCCGTGCGGACGTGCGCGGTCCAGCTCCCAGCGCGCCGTGGTGCGGACCGCGTCCAGGCTGGCCTTGCCGCACAGTCCGCAGGAGGACGTGGTGTAGACGTTGCGCTCCAGCCCGGCGAGGTCGGGGGCCGGAACGTGCGGGGCGAGGCGTACATCGACCGTGTTGTAGGTGCGGGCGCCCTCCTCGTCGCGGGCGTCTCCGCAGTAGGAGATCCCGGCGACGTCCTCGGCCGCGGCGACGACTCCCTCGCTGACCAGGAACCCGGTCGCCAGCGCGAAGTCGTCGCCGGGCGTGCGCATGGTGACCGCCAGCGGCGTGCCGCCGAGCCGGATCTCCAGGGGTTCCTCGGTGACGAGGGTGTCCGGCCGGGTGCTGACCGCCCCCTCCCGGACGCGTACGACGGGGCGTCGTGCGGTGACCCTGCCCATGGTGCCTCACCTCCTGGTCGCTCCGACTCTAAGGCAGCCGGCAGGCTCCTGCGGGGACCCTCTTTGTCCATTCCCGGGAAGAAGTCGCACGGGTTTGTGCAGAACTTCTTTCCAACTCCGGCCGCCGCTGCTACGTTCCCCGTACTTTCCCGGACACGACGCCGAGAGGTACGGCTGGAGGGGTAGCGGTGAGGCGCATGACTGCACGGCCCGCGAACGCGCACCAGGCGCGGCTGCTCCGCCTGCTGCGTGACGGCGGCCCGCGGTCCCGCGCCGAACTCGGGGACCGCGTCGACCTGTCCCGCTCCAAGCTGGCCGTCGAGGTGGACCGGCTGCTGGAGACCGGGCTGGTCGTCGCGGACGGCCTCGCCGCCTCCCGGGGCGGGCGCCGCTCGCACAACATCCGGCTCGCGCCCGGCCTCCGCTTCCTCGGGGTCGACATCGGCGCCACCTCTGTCGACGTCGCGGTCACCAACCCGGAACTGGAGGTCCTGGGCCACCTCAACCAGCCCATGGACGTCCGAGAGGGCCCCGTCGCGGTCTTCGACCAGGTGCTGGCGATGGTGGCCAAACTCCGCGACAGCGGGGTCGCCGACGGATTCGACGGCGCGGGCATCGGTGTCCCCGGGCCCGTCCGGTTTCCGGAGGGCACTCCCGTCGCACCGCCGATCATGCCCGGCTGGGACGGCTTCCCCGTCCGGGAGGCGCTCAGCCAGGAACTGGGCTGCCCGGTGATGGTCGACAACGACGTGAACCTGATGGCGACCGGCGAGATGCAGGCCGGAGTCGCGCGCTCGGTGCGGGACTTCTTCTGCGTCAAGATCGGCACCGGGATCGGCTGCGGAGTGGTCGTCGGAGGCGAGGTGCACCGCGGAACCACCGGCAGCGCGGGCGACATCGGGCACATCCAGGTGGAGCCCGACGGCCGTCAGTGCGCCTGTGGCAACCGCGGCTGCCTGGAGGCGTACTTCGGCGGGGCCGCCCTCGCCCGGGACGCGGAGGAGGCCGCCCGGGAGGGCCGGTCGCCCGAACTGGCCCGGCTGCTGGCCGAGAAGGGGAGGCTCGACGCGGCCGACATCGCCACCGCCGCCTCCGCGGGGGACGGCACCTCGCTCGACCTCATCCGGGAGGGCGGCGCCCGGGTGGGCCAGGTCATCGCGAGCCTGGTCAGCTTCTTCAACCCCGGCCTGGTGGTCATCGGCGGCGGCGTCACCGGGCTCGGCCACACTCTGCTGGCCAGTATCCGCACCCAGGTCTACCGCCAGTCGCTGCCGCTGGCGACCGGCAACCTCCCCATCGTCCTGGGCGAGCTGGGACAGGTCGCGGGGGTGACGGGCGCCGCCCGGCTCACCAGCGACCACCTGTTCTCGCCCGCGTAGCCCCTGCCGGCACTCCGCCGGTCCCGCACGCACCACCTCCCGGCTCCCGGCCGCGAAGTGTCCCCGGCCCGTACGACGCACAGCGCACCGCAAACCGATCGACGGCACCGCTCCCGCACGGCGAACTCCCGTACGACCCCCTGGGACGGAGGTCCTGCATGCCCCTGTTGACGATGTCCGGAATCACCAAATCGTTCCCCGGTGTCCGTGCGCTGGACGGTGTCGACCTCGATGTCGAGGAAGGCGAGGTGCACTGCCTGCTCGGCCAGAACGGCGCGGGCAAGTCCACCCTCATCAAAGTGCTCGCGGGCGCCCACCAGCCCGACGGCGGTGAGATCACCTGGCGGGGCGAACGGGTCCGGCTGCCCACCCCGGTCTCCGCGATGCGGCTGGGCATCGCCACCATCTACCAGGAACTCGACCTGGTGGAACACGTGTCGGTGGCGGAGAACGTCTTCCTCGGCCACGAGATCGCCACCCGCGGCCTGGTCCGTCCCCGGGTGGCGCGGGCGCGGACCGCGGAGCTGCTGGCCCGGCTCGGGCACCCCGAGATCGACCCGGCCGCGCTCGTGGGCTCCCTCTCCTCCGCCGGAGCGCAGATCGTGTCCATGGCCCGCGCCCTCTCGCACGACGTACGGCTGATCGTGATGGACGAGCCGTCGGCGGCCCTGGACCCCGACGAGGTCGACAACCTCTTCCGGATCGTGGGCGCTCTGACGGCCGACGGCGTGGCCGTCGTCTACATCTCCCACCGGCTGGAGGAGATCCGGCGCATCGGGGACCGGGTCTCGGTCCTCAAGGACGGCCGCGTCGCCGCCCGCGACCTGCCGGCCCGCAGCACACCCACCGACGAACTGGTCGCCAGGATGACGGGCCGGGACGCACGGCAGGTCTTCCCCCGGCGCTCGGCGCAGGACGCGCCGCGTGCCGAGCCGGTACTGGTCGCCGAAAAGCTGGCGCGGACGGGCGAGTTCGAGCCCCTCGACCTGGAGCTGCGGCCCGGCGAGATCGTGGGGCTGGCCGGGCTGGTGGGCTCCGGCCGCTCGGAGGTGCTGGAGACGCTCTACGGTGCGCGCCGCCCCACCGCGGGGCGCGTCCTGGTGGACGGCAGGCCGCTGCGTCCGGGCAGCATCCCCGCCGCCGTACGCGCCGGGCTGGGGCTGGCGCCCGAGGAGCGCAAGTCCCAGGCGCTGCTGATGCTGGAGTCGGTCACCCGCAACGTCTCCGTCTCCTCGCTGCCCCGCTTCTCCCGCGGCGGCTGGCTGGACCGGGCCCGGGAGCGCTCCGAGGCCCGCGGGCGCACCCGCGAGCTGGCGCTCAGCCCGGACGACCCCGAACGGCCGGTACGGACCTTCTCCGGCGGCAACCAGCAGAAGGCGGTGCTCGCCCGCTGGCTGCTGCGCGGCTGCCGGGTGCTGCTGCTGGACGAGCCCACCCGCGGCGTCGACGTCGGTGCGCGCGCCGAGTTGTACGCCGTCATCCGGCGGCTCGCCGACTCCGGGGTGTGCGTACTGCTCGTCTCCAGCGAACTGCCCGAAGTCCTCGGCCTCGCCGACCGGGTGCTGGTGCTGCGCGAGGGCCGTGTGGTGCACGAGGCCCCCTCGCACGAGCTGGACGAGCACCGGGTGCTCGACCTCGTGATGGAAGGCACCCCGGAATGAGCGGCCCCCGCACCTCCCGACAGCTGCCGGGGTGCGGCTGCGGGCCGCGCCCCCGCACCGGCCCTCCGGCGGCGACGCCCGCGCATCCACCCACCGGCCTCCGTCTCCTCAGAGGTGACCCGTCATGAACTCGCCAGCAACCACGGCCAGTGAGCCCGGTACGCCCGCACCCCCGGCGGACCGGCCTCCGGCCGTCCGCCGCCTCCCGCTCGACGTGCGGCACCTCTCGCTCATCGGGGTGCTGGTCGCGCTCGCCGTCGTCGGGGCGCTCACCAAACCCGACGAGTTCCTCGCGGCCGAGAACCTCCGCCTCGTCCTCACCCAGGCGTCCGTCATCGGCGTCGTCACCGTCGGCGTCACCTTCGTGATCATCGGCGGCGGTATCGACCTGTCGGTGGGTGCCATCGTCGCGCTCGCCTCGGTGTGGGCGACGACGCTGGCCACCCAGGACTTCGGCCTCGGCGGGATGCTGCTGTGCAGTGTGCTGGTCGGCGTCGGCTGCGGACTCGTCAACGGGCTGCTGGTCGCCTACGGGCCGATGGTGCCCTTCATCGCCACCCTCGCCATGCTCGCCTCGGCCCGGGGGCTGGCGCTGCAGATCAGCGACGGCCGGACGCAGGTCGTCACCGTCGACGCGGTGCTCGACCTCGGCGTCAAGGACTCCTATGTGCTCGGCGTCCCGCCCATCGTCCTGGTGTTCGCGCTCGTCTGCGTGCTCGGCTGGCTGCTGCTCAACCGCACCACCTTCGGACGCCGCACGGTGGCGGTGGGCGGCAACCCGGAAGCCTCACGGCTGGCCGGCATCGCCGTGCGGCGGCAGCGGCTGCTGCTCTACCTGCTCTCCGGACTGTGCTGCGGAATCGCCGCGTTCATGCTCGTGATCCTCACCGGCTCGGGCCAGAACACCAACGGAAACCTGTACGAACTCGACGCCATCGCAGCCGCGATCATCGGCGGCACGCTGCTCAGCGGCGGTCGCGGCACGATCCTCGGCTCGGTGCTCGGCGTCCTGGTCTTCACCACCATCACCAACCTGTTCGCCCTCAACAACCTCCAGACGGACATTCAGCAGATCGCCAAGGGCGCGATCATCGTCGCGGCCGTCCTGGTCCAGAAGGGTCGTTCCACGCCATGAACATCAGACCACGCACCCCTGACACCCCACCCGAGTCCCGCCTCCCGGCCACCAGCCGCCGCAGCATGCTCTTCGGTACCGCGGCAGCCGGAGCCGCGCTCCTCGCCACCGGCTGCACCAGCAACGAGAACAACGACGACGCCGGCACGGACTCGGCCGGGGCCGAGGTCGCCGACGACAAGCCCGGCAAGAAGGTCACCGTCGGGTTCGCCGGCCCGCAGGCCGACCACGGCTGGCTCAACGCCATCACCACCCAGGCCAAGAAGCGCGCCGAAAAATACCAGGACGTCACCCTGGAGGCCACCGAGGGCTCCAACGACAACGCCACCCAGGTGGGCCAGGTCGAGACGCTCATCAACAAGAAGGTCGACGTGCTCGTCGTGCTCCCCGCCGACGGCAAGGCCCTCACCCAGGTCGGACTCAAGGCCATGCGAGCCGGCATCCCCGTGGTCAACCTCGACCGCGTCTTCTCCTCGCAGCAGGCCTACCGCTGCTGGATCGGCGGCGACAACTACGGGATGGGTCTCAACGCCGGGCACTACATCGGCGAACAGCTCAAGGACAAGAAGAGCGCCAAGGTCGTGGAGCTGGCCGGGATCGACAACCTGGAGCTGACCCGGCAGCGCACCAAGGGGTTCGACGACGCGCTCGAGAACTACCCCAACATCGAGAAGGTCGCCCGGCAGGCCGCCGAGTTCACCGTCGAGTCCGGGCAGCAGAAGATGTCCGAACTCCTCCAGGCGCAGCAGAGCTTCGACGCGCTGTGGAACCACGACGACGACCAGGGCGTCGGCGCCGAACGCGCCATCAAGCAGGCCGGCCGGGACGAGTTCTTCATGGTCGGCGGCGCCGGATCCAAGCGCGTGATGCAGGCCATCAAGGACGGTGACAGCGTCATCAAGGCCACCGTCCTCTACCCGCCCACCATGGCCGCCTCCGCCATCGACCTGGCCCGCGCCCTCGGCCAGGGCAAGGGCATCGCGGGCATGGCCGAGTACGAGATCCCCGCCCAGGTCACCCTCTACTCGGCGGTGGTGACCGAGAAGAACGTCGAGGAGTACCTCCCGATCGGCTTCACCTGACAGCCCGGGCGGGCGGCCCCCTCCGCCGGGACCGCCCGCCGCACCGTCCGGACCGCTGACGCAGATCCGGGGGCACCTCCCGGCCCGGGGCCGGAGCAGGAGCCCCTCCAGAGGGAGGACCTCGATGCCGTACGACAGCACCGCGCCCGCCACCGCGCCGCCCCTGGGCGTGGGCATGGTCGGCTACGCCTTCATGGGCCAGGCACACTCGCAGGGCTGGCGCACCGTGGGGCGGGTCTTCGACCTGCCGCTGCGGCCCGCGCTGGCCGCCGTGTGCGGGCGCGACCCGGCGGCCGTGCGCACCGCGGCCGAGCGGCTGGGCTGGGCCGCAGCCGAGACCGACTGGCGGGCGCTGATCGCCCGCCCGGACGTCCAGCTCGTCGACATCTGCACGCCCGGCGACAGCCACGCCGAGATCGCCATCGCGGCGCTGGCGGCGGGCAAGCACGTGCTGTGCGAGAAGCCGCTGGCCAACACGGTCGAGGAGGCCGAGGCCATGGCCGCGGCGGCGCGCGCGGCCCGGGAGCGCGGCCAGGTCGCCATGGTCGGCTTCAACTACCGCCGCACCCCCGCGCTGGCGCTCGCGCGCCGCATGGTGGCGGACGGCAGGCTGGGGGAGCTGCGGCACGTGCGGGTGTGCTATCTCCAGGACTGGCTGGTCGACCCCGCCTTCCCGCTGGCCTGGCGGCTGCGCCGGGAGGCTGCGGGCTCCGGGGCCCTCGGCGACCTGGGGGCGCACGCCGTCGACCTCGCCCAGCATCTGGCCGGCGCCCCACTGGCCGGGGTCTCCGCGCAGACCGAGACGTTCGTCCGCGAGCGCCCGCTGCGGGAGGGCGAACCGGACGGGGAGCGGGGCCCGGTCACCGTGGACGACGCCGCGGTCTTCACCGGCAGGCTCGGCTCCGGGGCACTGGCCTCCTTCGAGGTCACGCGGGTCGCGGCGGGGCGCAAGAACGCACTGCGCGTCGAGCTGAACGGCACCCTCGGCTCCCTCGCCTTCGATCTGGAGCGGCTCAACGAGTTGGAGTTCCACGACCACACCCAGACCGCGGGAGAAGCCGGATTCCGCCGCATCCTGGTCACCGAGCACGACCATCCCTACCTGGAGGCGTGGTGGCCGCCCGGCCACGGGCTCGGCTACGAGCACACCTTCACCCATCAGGCCCGCGATCTGGTGCACGCCATCGCGACGGGCACCCCGCCGGCACCTTCCTTCGACGACGGACTCCAGGTCCAGCGCGTGCTGGCCGCCGTCGAGGAGAGCGCCGGGCGGGACTGCGTCTACACACCGGTCCAGCACGAGGCATCCGCGGCCGGAGCGGCCGCGGCAACCGCCTAGGAGGTCACCGTGGCACGAAAGTTCACCCTCTTCACCGGGCAGTGGGCCGACCTGCCGCTGGAGGAGGTCTGCCGCCTCGCCCGCGACTTCGGCTACGACGGTCTGGAACTGGCCTGCTGGGGAGACCACTTCGAGGTCGACAAGGCGCTGCACGAGCCCGGGTACGTGGACGGCAGGCGGCGCCTGCTGGACAAGTACGGTCTGGAGTGCTGGGCGGTCTCCAACCACCTCACCGGGCAGGCCGTCTGCGACCACCCCATCGACGAGCGTCACCGCGCCATCGTCGCCCCGCGTATCTGGGGCGACGGCGACCCCGAGGGGGTGCGCCGCAGGGCCGCCGAGGAGATGAAGGACACCGCGCGGGCCGCCGCGGCGCTCGGAGTGCGCACCGTCGTCGGCTTCACCGGCTCCTCGATCTGGCACCTGGTGGCCATGTTCCCGCCGACGCCGCCGGAGATGGTCGACCGCGGCTACGCGGACTTCGCCGAGCGGTGGAACCCGATCCTGGATGTCTTCGACGCCGAGGGCGTGCGGTTCGCGCACGAGGTGCACCCCAGCGAGATCGCTTACGACTACTGGACCACCCAGCGCGCCCTGGAGGCGGTCGAGCACCGCCCCGCCTTCGGACTGAACTTCGACCCCTCGCACTTCGTGTGGCAGGACCTGGATCCGGCGGGCTTCCTCTACGACTACCGGGACCGGATCTACCACGTCGACTGCAAGGAGGCCCGGCGCCGGCTGGACGGTCGCAACGGTCGGCTCGGCTCGCATCTGCCGTGGGGCGATCCGCGCCGGGGCTGGGACTTCGTCTCGGCCGGGCACGGCGACGTCGCCTGGGAGGACGTCTTCCGGATGCTGCGGGCCATCGGCTACGAGGGGCCGGTGTCCGTCGAGTGGGAGGACGCCGGGATGGACCGGCTCGCCGGTGCGCCGGAGGCCCTGGCGCGGCTGCGGGCGTTCGACTACGAACCGCCGACTGCCTCGTTCGACTCGGCGTTCGGCAACTGACCGCCCGCACGGCGCCGGTGCGGGGCCGCGGGCACCGCTCCGGGTGCCCCGGCTCCGCCCTGCGCGCTTCCGCCTCGGTGCGGTCGCGCGGGGCCGCCGCGCGCTCCCGGGCCTTTGTCCTGCGTGTGGACAAAACTACCGGGGATGCGTGTCAAAGGGGTTCCCGCTCCGGATAAACGCGGCTACCGTCCTTGAGGCGTACGGGACAACAGCGCGCCCCCTCCAGTGCAGCGCGGGCGCAGCGCACGGCACCAGTCAACCCACCCCCACCAGGGAGGATCCGCTGTGCACACTCGACCCCGCGGACAACGATGTCTCCGCACCCGGGTAGCCGCACTCGTCGGCGCTCTCCTGCTCACCGGCGCCACCGCGGTCGCCGCCCAGGCCGCCGACGCACCCCCCACCATCACCCCGGGCAAAGCCGATCCGCGCGCCGCCGGCGACTTCCAGCAGGTGACCCTCGCCAAGGGCGTGGCCGAGATGGGCGAGCCCATGACGATGGCCGTGCTGCCCGACCGCTCCGTCCTGCACACCTCACGCGACGGCACCCTGCGGCTCACCGACGCGCAGGGCGACACGAAGACCGCCGGCCGCCTCGACGTCTACAACCACGACGAAGAGGGCCTCCAGGGCGTCGGAGTCGACCCGCGCTTCACCAAGAACCACTTCGTCTACCTCTACTACGCGCCGCCGCTCGACACCCCCGAGGGCGACGCCCCCGACACCGGCACCGCCGCCGACTTCGAGAAGTTCGCCGGCGTCAACCGGCTCTCCCGGTTCGTCCTGCGCGCCGACGGCACCCTGGACGAGTCCAGCGAGCGCAAGGTCCTCGACGTCCCCGCCGACCGCGGCACCTGCTGCCACGTGGGCGGCGACATCGCCTTCGACTCCAAGGGCAACCTGCTCCTGTCGACCGGCGACGACTCCAACCCCTTCCAGTCGGACGGCTACACCCCCATCGACGAGCGCGCCGACCGCAACCCCGCCTTCGACGCGCAGCGCTCCGCCGGCAACACCGACGACCTGCGCGGCAAGATCCTCCGCATCAAGGTCCGCAAGGACGGCTCCTACACGATCCCGCGCGGCAACCTCTTCCGCCCGGGCACCGCGAAGACCCGGCCCGAGATCTACGCGATGGGCTTCCGCAACCCCTTCCGGATGACCGTCGACAAGAAGACCGACACCGTCTACGTCGGCGACTACGGACCGGACGCGGGCACCGCCGATCCGCAGCGCGGCCCCGCGGGCCAGGTCGAGTTCGCCCGGGTCACCGGGCCGGGGAACTACGGCTGGCCGTACTGCACCGGCAAGAACGACGCCTACACGGACTACGACTTCGCCACCGGCACCTCCGGTGAGAAATTCGACTGCGCCGCGCCGCGCAACACCTCGCCCCGTAACACCGGACGCACCCGGCTCCCCGCGGCCCAGCCGGCGTGGATCCCCTACGACGGCGACTCCGTGCCCGAGTTCGGCGACGGCTCCGAGTCCCCGATGGGCGGTCCCGTCTACCGCCACGACCCCCACTCCGACTCCCCGGTGGCCTTCCCCCGCGAGTACGACGGCGACTTCTTCGCCGGAGAGTTCGGCCGCCGCTGGATCAAGCGGGTCGAGCAGGACCGGAACGGCGGCAACGTGCGGATCAACGACTTCCCGTGGTCCGGGACCCAGGTCATGGACATGGACTTCGGCCCCGACGGTGCGCTGTACGTCCTCGACTACGGCACCGGCTACTTCAACGGCGACGAGAACTCCGCCCTCTACCGCATCGAGAACGCCACCGACGGGCACAGTCCCGTCGTCGAGGCGAGCAGCGACGTCAGCGACGGCCAGGCCCCGCTCACCGTCTCCTTCTCCGCCGAGGCCACCGACCAGGACGGCGACACGACGGAACTGAGCTGGGACTTCGGCGACGGCGCGACCTCGAATGAGGCCGAACCGACACACACCTACGAGACGAACGGCACCTACACGGCGACCGTCACCGCCGAGGACCCCTCCGGCCGTACCGGCTCCGCCGGCGTGCACATCACCGTCGGCAACACGGCGCCCCAGGTCGAACTGAAGCTCCCCGCCGACGGGCAGCCCTTCTCCTTCGGCGACGAGATCCCCTTCGAGGTGCAGGTCACCGACCCCGAGGAGGAGCAGATCGACTGCTCCCGGGTCGAGGTCGCCTACATCCTCGGCCACGACAGCCACGGCCACCCCCTCACCTCCGCCAAGGGCTGCAAGGGCACCATCAAGACCCTCGCCGACGGGGAACACGACCCGAACGCCGACATCTTCGGCGTCTTCGACGCCTCCTACACCGACAACGGCGCAGGTGGGCAACCCCCGCTCACCAGCCACGGGCAGAGCATCCTGCAGCCCAAGCACCGCCAGGCCGAGCACTTCACCAGCGCGGCGGACGGCGTCAGCACCGGCGAGCCCGCCGAAGCAGAGGGCGGCAAGGCCGTCACCGGGGCGCGGGACGGCCAGTGGATCGCCTACGAGCCGTACGCGCCCGCCGACGTCACCCAACTCACCGCCCGGGTGGCCGGCACCGCGGACGCCGCGCTCGAAGTCCGCGCCGGCGGCCCCGACGGACCACTGCTGGGCACCGCGCAGATCTCCGCCACGGACGGCTGGACCGAGGTGAGCACCGACATCAGCGGCGTCCCCGCGGACGCGGACACGCTCTGCCTCGTCTTCACCGGAGGCGACGGGGCGCTCTACGACCTGGACAGCTTCACCGTCACCACCGGCTGAACGGAGGACGCGCATGAACCGGGCATCCACTCCTCGCGCCCGCCTCGCCCTGACAGCCGGTGCGCTGCTGGCCGGTGTGCTCGCCGCGCCGAGCCAGGCCGCGCAGCACCCCGGCGGGCACGAGCAGGCGGCCGGCAGCGTGCTGGTCTTCTCCAAGACCGCCGGATACCGCCACGAGTCCATCCCCGACGGCATCGCCGCCGTGCGGGAACTCGGCGCCGAGCACGGTTTCACCGTCGACGCCACCGAGAACGCCGCCGCCTTCACCCCGAAGAAGCTGGCCCGGTACGACGCCGTCGTCTTCCTCTCGACGACGGGCGACGTGCTGGGCCCGCGCCAACAGGCGGCCTTCGAGGAGTACATCGGTGACGGCGGCGGCTACGTGGGCGTACACGCAGCCGCCGACACCGAGTACGACTGGGAGTGGTACGGCGGGCTCGCGGGCGCCTACTTCGCGTCCCACCCGGCGATCCAGCCCGCCACGGTGCGGATCGAGGACCGCGCCCACCCCGCCACCGCGCAGCTGGGCGCGGACTGGGAGCGCACCGACGAGTGGTACAACTATCGCTCCGATCCGCGCGCACACGCCCGCATCCTGGCGTCCCTGGACGAGGACTCCTACACCGGCGGCACGATGGGCGAGGACCACCCGCTGGCCTGGTGCCAGGAGTACACGGGCGGCCGCGCCTTCTACACCGGTGCCGGGCACACCCGGGAGTCCTGGGCCGATCCCGCCTTCCGCGCGCACCTGCTGGGCGGCATCCGGTACGCGACCGGCGCGGCGCGGGCCGACTGCCGTCCGGAGAACGGCTACACGACGCTGTACGAGGGAACCGGCGACGGTCCCGGAACCGAGGAGTGGCGGCAGGCCGGTCCCGGCTCGTTCGAGGAGAGCGCCGACGGCACCCTCACCACCCGCGGCGGGATGGGCCTGCTGTGGTACGCCGCCCGCTCCTACGGCTCCTACTCGCTCAAGCTCGACTGGCGGATGGCGAGTGCCGACGGGGACGACAACTCCGGTGTCTTCGTCGGCTTCCCCGCCTCCGACGACCCCTGGTCGGCCGTGGACCGCGGGTACGAGATCCAGATCGACGCCACCGACGCCGACGACCGGACCACCGGAGCGGTCTACGGCTTCCAGTCGGCCGACCGCGAGGCACGGGACGCCGCGCTGAACCCGCCGGGGGAGTGGAACACCTACGAGATCCGGGTCGAGGGCGAGCGGCTGCGCGTCCATCTCAACGGTGTACTGATCAACGACTTCACCAACACCGACCCGGCCCGGAGCCTCACGGACGGATACGTGGGCCTGCAGAACCACGGGGAGGGGGACGAGGTCGCCTTCCGCGACGTACGCATCCGCGCGTCGGCACCCCGCTGACCCCAGCGGCCGCCCGGGCCGGGCCCGAACCCGGCCCGGGCCCGGCCTGCCCGCCCCCGGGGCGCAGGCGTGGCCCCGTCCCGCGCCCCCCCGGCGGCCCCTCGTACGCAGCACATCAGGGAGGACACCGTGACCGACCGCACCGACAGCTCCGACGTCCGGCCGCCCCGTACCGGGGTGTGGCTCATCGGCGCCAGAGGCTCCGTGGCGACCACCGCGATCACCGGAGCCGCGGCGCTCGCAGCCCGGCTGCATCCACCCGTCGGGATGGTCACCGAGACCGAGCCTTTCGCCGGTGCCGGGCTGCCACCGCTGGACTCCCTCGTCTTCGGCGGACACGACACCGCCTCCTGCCCGCTGCCCAAGCGGGCCGAGGCCCTCGCCGAAGCCGGTGTCCTCCCGCACGGCCTGCCCGCGGCGGTCCGCGCCGAACTCGCCACCGCCGACGCCGCCCTCCGCCCCGGCGCCCCGCCGGCCGGACCGGCCGCGGAGGACGCCGACGCCGAGGAAGAACTGATCGCCGGGTACGCGGCCGACCTCACCGAATTCACCCGCACCCACGGCCTGGCCCGCACCGTGGTGATCAACGTGGCCAGCACCGAGCCGTCCCCGCCCGTATCCGAGGAGGCGCCGGGCACCGCGCACACCCCCCTGCCGCCCAGCTCCCGCTACGCGGCCGCGGCCCTGCGCGCGGGATGCCCGTACGTCAACTTCACCCCGTCCGCGGGCCTCCACCACCCTCGACTGGCCGCAGCGGCCGGTACCGCCCGCGTCCCGTACGCGGGGCGGGACGGCAAGACCGGGCAGACCCTGCTGCGCTCGGTCCTGGCCCCGATGTTCGCGCAGCGCGCGCTGGCCGTACGCGCCTGGAGCGGCACCAACCTGCTCGGCGGCGGAGACGGCGCGGCACTCGCCGACCCCGCGGCGGCGGCCGCCAAGAACGCGGGCAAGGCGCGGGTCCTGGCCGACAACCTCGGCACCCTCCCGGAAGGAGAGGTGCACATCGACGACGTCCCGGCGATGGGCGACTGGAAGACCGCCTGGGACCACATCGCCTTCGACGGCTTCCTCGGCTCCCGCATGACGCTGCAGACCACCTGGCAGGGCTGCGACTCGGCGCTCGCCGCCCCGCTCGTCCTCGACCTGGCCCGGCTGCTCGCCCGCGCCGACGAACGCGGCCGCACCGGCCCGGTGCCCGGACTGGGCTTCTACTTCAAGGACCCCGACAGCGGTCCGGCCGACCTGCCGGGGCAGTGGCGGGCCCTGCTCGACCTCGCGTACGGCTTCCGGCACGGGCCGGGCGGCGCCGCCGGAGTGGACGAGCGTGCCGCGTCCGCCGACGGTGCGTCCGCCGACGGCACGGGAGCCGCCCGATGACCGGCCGAGGAGCCGCCTGGGCGCAACTCCTGCGGATCTCCGCGGTCTCCACCGTGCCCGGCGACGCGGTGGTCGGCGCCGTGGCGGCCGGCCGTGGCCCGGGCCGGGGGACTGCGCTGGCCGCGGGAGCCTCGCTGTGCCTGTACGAGGCGGGCATGGCGCTCAACGACTGGGCCGACCAAGAAGAAGACGCCCGTGAGCGCCCGCAGCGGCCGCTGCCCTCGGGCCGCATCCAGCCGCGGTCCGCCCTCGCGGCGGCAACCGGACTGACCGCCGCCGGGCTGGCGTTGGCCGCCCGCGCCGGCCGCCTCCCGCTCCTCACCGCCACCGCGCTGGCCACCACCGTGTGGGCCTACGACCTCCGCCTCAAGCACACCCCGGCAGGTCCCGCCGCCATGGCGGCGGCCCGCTCCCTGGACATACTCCTGGGCGCGGCGGCCACCGCGCGCCCCGCAGCGCCCGGGACCGACGGCACCCCGGCACCCCCGCCGGGGCCCGGTTCCGCACCGGTGCTGGGCGCGGCCGCCCTCATGGGGGCACACACCCTCGCGGTCACCTCCGTCTCCCGCCGAGAGGCGGAGGGCGGCGCCCCGGCGGTGCCGCTGGCGGCACTGGGCGCGGTGGCGGCGACCACGGCCGTGCTGACGCGGCAGCGGGCACCACTGACCCTCGCCGCGAGTACCGCCTACGCGGCGACAGCCGCCCGACCGCTGGCACACGCCGCGCTCAACCCCTCGCCGCCGCTGCTCCAGCGCGCGGTGGGCGGCGGGATCCGCGCCATGCTCCCGCTCCAGGCCGCACTCACCGCGCGCGGCTGCCGCACCTCCCACCCGCCGCGGGCCCGGACCACCTCTTCGCTCTCCGCCGCGGCACTGCTCGGCCTGCTGCCTCTCGCCCGCCGCCTCTCCCGGAAGGTCAGCCCCACATGACCCCGTCCAGGACCGCCTCCGCGCTGCGCTACGCCTACGGCACCAACGGCCTGGCCGACCTGCGGCTCCAGGACGCCCTCGGACTGCTCGCCGACCTCGGATACGCGGGCGTCGGGCTGACGCTCGACCACATGCACCTCGATCCCCTCGCCCCCGGGCTCCCGGCCCGCACCGCCGAGGTGGGCCGCGCACTGGACCGCCACGGGCTGACGGCCACCGTCGAGACCGGAGCGCGCTATGTGCTCGACGCGCGCCGCAAGCACCACCCCACGCTGCTCGACCCGGACGCGGAAGCCCGCACCGCCCGCATCGATCTGCTGCTCAAGGCCGTACGCGTCGCCGCGGACCTGGGCGCCCACGCCGTGCACTGCTTCAGCGGCCCCCTCCCGACGGGCACCGAGCCGGAGACCGGCTGGACGCGGCTGGCGGACGGTATCGGCACGGTGCTGGACGCCGCGGGTGCTGCCGGCGTCCCGGTGGCCGTCGAGCCGGAGCCCGGCCACCTGCTCGGGGACCTGGCCGGGTTCCACCGGCTGCGCACCGCACTCGGCAGCCCCGAACTCCTCGGGGTCACCCTCGACATCGGACACTGCCAGTGCCTGGAACCGCGTCCCCCGGCCGACTGCGTCCGGGACGCGGCACCCTGGCTGCGGCACGTGCAGATCGAGGACATGCGGCGCGGTGACCACACGCACCTGCCGTTCGGAGACGGCGAGATCGACTTCCCGCCGGTGCTGGCAGCGCTGCGCGCGGCGGACTACGACGGCCTGGTCACGGTCGAACTGCCCCGCGATTCGCACGCCGGCCCCGCACGCGCGGCCGACTCGCTCGCGTTCCTGACCGCCGCCGAGGCCGAGGCCCGGGCCGAGGCGGCCGCCGTACGGCACGACCCCCCGGAGCAGGAGGAGATCCCGTGCTGACCCCGCTCGCCTCCTTGCGCACCGGCCTGGAGCTGCGACTGGCCGCGGAGCCCCGCGCCTGGCTGCACCGGGCGCTGGCCGAAGCGGCGGACGACCGGCACCGCCCGGCCCCGGACGTCCCGCCGGACGGCGTCCGGCGGACCGCGAGTGCACCGTCCGGCAACCGGCCCGACCCGCCCCCCACCCGCTCCGTACCCCGCCTCCCGCGCTGGGAGCTGCACTTCGCCCGCGCCGGCCGCACCTGCCGCGGAGCGGCCGCGGACGGCACCGATGTGCCGGACCCGGTCGACGCGGCCCGCGTCCTCATCCTGCACGCGGCCGCCCCCGGCATCCAGGAGCTGACCCGGCTCTACCGGCACGGCACCGGCGACGAGCGGCGGGCCGTCCTGCTGGCCCTGCCGCATCTGGACCCGCCGCCCGAACAGGCCGCGGCCCTGGAACTGGTCGAGGACGCGCTGCGGACCAACGACACCCGGCTGATCGCCGCCGCGCTCGGACCGTACGCCGCAGCACACCTGGACGCGCACCAGTGGCGGCACGGTGTGCTCAAGTGCCTGTTCACCGGCGTACCGCTGACCGTGCTCGCCGGGCTGGCACACCGGGCCTCGGGGGACGCGGAACTCGCCCGCATGCTGGAGGACTACGCGCGCGAGCGCACCGCGGCGGGCCGCTCCGTGCCCGCGGACCTCGACCGGGTGCTGCGACTGGCCCGGCTCGCGGCGCCGGGGGAGACCGGGAAGCCCGCGCCTGTGCACCCGCCCCGTCCGGCCGCCGCACCACCGACGACCCCGCCCCGCCCTTCCCCCGAGCCGTAGCCAGCCGCGCGCCACAGCAGCGCCCGGAGCGAGGAGCGTGACGCCCATGACCAGGCCGACCCGCCGCATCTTCGACCCGCACATCCACATGACGTCCCGCACCACCGACGACTACGCCGCGATGTACGCCTCCGGGGTCCGGGCCCTGGTCGAGCCCTCCTTCTGGCTCGGCCAGCCGCGCACCTCGCCCGCGACCTTCCTCGACTACTTCGACGCGCTGCTCGGCTGGGAGCCCTACCGGGCCGCCCAGTACGGCATCGCCCACCACTGCACCCTCGCGCTCAACCCGAAGGAGGCCAACGACCCGCGCTGCCTCCCGGTACTGGACGAACTCCCGCGCTACCTCCTCAAGGACGGGGTGGTCGCCGTCGGCGAGATCGGCTACGACTCGATGACCCCCGCCGAGGACGACGCACTGGCCGCACAGCTGCAACTCGCCCACGACCACGAACTGCCCGCCCTCGTCCACACCCCGCACCGGGACAAGGCCGCCGGGCTGGCCCGCACCCTCGATGTCCTGCGGGAGTCCCCGCTCCCTCCCGAGCGGGTGCTGCTCGACCACCTCAACGAGACGACGGTGGGCGACGCGGCGGACAGCGGCTGCTGGCTCGGCTTCTCCATCTACCCCGACACCAAGATGGACCCCGACCGGATGGTCCGCATCCTGCGGGTGCACGGCACCGAGCGGGTGCTGGTCAACTCCGCCGCCGACTGGGGGCACAGCGACCCGCTCAAGACCGGCCACGTCGCCGACGCCATGCTCGCCGCCGGCTTCGAGGACGACGACGTCGACAGAGTGCTGTGGCGCAACCCCGTCGCCTTCTACGGCCAGAGCGGACGCCTCGCCCTGGACGTCCCGCCGCCCGGCGCACGCGAGCAGCACCTGTTCCAGGGCAACTCCATCCTGCGCGGCGGAGAGTGAGGAGAGCGCGGCCATGCGATTCCGGCACCCCGACGGCACCACGGTCCACCTCGCCTACTGCACCAACGTCCACGCCGCCGAACAACTCGACGGCGTGCTGGAGCAACTCACCGCGTACGCCGAGCCCGTACGCCGCAGACTGCACCGGGACCGGCTCGGCATCGGCCTGTGGCTCGCCCGCGACGCCGCCCGCACCCTCACCGACGACCCCGCGGCCGTCCGGCGGCTGCGCTCCGGACTCGACCGCGCCGGCCTGGAGGTCGTCACCCTCAACGGCTTCCCCTACCAGGGCTTCGGCAACGAACACGTCAAGTACCGCGTCTACCGGCCCGACTGGACCGACGACGCCCGCCTGGAGCACACCACCGACCTGGCCCGGCTGCTGGCCGCACTGCTGCCGGACGACGTCCGCGAAGGCAGCGTCTCCACCCTCCCGCTCGCCTGGCGCACCGGCTTCGACGCCGAGGCCCGGCACCGCGCGCTGACCCGGCTGCACACCCTCGCCGCCCGGCTGGACGCGCTGGAGGAGCTGACGGGCCGCTCCATCCGCGTCGGACTGGAACCCGAGCCCGGCTGCACGGTGGAGACCACAGCCGACCTGATCCAGGCACTCGGCGGGGAGGACGGCCCGCCCGCGCACCGGATCGGCGGCTGCCTGGACACCTGCCACCTGGCCACCGCCTTCGAGGACCCCGCCAAAGCGCTGGCCGGGCTCGCCGAGGCCGGCCTGCCCGTGGTCAAGTCCCAGCTCTCCGCCGCGCTGCACGCAGAGCACCCGGACCGCCCCGAAGTGCGCGCCGCCCTCGCCGAGTTCGCCGAACCCCGCTTCCTGCACCAGACCCGCGCCCGCACCCCGGACGGAACGCTCCGGGCCACCGACGACCTCGACCGGGCCCTGGCCCCCGGAGCGCTGCCCACCGGCGGGCCCTGGCGCTCCCACTTCCACGTACCGCTGCACGCTCCCCTCGACCCACCGCTGACCGCCACCACCGACGTCCTCGGCGAGACCCTCGCCCACCTGGTCGGCGGCCCCACTCCGCTGACCCGGCACCTGGAGGTGGAGACCTACACCTGGCAGGCCCTTCCGATGGCACTGCGCCCCACCACCCGCGCCCAGCTCGCCGACGGCCTGGCCGCCGAACTGTCCACCGCCCGCGACCTGCTGACCGGTCTCGGCCTCAAGGAGCTGCCGTGAGCACCCCGCTGCTGGTCATCGACGTCGTCGGGCTGACCCCCGCACTGCTGACCCACATGCCTCACCTGCGCGCCCTGGCCCGGGACGGCGCGCAGGCCCCCCTCGGCACCGTCCTGCCCGCCGTCACCTGTGCCGCACAGTCCACCTTCCTCACCGGGGAACTCCCCGCCCGGCACGGCATCGTCGGCAACGGCTGGTACTTCCGCGAACTCGGTGACGTACTGCTGTGGCGGCAGCACAACGCGCTGGTCGGCGGCGAGAAACTCTGGCACGCGGCCCGCGCCCGGCAGCCCGGCTACACGGTGGCCAACATCTGCTGGTGGTACGCGATGGGCGCGGACACCGACTGGACCGTCACCCCCCGCCCCGTCTACTACGCCGACGGCCGCAAGGAACCCGACTGCTACACCCGGCCCCCGGCCCTGCACGACGAACTCGTCGCCGAACTCGGCGACTTCCCGCTCTTCACCTTCTGGGGCCCAGGCGCGAACCTGACCTCTTCGCAGTGGATCATCGACGCCACCCGCCACATCCTGCGCACCCGCCACCCCGACCTCGCACTGTGCTACGTCCCCCACCTCGACTACGACCTCCAGCGCCACGGCCCCGACGACCCGCGCGCCCACCGCGCCGCCGCCGACGTGGACGCCGCCCTCGCCCCACTGCTCGCCGACGCGCACGCCGAGGGCCGCACCGTCGTCGCCCTCTCCGAGTACGGCATCACCCGGGTGCGCCGGCACGTCGACATCAACCGCGTGCTGCGCCGCGCCGGACTCCTGGAAGTGCACACCCAGGACGGCATGGAGTACCTGGACCCGTGGACCTCCCGCGCCTTCGCCGTCGCCGACCACCAGCTCGCCCACGTCTACGTCCGCGACCCCGCCGACCTGCCCGCCACCCGCGCGGCACTGGCCGGACTGCCCGGCCTGGAACAGCTCCTGGACGAGACCGGGAAGAAGGAGGCCGGCCTGGACCACCCCCGCTCCGGCGAACTCGTCGCCGTGGCCGAACCCGACGCCTGGTTCACCTACTACTACTGGCTGGACGATCGCCGCGCCCCCGACTTCGCACAGCTCGTGGAGATCCACCGGAAGCCCGGCTACGACCCCGTCGAGCTGTTCATGGACCCGAACGACCCCTACGTCAAACTCCGCGCCGCCGCCGCGCTGGCCCGCAAGAAGACCGGCATGCGCTACCGCATGGCCGTCGTCCCCCTCGACCCCACTCCGATCCGGGGCAGCCACGGACGGCTCCCGGACCGGACCGAGGACGGCCCCCTGCTCCTCTGCTCACGCGCCGACGCGCTCGGCGACCGCGGGCGGAACGGGCCGGCCGCCGCCTTCCCCGCCACCGAAGTGAAACGCCTGCTTCTCGACCTCGCACTGGGAGACGCCTCATGAGCAGCCCGTCAGCCGACCCGCAGTACGCCGAACTCCACCGCAGGCTGCGCCGCCGCGGCTTCCTCGGCGTCGCCGCGGGCGCCACCGCCGCCACCCTGCTGGGAGCACGCCCCGCCGCCGCCGCACCGCAGTCCGCCGAGGCGGCGGACCACCGGGGCTGCCGCCCGATCGTCCCGCGGGGCAAACTGGGCATCCAGCTCTACACCCTCCGCGATCAGGTCCAGCAGCTCGGCTTCGGCCCCGTCTTCCGGGAGCTGGAGCGCTACGGCTACGACTCGGTCGAGTTCGCCGGCTACACCCAGGGCACCGGCGACCTCACCCTCCGGCAGCTCAAGCGCCTCATGCGGGAGCACGGCCTGCGCGGCATCGGCAGCCACGTCGGCTACTACTCCGCCGACCCCGACGCCTACACCTTCGCCACCCAACTGGAGAAGGTCGTCGACGACGCGGCAGCCCTCGGGCTGCCCCACGTGGGAACCGCGGCCAGCCCCGACCGCTACGGCCGCACCGTGGACGGCTGGAAGCGCGCCGCCGAGGACTTCAACACCTACGGCGCGGCGGCACGCGCCCGCGGGCTGACCTTCTACCAGCACAACCACCAGATGGAGTTCGGCTTCGCCGAGGACAAGCCGCACGTGCGCCTCTACGACGTGCTGCTCGCCGAGACCGATCCGGAACTGGTCCACCTGGAGATGGACATCTACTGGGCCTACGCCGGACAGCACCGCTTCAGCGTCCGCCCCGACGGCACCCCGGCCCCCTTCGACCCGCTCGACTACGTACTGGCGGCCCCGCACCGCTACCCCCTCTTCCACGTCAAGGACGGCGAGCACGACGAAGCGTCACCGGACGGCTACCACATGGTCGACGTCGGCGACGGCGACATCGACTACGAGCACTTCATCGGCACCGTCCTCAGACGCCACCGGGGCCGCCGCACCGACCACCACTGGCTGATGGAGCGCGACGACGCCGTCGACCCCGACGCCAACCCCGCCGGCTCCTTCACCTCGGCCCGCCGCTCGGCCGCCTACCTGCGCGGCAGGCGCCACCGGTGACGCCGTTCCTCGAGGAGCCGTGAGGCATATTCCACGACATTCGTGACAAAAGGTGCGGAGTGCCAGGAAACCCAGGTGAGAAGCACTCCCAACCCTTGGTATCGTTACGGCCGTCGCCACGACAGCCCAGCTCCGTGGCGCGGCCCGGTCCGGGTGGCGGAATGGTAGACGCGCTAGCTTGAGGTGCTAGTGCCCTTTATCGGGCGTGGGGGTTCGAGTCCCCCCTCGGACACGTACCAAATCCCCACGGTTGCCTATATGCCGTGGGGATTTGCTGTTTCCGGTGCCGGGTGTGATCTCGGCGAGGACTGTGGCTTTGTTCGAGGCGTAGGTGAGCTGGAGCCCGAGCTGGCTGTAGAGCTCGGCTTTGTCCTGTGGCTTGGCCTGCTGGAGTGTGGCGGTGGCATCGCCGGCTGAGCGGACGATCTTGGAGACGGCTTTCCGGGACGCTGGTCCGTCGGTTTGTGTCCGGGCGGTGGAGCAGGGCTGTGCCTGGGAGCGCGGTGTGGTCGGGGGGCGCGGGCGCCCCCAGCCCGTCCAGCACGACACTCTCGTCGACGGCGGCCTGAATCCTCCGGTAGCGGCTCACGCCTGCCGTCCGGGGCCGTGCTGTCCGCCCCCCGTGACCTACAGCACGGCTCGGCTGCTCCCGACCGGACGGAGGGAGTCGAATCGCTCGTCGGCCGAGCAGCGCTACGCGAGTGCTACGGAGTTGCTACCGCCGGCCCGTAACGTCTGGAACGTACTTGCAGGCGGGTTCGGGCCAGCACGGGGAGCGGGCATGTCCGGTGACTACGACGTCAACATCAGCACCGAAGCGGTCAAAGGGATCGAGGGCATCGTCGACGACGCCTTCGAACGGATGAGTACCTCCGCCAAGGCGGTCGGCAACCAGGGGGAGCAGATCGCCGTGGCGTACAAGGGCAGCGGCACCGCCACCGCGATGGACAGCTACAGCAACCTCGCCGGCGCAGGCACGGCGTTGAGCGATGCGCTGGAAGGGCTCAAGAGCGACCTCAACCTCACCGGCGAGCACGGCCACGAGACCGACCAACGCGCCAACCAGGCGATACAGCAGGCGGCCGCCGGCGGAACGGCATCCGGCGTACAGAGCGGCATGCGGGCCTGACAGCCGACCAGGCCGGTGCGGCGGGACCTCGGCGGTGCCTGCGGCGCGGGGGCGACACGACAACAGGGGAGAGAGCACATGGGGTCGGACGGGCACTACCAGTTCAGCGATGTGGGGCTCAGCGACGTACAGAGCGTCGGCAGGCAGCAGGTCGAGGAGTGCAACGCCATCTGGGGCGACGTGATGACCAGGATCGCGGCGCTCTTCCCCGAGGGGCAGATCGACGAGGGGCTCGCGATGGTCCTGAGCGACCGTAACGAGCAGTACAAGAAGAGCGTCGAGCGCTACGTCGACGACTTGGGCTTGCAGAACGTGGCGGTGGGCAACACCCGCGACATCGCCGCCGAGGGCGGTGCAGCGATGCGCCGGGCCGCGAGTATGTGACCGCGTGCGGTGCGTAGCCGCGTTCACTGCGCACAACACGTCGGGCGTACGCACGGTGTACGCGAAGGCGACGGACGAGCCGGTGGCGAGCACAGGACGACAACGGGGGAGACCACGCCATGGAGGGAACGGGTGGCACCGAGCACTACAACGCCGACGCCTCGCGCAATACGCAGGCCCGCTTGGCGGGGCTGGAAGGGCTCGGATTGCTGAAGGCGACCTTCCTCAGTATCGCCTCGCCCGCCGGGATCTTCGGCAAGGTACCGAACGGGGCGGACGCCGAGGAAGCGCTGCGCGGGGCGGCCCGCGGCATGCTCGACGAACTGGAACGGGCCGGGATCTCGGTGGAGAACATCGTCGGCAACGCGGGCACGGTGGCGGATATCGCGGACATGACCGACGAAGAGGCCGCCCTGCAGAACAGCATGGCCGCTGCCGCCGCGCGTGCGCACGGCGGTGCTCAGTACGAGCTGGAGTGAGCCGCCGTGGCCGACGACTTCCACAGGACGATCGATGTGATCCTCAGTGCCAACGACTACGCCATGAAGGCTGCGGCGGGTGCGTGGACGGCGCTGGCCGGTGCCGCGACCGGGAGCAGCGACAGCCTCAACGGTATCGCCGCCGAGACAGCCGCCGAGCCCGGTATCGGGCTGGTCGAGCTGGCCGACCGGCTGGGCGGCGTCGGCGGCTGGGGAGACGGCGCGGCCGCACTGGCCATGTCCGTGAGCCGCCAGCTCCAGAACGCGGGAGAGGCGTCGTCCATGGCCGCCGAACGGGCCCAGAGCCTCCTGCTTGAGTACCGGAATGAGGTGGAGGCCCGCGCGGGCAAGGAACAGGACGCCACTTCGGGAGGGAACGGGGCCGTCACGCTCCAGGCCGACAAGGCCCTGGCCATGCACGGCTCCCGGATCGAGGAACTGCGCGGGGAAGCCGAGAGCGAACGGGACACGCTCGTCGCCGTCTTCGGTGAGGTCATCGGCGGCAACGCGCCCCCGGCGCCGGAGGTGGGTGCGGCGGCGGGTGGCGGGGTGCCGGGGGGCGGTGCGGGGCCGGTGGGCGCGGGTGGCGGTTCCGCAGCCACCGCGGGCGGCAGCACCGACGCTCCCACCCACCTCGCCGCCAACGGGGCGGCCATCGGTACCGACGCCTACCCCTACTCCTCGGTCGTCGGCGTCGACGGCGGTGACTTCGCGGGCTGGGTCCGCAGCCCCAACACCGGCTTCCTGGTCGATCCGGCGACCGGGCGGGAGTTCGACCCCGTCTCCGGGCGCTGGATCGACCCGCTGACGGGGCGGCCGTTCGGAGAGGTCACCGACTACGCCACCCGGCTGGCGGGGCTCGGTGGGGGACCCGGCGCTCTGGCGGGAGCCGGCGGGGTCGGCCTGGTGGCGGTCGGGGGAGGCCCGGCCCCGCAGGGCAGCGGCTTCGCGGGGCTGTACGGCGGCGTCCTGCCGCCCAGCCTCGCCCATACCGGACCGGCCCAGCCCCAACTGGCCCGGCAGGCTGCGGGCAACCTCGCGCACAAGGCGGAGGTGGCCAACCGCTTCGCCGCCCGGGAGGCGGCCCAGGGAGGGCGGCCGTATCTGCCTCCGCCCGGAGCGGGGTCCCAGGCAGCGGCGACCGCGCGGGGGGCGGCCGCCGCGTCCAGGACCCGGCCCCGGCTGTTCGGGGAGTCTCCCGACACCTGGCGCGCCCGCGCGGCCGACGCCTCGGCCCGCCATCGCCTCGCCGGTCCGGCCCCTGCTGCGGGCGGCGCCCAGGGGGCGGCGCGTACAGGCAAGGGGGGAGACCGGCGAGAGCGGCGCGATTCCGGAACGGGGTCGCGCTCCGCCGCCGACGGCTCCGGCAAGGAGCCGGACCGGGCGTGGTGCAGCGCGCGTAGGGCCGGTCGGGGCGTGCTGGGTGAGTAAGGGGGGTGCTGAGGGCTCGGCACCCCGGCTCCGGCAGGCCCAAGCACCGTCCTGCCGGAGCGCGGAGGGCAAGCCCGGCATCCGGGCACACCGACATCGAGACCGTACCGACGACACCGGAGCAGACGGCATGGCAGTGGACGAGGGACTTGAGTACACGCCCGACGGATGGCGCGAGGGCGGCAGGACCAGCACCAGATCCGCCGACGCGGCCGAGGAGGCCCGCCGGTACCTCCGGGGCGTGGACGCGTCACCGGCCCGCTTCGGCGGCGCCGACGCGTACGTGAACGCGCTGAACGGTAACAGCGACCGGCAGGCGGGCAGCGCGGGGCGGGCCGCCGAGGACAGAGACACGATGAGCGCCGCCGACCACCAGGTCGCCGAGCTGGGGGAGGGGACCGACACCGCGGCCGACCGCGCGATACGGGCCGCCGGCCCGACCGACGCGGCCGGGCAGAGCGTCGTCTCACGTGGCGTCGCCGAAGGTATGTGAGCCGACGGGAAGCAGGCGAGGAGAAAAGGGGCCACGCGGTGGGAGCAGGCGTCGAGTTCGGCAAGTCGGACGTCAAAGAGATGACCGACAAGGACCCGTGGCAGCGTCGGCAGGACTTCTCGGACGAGGTCAGCACCGAGGACATGGCGGATACCGCGGTGCAGTACGCCATCGCGGCAGGCGAGGCCGGGTCGGCCGGTGAGCTGGCGCGACTGGCGTCCGAGCAGAGCGCCGATTCGGGCTCGCTGAACGGTGCGGAGCTGCTGGAGAAGGAGCAGCGCGACACCCTCACCGCGAACGACCTCGGCAACAACGGCGCGCAGATGGACACGGTGGTCGGCAACATCCTCAAGGGGATGGGCTTCGCGCTGGGCGCCGAGGACGAGAACGAGCAGGTCATCGACGGCGGCGGCGGCTACGGCAGCGGCCTCGACCAGCGCATCGAGGACCTGAGCGACGATGCGAAGAACGACTACGACAACTGCGTATGGGTGCTGCAGATGCCCGCGTCGAGCAGCACGCGCCCCGCCGGGCACCCGCTCGCCCCCGACCCGTCCATCGCACCGAAAGTGGTCTACGACTACGTCGAGTACGAGGCCGCCCGCGGCCAGGGCGGCTGGGTCCCGCCGTACGAACTGGTCGCAGCGATCCGCAAGATCTATCTGGACCAGGCGGTCGAGGCCGCCGAAGAGGCGGACGGCGACATCAAGGACGTCATCGAGAAGTACCGCCGGGACATGGGCGAGTTGGCCGTCGAACTCGAAGACGCGGGCTACGACACGTCCGAGGGACCGCTGCGGCTCTGGCACACCGAGGAAATGGCGGCGTACAACGGCAGCAGGTTGAACGAGGAGCTGGAGAAGGAGAACCCCAGCTCCAGCGCGCTGGAGCGGTACAGCAGCGGACTCGGTTCCGCCGTGGACGACATGTTCGACGCGGACGGGAACGTCCGCGAGGACTTCGATGCGAACACCTCACAGCTCGACGAGTACACCCAGGAATTCCTCCAGCACCTCACGGCGGATTCCCTCGCCACGCTGGGGGCCATGAATCCCCCGCGTCCACCGGTCGGCGAGGAATACACCTTCGAGGATCCGTTGCTCGCCGTCCAGGAGGCCGTGGCGAACGGCATCAACGCCTCCATGAACGAAGCCGTCGGCGGCAGCGACCCGGGTACCGGAGCCCCCATGCCGCCCGGCATGAAGGAATTCGTCTACGGCTACGACCAGAAGCTCGACGACATGGGGACGTGGCCGGGCAGCGGGCTGCGCAGCGCTGTTCAGGACCACGGGAACTTCGGGAACCTCATGTCGCATGCGACGGTCGCGTCCGGTGACGCCTTCAGCCGGAGCATGGTGAACTCGGCCCTCGACGTGCAACGGGTGATCGAGGAGAAGAACGCGGACATCACCCGGCACAACGGATCGAACAGCGTGGCCGAGATGGGCAGCGATCCCTATCCGTGGCTGGAGGTCGACGGTGTGGACGGTCTCCTGACAGCCGCCTCACGCAACGAGGAGGCGTCGGCGAACATGCTCTCGGACATGGACCTCACGCATGACGTCCTGGTGCGCGAATGGCAGGGGTCCGACGGGGTCGCCGACCTGATCCGGGCGGGCACCACACTGCCCGAGGGCGTGGACCACAACAGCGAGGCCGCCGAGCCCTATTTCGCGGCAGCCGGAAACGTCCTGGAAAGCACCGGCGCCAACTACGAGCATCTCAGGTCGGTGAACGAGGGCCCGCGCGCGGACACCAGCGCGATGCACGGTGCCATCGGGGAGACCGCCGTCAAGTACATGGACCTGCTCGCCTACAACCCCACGTCCGGATCCTCCGGGCCCGTTCCTGGCGTGGAGGTGTTCGGTGAGACGTACGACCACGGTTTCAAACTGTCCAAATCGCATCACGACGGCCTCTTCGAGCTGATGGTGACGACGGACGAGGACGTCGCCCAGCAGTTCGGCAGGGACCTCGGGGAGTGGCAGTACAACACCGCTCACGGGGCGTTCTCCGACGCCGGGGAGGGCGGTGGCCCCGTCCACGATACGAACAACGCCGTCATGCGTGTCAGCGGCTACGTGGACAGGGCTTACGAGGCCGTTGAAGGTGACGGGCTGCGCAGGTCGGATCTGAAGACCTCCATGCTCGCCGGAGCGAACGCCGTCGCGGGCCTCGCTCCCAAGCCGACCGGCTTCGGGGTGGCCCTCGGTATGGAGGCCGTACGCAACCTGACCGACGTACCGCAGGAGCCCGCCGACGAACTCAAGTACCACAACGACCTGCGAGGGGACATCTACCCGCGGCAGATCATCGCCCGCGCCGCCAGGGACGCCGGCTACGACGGGATGGGCGACGCCGATGTCCCCACCCTCGAAGAGGACGACCGGGCCAGGACCGACGAAGAGGTGACCGACGGGGACCGGGCCCGCGAGCGGGACGCCGTCACCGACGCCGCCGACGGTGAACTCACCGACCTGGAGGAGGAGCACGGCTACCTCGCGGATCACGCCGCCTACCAGGAGGGCAGGCGGGGGGTCGGCGAATGACCACCGTCACCTTCCGCCGCCCTCCGCGCGCCCCCCAGCCCTCCGTCCCCGAGGGCGAGGTCGTGTTGAAGGCCCCGCCGGAGCTGCCGCGGCCCGACCCGAACAGCAATGTGTGGCTCACCGCGCTCCCGGCGCTCAGCGGGCTCGGCTCGGTGATGTACATGCTGACGATGGGACGCGGGCCCATCGGATATGTCGTCGGCACCATGTTCCTGGTCTCGTCCCTCGCCATGGTCGTCGGTTCCCTCCTGCGGCAGCGCGGCAGTACCAAGGGGCAGGCGCAGAGCGAGCGGCGCGAGTATCTGCGCTACCTGGACCGCACCCGTGCCGAGGTGCGCCGGACGGCGCAGGCGCAGCGGGACGCTCTGGTCTGGTCCGCCCCGGTGCCGCACGCGCTGTGGGCCGTGGCTGACGGCCGGCGGCTGTGGGAGCGGCGCGCGGGCGACGACGACTTCGGCGTGGCACGCATCGGCGTCGGCCCCCGGTATCTGGCCACCCCGCTGGTGCCGGGGGAGTCCGCGCCGGTCGAGGACCTGGACCCGCTCAGCGCCGTCGCGCTCAAGCACTTCATCGATGCCCACTCCGTCCTCCCCGGGCTGCCGGTGCAGGTGGCGCTGCGTCGCTTCGCCTCCCTCGCGGTGTCCGGGGACCCGGCCGAGTGCCGCGGTCTGCTCCGTGCCCTCATCGCGCACGCCGCCACCTTCCACGCCCCCCGGGACATGCGGGTCCTGATCTGTGCGCGCGAACCCGACGGCGCGGACTGGGGCTGGGTGAAGTGGCTCCCGCACGCGCACCACCCGGACGAGCTCGACCACGCGGGCCCGGTGCGCATGGTGCACAGCAGCCTCGCCGGACTGGAGGACCTGCTCGGCAGCGAGCTGAGCCGCCGCACCCGCTTCAGCCGTGACGCCGAGGCCGACCCCGACCTGCCGCACCTTCTCGTCGTGCTCGACGGCGGGCTGGTCATGGGCTCGGAGGCGCTGCTCGACCCGAACGGCATGCAGGGTGTCACCGTCCTCGACCTGGACGGCCAGGCGGCAACTCTCACCGAGGCACACGGGGTACGTCTCGATGTCACAGACGGGGCGCTGCGGGTGCTCACGGGGGAGAGCAGCGACGACCTCGGCACCGCGGACACCCTGTCGGTGCCCGAGGCCGAGGCACTGGCCCAGCAGCTGTCCGGGTTCCGGCTGGACGCCGCCACCGTACGCAGCGAGGACCTGGGGACGGCCGACACCTCGCTGCCGGGGCTGCTGGGCATCCGCGACGCGGGACGCCTCGACCTGGACACCCTGTGGCGGGCCCGCCCGATGCGGGACCGGCTCAAGACGCCCCTCGGCCTCTCGGCCGAGGGCGGCCCGCTGGAGCTGGACATCAAGGAGTCCGCGCAGAACGGTATGGGCCCACACGGGCTGCTGGTCGGCGCGACCGGTTCCGGCAAGTCGGAGCTGCTGCGCACGCTTGTGCTGGCAATGGCCGCCACGCACTCCTCCGAGCAGCTCAACTTCGTCCTCGTCGACTTCAAGGGCGGCGCCACCTTCGCGGGGATGTCCGAACTGCCGCACGTCGCCGCCGTGATCACCAACCTGGAGGACGACCTCAGCCTCGTGGACCGGATGCGGGAGGCCCTCGCGGGTGAGATGAACCGCCGGCAGGAGGTGCTCCGGGACGCCGGGAACCTGGTGTCCGTACGGGACTACGAGCGAGCCCGGCAGCGTGGGGCCGCGCTGCCGCCGCTGCCCAGCCTGTTCGTCGTCGTGGACGAGTTCTCCGAACTGCTCGCCCAAAAACCGGACTTCGCCGATCTGTTCGTGCAGATGGGACGGTTGGGCCGCTCCCTGGGGCTGCACCTGCTGCTCGCCTCGCAGCGGCTGGACGAGGGACGGCTGCGTGGTCTGGAGGCGCACCTGTCGTACCGCATCGGGTTGCGCACCTTCTCCGAGCAGGAGAGCCGCACCGCCATCGGCGTCCCCGACGCCCACCACCTGCCTTCCGCGCCGGGGCACGGCTACCTGAAGACGGACACCACCACCCTCAAGCGCTTCCGCGCCGCCTACGTCTCCGGCGCCTACCGCACCGCTGAGGAAGGCGATGGCGCCACGCTGAGCGGCCCCGGCGATGTGCGGCCCTTCCCCAGCGGATATGTGCCCGTGCCGGCGGGACTGCGCGAGCCGGAGCCGCAGCCGGTCCTGGCCGACGACGAGTTCGGCGCGGACGAGGAGCTGAACACCACGGTCCTCAGCGTGATGGCCGAGCAGATGGAGGTGCAGGGCCCGCAGGCGCACCAGGTGTGGCTGCCGCCGCTGGAGGAGCCCGACACCCTCGACGGCCTGTACGGTGACCTCGCCGTGCGGGAGAGCCGTGGGCTGGGCGCGGCGCCCGGCAGGCCGCAGCTGCACGCTCTGATCGGTTCCGTCGACCGGCCCTTCCACCAGCGGCGCGAGCCGCTGACGCTGGATCTGTCGGGCGCCGGCGGGCATGTCGCGGTCGTCGGGGGACCGCGCAGCGGCAAGTCGACGGCCCTGCGCACTCTCATTGCCTCGCTGGCTCTGCGGCACACCCCGCGCGAGGTGCAGTTCTACTGCCTCGACTTCAGCGGCACGCTCTTCGCCCTGTCCGGGCTGCCCCATGTCGGCGGTGTCGCGGGGCGGCTGGACGCGGAAGTCGTCAACCGTACGGTGGCCGAGGTGCTGGAGGTGCTGGAAGAGCGTGAACTGCGCTTCCGGGGGATCGGCGTGGACTCCATGGCCGACTACCGTGCCCTGCGCGCGGACACACGAGCGGGCGAGGACCGCTTCAAGGACCCGTTCGGCGATGTGTTCCTGGTGGTGGACGGCTGGCAGGTGCTGCGCCAGAGCTTCCCGGAGCTGGAGGAGGCCCTGATGGGCGTGGCCGGACGCATGCTGACCTACGGCATCCACCTCGTCGTCTCCGGCAATCGCTGGCTGGACATGCGCATGGGGCTGCGCGACCTGATCGGCACCAGGGTGGAGCTGAAGCTCGGCGACGCGCTCGACTCCGAGGTGGACCGCAAGGCCCAGCGCACCGTCCCGGCCGGCAAGCCCGGCCGGGGAGTCACGAAGGAGAAGCTGCACTTCCTGACCGCCGTGCCACGCCTGGACGGGGAACGCTCGGACGCCGGGCTGGCGGACGGTGTCGCCGATCTCGTACGGCAGGTGGGCGACGCGTGGCAGGGCGCCCCCGCCTCCAGGGTGCGGCTGCTGCCGACCCAGTACTCCCTGGCAGAAGTACCTGCCGCCGAGGAGCGGACGGACGACGGCGAGGGCAAGGGCGTGGTCATCGGGGTGGAGGGCAACAGACTGGAGCCGGTCGTCCTCCGGCCCGGAGAAGACCACGGGCTGATCGCCCTGGGGGAGAGCGAGACGGGGAAGACCTCCCTGCTGCGGGCGGTGGGTCATCAGGTCATCGACACCTGGCAGCCGTCGCAGGCCAAACTCGTCATCTTCGACTACCGCATGACCATGCTCCGTGAGTTCTCCGGGGACAGCGTGCTCGGCTACACCACCAACCACGACACGTCCATCGAGGTGGTGGCCGGCCTGGTCGCCGGTCTCCGGGAGCGGCTGCCGGGCCCCGACGTCACCCCGGAACAACTGCGCGACCGCTCCTGGTGGTCGGGGCCCGAGATCTACCTCCTCGTAGACGACTACGACCTGGTGGCGACCTCGGCCGGCAACCCGCTCAAACAGCTCGTCGAGTTCCTGCCGCAGGCCCGCGCCGTCGGACTGCACCTGTATGTGACGCGACAGGCAGGCGGAGCGGGGCGCGCCACCGGAGACCCGGTGCTGTCCCGGATGCGGGAGCTGAACTTCCCGGGACTGCTGATGAGCATGCCCAGGGAGGAGAGCGCTGTGTGGGGCCACCGCTCGGCCCGGCGCAACCGCGGCCGGGCACTGATGCTCCACCGCAAGCTCGGCACGACGCCGGTGCAGCTGGTGCGCTGCGAAGCCCCGGCTCTGGACGGCGACGACCCGCCCTCAACCTCCGCTTCCGACCTCAGTGTGGACAGGTGACATGACAGCTCCCACCCTGCCCACGGCAGGCGATACCGACGCGAACGTGAACGCGCACGCGGTGGCGGACAGCACAGCCCGCACCGGCAGCGCCTTCTGCCGGGTCGCCATAGCAGGCCCGACAGGTCGCGCAGACCTCGCCGTACCGCTCGGCGTCCCCCTCTCCCGGCTGATGCCCGCACTACTGCGGCACGCAGGCGAGGAACCCGGCCCGGATGGTGGCGCTCTGCACGAAGGCTGGGCTCTGCGAACCGCCGACGGCGCCAGACTGGACGGCGCCCGCACTCTCGGCGCCCAGGACGTACACGAAGGGGACATCCTCTTCCTGCGGCACGGCATCGAGGACCTCGGCCCGCCCCTCTACGACGATGTCGTGGAGGTCATCGGCGCCGGCAGCGCTGAACGCGCCTGGCCCTCCGTGGCGGTGCGCCGTACCGCCGCAGTCTTCGCCGGGGTCGCCGTCGCAGCCGCCGCGGGAGCGCTGGCCGCCGCACCCGGAGCGCTTGCCGGATTCCTCGGACTGGCGGGCGCACTGCTCGGGATCGGTCTGGGAGCCTTGCTCTCCCGGGCGTTCGCCGATTCCGGGGCGGCCACCTACGCCGTGGTCCTCGCCGCACTTCTCGCTGCGGTCGGAGCCGTACGGCTGCTCGGCCCCGGCACGCCGGATGCCGTACGCGGCCTCGATGCCTTCGGCGGGGCGGGCGCCGCGCATCTGCTGCTGGCGTGTGCCGTCGTGGCAGTCGTCGGAGCCGCCGGGCCCGTTGTGGTCGGGGGCGGGGACGGGCCGTTCGCGGTGCTGGTGGCAGGAGGAGTGCTGGCGGCTGTCGGGGCGTTCACCGCCACCGTGTGGGATGTCATGCCTGCCCAGGCCGCATCCGTGTGCGCGCCCCTCGCTCTGGCCGTCACCACGCTGTGGCCGGCCCTCGCCCTGCGCCTAGCTCACATACCGGGGCCGCAGCTCGCGCGCGACGTGGAGGAGTTGGAGCAGCTGCCGGGGCTCATCGGCCACGGGCCTCTCCGGGTCCGTGTCGACCGGGCACGGGAACTGCTGACGGGGCTGCTCGCGGGCAGCAACGCCGTCGTACTCGGTGGCACACTGGTGCTGCTGGGCACAGGTGACCTGTGGACCGGTGTGCTGGCCGGAGTGCTCGGTGTGCTGGCACTGCTGCGGGCGCGGCTCTTCCGGGAGGCCACGCAAATGGCCGTCGCGCTCGCCACGGGCGTGGCCGTCCTGCTGGGCGCGGCCGTCCTGCTTGTCCTGGACTTCGCCGGGCGTTCGCTGCCGCTCCTCGGCGTGGTGCTGCCGCTGGCGCTGACAATCGCCCTGGCGGCATGCGCGGTTGGGCTCTTCAGCGGCCGTCGCCGGATCAACCCCCGGCTGTCGCGGCTGCTGGACACGGTGGAGACCCTGCTGCTGCTTGCGGTGGTGCCGCTGATCCTGGCCGTGTGGGAGGTCTATACGGCTCTGCTGGAGCTGAAGGCATGACAGGCCGAAGGGTTCGCGCGGCGGCCGCCGTAGCTGTGACGGCCGTGCTGGGGCAGCTGTCGCTGCCCGCTCCTGCCGCCCTCGCGGCTGACCGGGTCGATACGTCGTGTCGTCGTCCCCCGCAGCAGGGTGAGCCGCTGCCGGACGCGCTTCCGGGCCGCAGCCTCACCGACCGCCTCGGGCTGGCACAGTCCTGGGATCTCGCCGAAGGGGAGGGGGTCACCGTCGGTGTCGTCGACTCCGGGGTGGACGACCGTCACCCGGAACTGTCCGGTGCCGTCCGGCAGGGGGCCGAACTGGCGACGGTGCGTACGAAGAAGGGGTACCGGGCCCAGCGGCCCAAGCCGCCCGCGCTCGATTGCGAGAGCCACGGCACCGCTGTCGCCGGGCTCATCGCCGCACGCCGGGGTGGGGAGGCCCGCGTCACGGGGGTGGCGCCGGCGTCACGTATCGTATCGGTGCGAGTGGTGGGCGGGGTGGAGAACGCCCCGGCAGAGGTCCTGGCCGCAGCCATCGACCGCATCGTGGACAGCGGCGCGCAGGTGCTCAACCTCTCCTTCGCGCTGCCCGTCGACCGTGCCCCCGTCCGGAAGGCGATCGACCACGCGGTGGCCAAGGACGTCGTCGTGGTCGCTGCCGCGGGCAATGAGGGCACCAACGGGAAGAAGATGTACCCGGCGGCCTACGACGGGGTGCTCGCGGTCGGCGCGGTGCGGACGACAGGGCAGCCGATGCGGGAGTCGAACAGGGGCGGCTGGGTCGACCTCGCCGGCTACGGTCAGGACGAGGTCGTTCTGGCAGCAGGTGGGTCAGGCTACCGCCGGGACAAGGGCACCAGTTTCGCCGCCCCGCAGGTCTCCGGCGCTGCGGCACTGGTCCGCTCGCGCTTTCCCGAACTGTCAGCCCGCCAAGTGCGCGAGCGGCTCATGGGCGCGGCGGCGCCCGTCGGCGGCGGCGCGAACGACCGTACGGGCGCCGGGGTCGTGGACCCGTTCGGTGCCCTCACCCATCTCGCAGGAGAAGACCCGGGGACCGGATCAGAAGAGGATCAGGAAGCAGAAGCGCGGCCCGGAGCCATTCCCGTGCAGGCCGTGCCACGTCCGCGGCCGCTGCTCTCGCCAACCGGTGCGGCTGCCCTTGCCTGGAGCGGCGGGCTGCTGGTGACCGTGCTGCTCGCGGTGCTCGGCGCCCCTGCCGTCCGCCGCGCCGCCGCCCGACGCTGGCGACCGGCGCCCGTCGGCGGCCGGGGGGCCTGTCGCGCCGATACCGCCCCTTCCGGTGACGACCGGTCCCGGCCACCGATAGCACCTGCCCTGGACGGGCTGACCGGCAGCGCCCCCCGGACCCGGCGTGGCCGAATCCACAGAACCCACCGGACGAGTTGAGCTGATGGCGACTACCCGAGAACTGGCGGAAGCCCATGCGTACGGCAACCGGCGTCAGCAGACCGGCCTGCTGCGCGGCACCGACGAGGCCCTGCGTGATCCCCGGCGCCGTCTCAACCGCTCGCTGGGCGGTGGGGTCGCGCTCGGTGTCCTGGTGATGGCCGGCTTCGGCATCGCAGGCTGGCTGGGCGGCGGCAAGGGCCCCGACCTGCCGGGTGACGGCGCCGTGGTGGTCAGCGGCAGCGGTGACCGCTACGTGATGTCGGACGGGGTGCTGCACCCGGCGCTCAACCTGTCCTCCGCACTCCTGGTGGGCGGAGGTAAGCGGACCGAGGTCCGAGCGGACGCGCTCAAGGGCGTGCGGCGGGGGCCGCCCGTCGGTATCCCGGCGGCCCCCGACGCGCTGCCCGGCAAATCCGCACTCTCCACCGAGGAGTGGACGGTCTGCACGGTGCCCGGCGAGGAATCCGGTCAGCAGACGAGGACCCACCTGTACGTCGCGGTGCCCGACACCGTGTCCGGGAATGCTGAGGCCACCGTGATCGCCAAGTCACCGGGCGGAGACCTGTGGCTGCTGACCCAGGGACGCCGGTTCTCGTTGTCCGAGCCGGTCCGTGACGCGCTGGGTCTCCAGCGCGGCGAACAGATACCGCTGGCGGACGAGGTCCTGGCCACCGTCCCGGAAGGGCCGGCGATGCGGACACCTCAGTCGGTGCAGGGAGAGGGCGACGAGCCGAACGCCCGGCTACCGGTACGTGCCACCATCGGTGACCTGGCGGGGAGCGACCTGGGCGGTGTCAACCCGCAGTACTACCAAGTGCGGGACGACGGGCTGGTCGCTGTTTCCGAGTTCGTCTACACACTGCTGCGCACCACGGGCGTCGACGAGCTCGAGCTGACGCCTGCACAGGCGGCCGCTGCACCGCGCTCCGAGGCAGCTGCGCCGGGTGATCCGGCCTGGCCCGAGCGGCTGCCCGAGGCCGCGTCCCGCGATCGGGGCCGGCCGCTCTGCGTCAGTACGGCCCCGGGCAGCACCCCTGGCGACGCCCCGTGGCAGGCGACGGTGACGCTGCCTGAGCGGATGCCGCGGCCCGACGGCCTCGCCCCGGTCTCGGCGGCAGGCGGCAGGCCACTCGGCCGGGTGGACGAACTGTACGTTCCGCCGGGCGGGGGCGCGGTCGTCCGGGCCACGGCGTCAGCCGGCTCCGGCGGAACATACACGTTGGTCACCGACACAGGCACCGCCTACCCCTTCGCCTCGGCCGACGCGGTGACCCGGCTCGGCTACGTGGCGAAGCAGGCGCCCTCCTTGCCGAAAGGGTTCGTAGAGCTGCTGCCGAGGGGCCCGGTGCTGGATCCGCGCTCCGCTGCCGAGGAGCAGCAGGGCGGTCGCACGGAACCCCCGGAACGTACGGACGGTAAAGCCAAGGACAGGAGCAAGGGCGACAAGTCCGGCGAGGGGGAGCGGGAATGACCACAACGGTGCCATGGCTCCGGCGCGTGCGGCGGGGACGCCTCGTCGCACTTCAGGCCGGTGCGGGCTGCGCTGCCGCCGGCGGTGCCCTCGACGGCGCGGGCGGTTACGCCCTGACTGGTGCGGGAGTCCTCGTCGCGGCGCTCACGGTGCTGCGGGTGCGTGGCCGGACAGCCGGCGGACATCTGGTGTGGTGGCTGCGCCGCGGTGCCTTCGCCGCCCCCGCTCCCCGGCAGCGAGCCCGGCCCGACGACACCGCCCGGTTGGACGGTGCGCCGCCGGACCGGGACCCGGAGCGCCTCGGTCTCGCAGGGTCCCTCTTCCCCGCTCTGGAGATCACTCCGGTCACCAACCGCAACGGACCGGCAGTGGGCGTCGTATGTGACGGGCGCGGCTTCGCCGCCGTACTGCGGCTTCCCGCCGGTGTACACCCCGGCCTGCCCGTCGGTCTGCTCGCCAACTGGCTGCGGACCGATCCGGTCCGCCCCGCCGCCGCTCAACTTCTGGTGGAGCAGCACGGGCTGCCGTCCTGGGACGTCGAGCAGCACTTCGAGCCCACCACTGCCTATCGGCAACTCCCCGCGCAGCGCCATGTGGTAGCGGTGAGTTCCTGGCTCGTCCTGCGGTACGAACTTTGGGAGGCGCCCGAAGCCGCGGAACGCAGGGGTGGCGGGGCGGTGGGTGCACGGGTCGCGACCGCCGCCGCCACCGCGCGGCTGCGTGCCGTATTGGCCCAGGCGGATGTGCCGACCGGGCCCCTGGGCGCCGACGCGGTACAGGCGTTGCTGCGGGAGGTGGGCGACCCGGAGGGGAACGGGCGTGCCACGCCGGGGTGCTGGGCCGGAGCGGCCGCGACGCACTGCACGGCTGTCGCCGACATCCGCTCGGCCGACGGGTGGCGGAATCTCCTCGTCGCGCTTGCCGAATCCGGAGCGGAGCGTGTCGTCGCCGCAGCGACCGTGTCTCTCAGTGGTCCTGCTGCCACGGAGCACGGCGACGAGCCGGTCACCGAGGTGCGGACCGCGGTGCGGTGGGTGAGCCCGCTCGCTCAGCGCGCCGTCCGGGCCTGCGACCGCCTGGTGCGCGAGTCCGGCCTGGCACAGCCCTTGACGGGCAACCAGGAGGACGGCTTGGTGGCGACGTTGCCGCTGGCCTGCCCCGGGCGGTCGCTGGTGGAGACGACCGGCTTCGCGGTCGGGATGGGAGAACGGTGAACACGATGCCGCACACGGCGGAAAACGCGCCCGGCCCTCCGTCGGGACGGTCCCTCGGTCCCGGTCTTGTCGGCCTGCCTGCCACCCGCTGGAACACCGGCGGCGTCGGCGGAGGTGCCCAGGCGGGCTCCGGGGTCCCGCTGTACGACGCACTCGCCGGCATCCATCTCGGTACCGACCGGACGGGCCGCTCCGTCACGCTGCGGGCAGTGGGAGTGCGGATCGGGGTGCTGGGCGAATCCCTGTTCGGAAGACTTCTGGCCTGTCGGCTGTTGGCGATAGGCGTGCAAGTCACCGCCGTCACCCGCGGTCCCGCCCTGTGGGGGACGCTGGGTGACGCGGCCGGAGACCGGCTGCTGCTGGACGACGACCCGGGGTCCTGGCCCTCCCGTGCTCCGCAACCGCTCGGCGTGGACAACGGCCCGCAGGCGCTGATCTCCGACGTGCGGCGTGCGCCGCCGGTGCCGGCCAGGGAGGGCTCGGGCCGCTGGTGCACGGCCGTGCACGTGCGCCGTCAGGCGCCCCGGCACGGTGGCTTCTGGCATGGCCTGGACGCGCTGCTCGCGCTGGGCCCATCCTTCGCCGGCGCGGTACTGCCGGTGGCGGGTGAGTACGCCGCCCAGGTGACGGCGTCGCTTGAGCCGACCGAGATTGTGCTGTTCCGCGCGGGCGCCACCGAGATCCTGCGCCCGGACATCGCCCCGGCCGAGACCGCCTTGCTGACACCGGGGTGAGGCGGCTGTGCCGCGGCGTCGGCCCGCGTCCGGGCAGTGCTGAGGGCGTCGAGTTCGAACTCGTACGGTGTCCGCTGCAACAGCAGGTTCACCTCAGCCAGCCTGTCGAGGAGCCTGTCTGTCTCCCGTAGGGAGGTGCCCGACACGGCAGCAGCGGCCCGGGGGCCGATCACCCGTTCCGAACGCGTCCCCAGCAACCGGTGCAGCCGCCTGGCGTCGGGGGGCAGCGTGCGGTAGGACCACGACACGAGCCTGGGCGGATCGGTGGCAGCTCCGTGCGGGCTCAGCACCTCAGCTTCTTCGCCCTCGCCGTACGAGGAGCTGGACACCTCCGCGAGGCGGGCGTGGGGATAGCGGTTCACCCGTTCCGCAAGGCTCCGCAGGAGCAGCGGCAGATGTGCAGCACGACTGAGGAGCTGCGCGGCGGCCTCCGGTTCGGCCGCACACCGATGGTGGCCGATCAGCTTTTCGAAGAGGGCGGCGGCGTCCGCGGCGGTGAGCCGGTCCACCGGCAGGCGATGGGCGCCGTCCCGGGCCACCAGCCCGCGTAGCTGGTTACGGCTGGTGACCACGACCGTGTGGTCGCCGCCGGGCAGTAGCGGGGTCACCTGCGCGGTGTCGCGGGCGTTGTCCAGCAGTACGAGGAATCGCTTGCCGGACAGGACACTGCGGAACAGCGCGCCGCGGGCGTCGGCTCCCTCCGGTACCGGACCCTCGTACACGCCGGACAGCAGGATCCCAAGTGCCGCCGAAGGAGAAAGCGGTGCGTCGGGGGCGTAACCCCTCAGATCGACATGGAGCTGGCCGTCCGGGAACGACTCGCGCACGCGGTGGGCCCAGTGCACCGCCAGCGCGGTCTTGCCCGCACCGGCCTCACCCACGAGGGCCACTACAGAGGCGGGCGACCGCCCTGCGCCGGGCCTGAAGGCCCTGTCGAGGGCGCCGAGATGGGGTGATCGCCCCGTAAAATGGGCGGGGCCGGGCGGAAGCTGCCGCGGCGGATACGTCGGTCGCACACGACCTGCCGCCCCCGGCCCACGCGGTTGCCGGCGCGAAGGCTCGGACCGGCTTCCGGACGAGGTCGGGTTCGGTACCGGCGAGGACGGCTCGGGACCAAGGACGCCGGCGTCCCCGGCGAGCAGTTGCCGGTGCAGCTCGCGCAGTTCCGCGCTGGGCTCCACACCAAGGGCGTCCGCCACCGCCCGTCGGCACTGCTCGTAGCAGACCAGCGCCTCCGCCTGTCGGCCCGAACGCTGCAGCGCCCGCATCAGCTGTGCCCAGAAACGCTCCCGCAACGGGTCCTCGCTCACCAGGCGCCGCAGTTCCGTGATCACCTCGGCGTCGGCGCCCCGCCGCATGTCGAGGCAGATCCGGCGATGCAGGGCCTGTGCGTACTCCTCCGCCAGCGTCGGTACGACCTCCCGGTGCAGGGAAGCGCTCTCGACGTCACTCAGCGCGGAACCGCGCCACAGAGCCAGCGCCTGACGCAGCAGCCGTGCCTCGTCCTCCGGGTCCGCGGTGGCCGCGGCCTGCCCGGTGAGTTCCCGGAAGCGGTACAGGTCGAGTTCGTCGTCGGCGATGTCGAGCCGGTAGCCGCCGTCCGCGAACGGGATGAGAGGCGCGCTTCCGGCCGGGTCCAGCAGCCGGCGCAGACGTTTGACATGGTTGCGGATGGTCACCTGGGCGCTGGCCGGAAGCCTTTCGTCCCACAGCCGGTCAGCGATTACACCAGTCGGTACCGGCCTGCCGGGACTCAGGGCCAGAGTGGCGAGCAGCGTACGTTGCCGTCCCCTCGGCAGGGACACGGGCACACCGTCCCGGTCCAGCTCCAGCCTCCCCAGCACCCGTACGTGAAACCGATACACCCCTGCCCCCGCTTCTGTTCCGCCGTTCCTGTTCATCCCGGCCGGTCGCGCCGCCTGACCGGCTTGGTGACCAAGCCTGCGCCGCGACCTGCGGAGGAGGAAGGCGATGGCCCCAACCCGGGTCACGATGGGAAACCAGCGCTGTGACCAGCAACGATGCGGCCCGGGATGACAGTCCCGTGGGACGCTGGGCCGGCCCGGTGAATACGGTGGGGGACACTGGGACGGTGCGGGCCCGGGCGTGCGGCGCCCGGCGTGTCGGGGGCGCGCTTGGGGAGGGGAGAGGAAGATGGGACGCTGGCGCCCACTGCCGGAGGACGTGCGGCCGGAAGTGCGTCGGCTCGTGGAGCGGCTGAGACTGCTCAAGGACCGCGGCGGCCTGAGCTATACCGCACTCGCCGCCAAGACCCCCTATAGCGCGTCAACCTGGCAGCGCTACCTCAGCGCGGTGACCTTCCCGCCGTGGGAGGCGGCGGAAGCACTGGCGAAGCTCTCAGGGACCGACCACCGCCTGCTGGTGCGGCTGAGCGTCCTGTGGGAGTCGGCGAACGAGGCGTGGGAGGAGTCGAACCGCCGCCGTGCGCGGACCAAGCCCGTGCCGACGGCCCCGGCCGGCCCTGCTGCTCCTGATGTCCCGGCCACTTCGCCGGTTCCTGCCACGTCCGGCGAAGTGGCGTCCGGTACAGCAGACCTGAGTGGCCGGCGGACCTTGGGCCGCCCCAGCGGCTGGTCTGTTGCCACCCGAGCAGCCCGATGGTCGGTCGCGTTCGCCTCGCTTGTATTACTGGCGTCCGTACCGGATGCGTCAGGACGCGGGATCGGACGGCCTGACTGGCCCTATCCTCTCCCGCCCGAGGCTGCCGGCCCTGCCGACGGGGTACAACCGCGTTGCCGAGGAAAGGCGTGCGAAGGGCGTGACCCGGTACAGGCCGGCTGCCAGGTGGACGGGCGGGTGGTGGGCCGCTACGACATCAGGCACCATCGCATCGAGGTCTTCCACAGCACCGGGTGCGTAGCGGTCTGGGGTGCGGTGACGCCCGCCGAGGACGTAGAAGGCATCTCACTGAGTGCCCCCGGTGCCGGACAGATGTGGTGGGAGGACTCGAGCGGACGTACGGCAATGGCGCCGGCGCCCGAGAATCTCGGCTCGAACGTGCAGGTGTGCGCTGTCATCGAGGCCAGGCATTCCTGCGTGGACGCCGGGAAGCGGGCCTGGACGGACTGAGGAGGCCACCGCTCATTCCCTGGCGCTGTCGCACACCCGCAGCGTGGGCCTGTCCCGCCGCAGCGGCTTGTAGGTGCCGGAGTCCTCGACCAGGTACTTTCCGTCGTGGGCCAGCTTGAAGGGGACGTCGTGCCGTTCGCCCTCGAAGACGGTCATTCCACCGCGCCGGACGAGCCGTTCCGTCGCCCGCCCGAAGGACCGCGGGCCGACGATGCCGTCGGCGGGCAGCGCGTGATTGCTCTGCCAGGCACGCGTAGCCCGGCGGGTGGCCTTGGAATAGTGGCAGTCGATACTGGAGCGTTTGAGATATCCGTCCGCCCACAGGACTGTCTGCCACATTGCCGCCAGGTCACTGCGGTCGGGAAGGTTCTCACCGAGAAGGCCCTCGTCGTCCCAGTCGTCGGTGACTGTGCCGCCGCCACGGACATAGACATGACCTCCCGCCACCGACGGAGATCGCGGGCTGGCCTTCTCCTTGGGCGAGGCGTCGCTGCCGTCGGCGGAGCAGCCCGTTCCGGCGAGCGTCACGAAGAGGGTGAGGAGACGAACCAGGCGTTGAGACATGAGGACATCCTCTCCCCGCCTGGCGACTGTTGTCTGCCCTGCCCGGGACAGGAAAGCGGGACAGGTGAGCAGGAGCTATGGACAATTGTCAGCGCGCCGCGGCCGACGCGGTCAACGGACGGGACGACCAGAGAGGGGCCACAGGGTCGATGAGTGGGTGGAAGACATTGCCCGAAGCGCTCGAACTGGATGTGCGGCGCTTCGTCGAGCAGTTGCGCCGTACCAAGGACATGGCAGGTCTCACGCTCGCTCAGCTCGCTGAAGCCACCGCTTACAGCAAGTCGTCCTGGGAGCGCTGCCTCAACGGGAGTCAGCTCCCGCCTTCCCAGGCTGTCGAAGCGCTCGCCACCCGGGCGGGTACGGACCCGGAGCAGTTGCTGGCCCTGTGGGAGTTCGCGGAGGCCACGTGGAGCGACAGAGGCAGGACGAGGCGTGAGGACAGTGCCGGTGAGACGGAGGAGACGGACGTAGCGGGCCGGAAAGGTGTAGAGGATGAGGGGACCGCACCGGCCGAGCCCCGAGAGCCGGCCGGGCCCGGAAGGGCGCCAATAGGTGAGACCCCTGGACGTCCACGCCGACCGATGGGCACAGCTGTCCTCGCCGGGCTGGGAGCTCTTCTCACCGGTGCGGCCGTCCTCGCCGCCTTCGCCTTCTCCGGCGAGAGGACGTCGGAGGCGGAGAACGGGAGTTCCGCGGGAACGAACGCCACGCAATCTCCCGTGAAGGACGTGCAGGTGAGCTGCCACGGGGATTCGTGCAACGGCAAGGACCCTGTCGACAAGGGCTGTGGCGGAGACGCGTGGACAGCGGCCAGCGAACGGGTGGAGAAGTCCTACGTCGAGGTGCGCTACAGCAGCGCATGCCGTGCCGCCTGGGCGCGCATCAAGTCCGCGACGCCCGGCGACCGGATCGAACTCGTGCGGAAAGACGATCGCACGTACGACGAGGTCGTACCGGATGACGCCAATCTCGCGGCGTTCACCTTCATGCTGGGTGCTCCGACCCCTCAGCAGGTCAGGGCGTGCTGGGAGCTGAAGTCGGGCAACAAGGGCTGCACCGATTTCGGCGGAAGCGAGGAACTCCCAGCAGCTTCACCCGTGCCGTCGTGAGTGGTGCGTGAGGACATCCAGGCTCCGCCCATCGCACCCCAAGTGGTTCTTCCGCCTGCGCACCCCGCGATACCCGGCGGCGTACGCCACGTGCCTGCACGGCGCCCGCCCTGTTCGGTGTGCTGCTGCGGCCGCTGCTCCGCCCAGGCCCAACCTGATTGCGTGCAGGCGTACGACGACTGACCAGGCGGACCGGACACGGTCGACGGCTGCCCGTCCATACCGCAACGGTTCCAGACGGTTGTACCGCGCAAGTTGTCTCTTCGCTGTCAATCTCCGGTTTGACGACCTGAGAAGCACAAGCCTCTACCTTCAAGTCATTGCCGCAACGACCGATTGAGGGGGAAGCAATGAAGCGAATGGCACGTGCAGCAACCGTCGCCGCCGGTGTCGCCACCCTGACCATGGCCGGCCTCACAGGCTCCGCGTCCGCCAGCGCCGACGCGGTACGGCAGGACGTCTGCTTCGTAGGGGCCTGCGGAAGCGCCACGGTCAGTTTCCACGACAAGTACAGGGCCACCGTCAGCATGTCCGTCGCGGACACGAAGTGCGACGGACACGCTGCCAAGGTTCGCATCAAGGCTCGTCAGTACAGCTACAGCAATCAGACCTGGTACACGTACAAGGGTCCGTGGCACTACAACAAGAGCGGCTGCCACGGGGGATACAAGGCTTGGAACGGCCTGGGCTTCAGGGGGGAGGACCCGACCTCCTACATGACTGTCGAAATCTGCAATGACGGCGTGTACTGCCGGACATCCGGCGCGCTTGACAGCCCGTACTACTGACAGGCGCCTGCGAAGCCCCCGGCAGCCGGCCGGGGGCTTCCCCATGCAGCCGGTACGCGCCCCTACGCTTGGGACTGCTGCGCGGGTTGGTGGCCTGCCCCACCGGTTGGGCTCCGGACTCGGTGGCCAACCGGCAGCCGGGATGATGTTGTTCTCGGAGAGTGACGGCTCGCCCGGCTGGCCGTCGCGGAGGCCGCCATCCCCGGCCTGACCCCGTCGCCGCCCCTGTTCAGCGGCAATGAAGCCAACGACCGTCTGTGGCATTTCGCCTTCAACCGCCTCAGCGGTATCAATGAGCAACTGATCGAGGGGCGTGAACACCGCTTCTTCGGCTACCAGTTCACGCGAAGGCCGTCCATCCCCTGCCCGACCACGCGGTCCGGCACTACGTCGACGCCCTCACCGCCGGTCCCGAAGCGCTGCGCGCCAGCTTCGAGCCCTACCGTGCGCTCGACGAGACCGTCGCGCAGAACGAGGAACGCAAAACCCGCCGTCTGACACTTCCTGTTCTGGCGATCGGCGCCGCCCGGAACCTCGGGGCGGCGGTCGGAGCGACCATGAAGATTGCGGGGGACGACGTCACGAGCCTGTTCATCCCGGAGTGCGGTCACTTTCCGGCGGAGGAGACCTCGCAGGAACTGCTGTCAGCCCTGCACTCCTTCCTGGCTCCCTACCGTGCCCTGGGTCCTGTCCACAAGAACGTCTGCCGATGAGTGCACCCTCCGGTGGGAGTGCGAGTGTCTGGTCAGGATCCGCCTCGGGTCATGGAGGCCCCGAGTGCCTTCCGCTCAACCTGCGTTGAACGCCTCGGTGACGGTCAGCGGGTCCTCGTACAGGTGCATACGAACGATCCGGCCGCTCTCGATCACCAGGTGCATGGCCATCGGTGTGGTGAACTCCTTGTGTCGGAACGAGGTGCGCTTTCGAGGCCCGCCAAGGCCGTCGACGTTCATCTGTCGGACAGGGCAGGTCCTAGATTCTGCGCCCCTCCGTGGAGGCGAAACCGAGCCAGGTGTGCCGGTTGCGCCACCAGCACCAGCCGACCTTCGGGGCTCCGCGGCGTTCCCGCCCGTCCCGGCCGGTGCCGTTGCTGAGCCACAGGGCCGGGGTGCGGGCGTCCAGGGTGCCGTCGGGCTTCCGCAGCCGGGAGCCGATGGTCATGAAGCATCGGTTGCGTTCCAGCGCTGCCGGCTGGTTGAGCACCCAGTGGATGCCCTCGGTGAGCAGCAGGGGCGTACGGCCCTGCTCGGCCAGGGCGGGCAGGGCCTCCTCCGGGCTCCAGTTCGCCATATGGTCGCCGCGGTCGATGCCGGCGGCGAGGTAGAGGGGAGCGTCGGGCAGGTCGATGCCGCAGGAGGTGAAGCGGTCGACGTCGGTCATGTCGCTGACGACGAAGCCGGGCTTGTCCCCGTGGCGGAGCAGCGGGGCGAGCGCGGAGGCCGGAACCCGGTCGGGGTGGACGGCGAGGAGGGCGCCGTCGGCGGCGGATTCCGCGGCGAAGGATCGGAGGACGTGGGTGGGCAGCCGGGCCGGGTCGTGCACGCCGAGCGCGATCAGGTGTTCTGCCTGGGTGGTGAGGGTCGGCAGCTTGGGCATGGGGGCGGGGGACGTCGAGGTGGGCAAAGCACTCCCTGATGAGCGGGGAACGGACGTGGACGTGAAGGCGGGCCTCGGCGGCGCTGAGCAGTTGTTCGGTACTGCGCACATGCGCGCGGGGCGGTCAGGGGGCCACTGGGAGCAGGAGTGGGAGTCGAGCGGGGAGTGGCGGGAGTCCATCGCGGGGATCTGCGGCGGCGAGGAATCTTGCTACCAGTGTAAAAATACTATGAACGAAGAAGGGGGTCAACATAAAAATGCTATCGGTGTAAGATTTTTCCATGGCCACCCGCACCGCACCGCCGACGCCGCAGCCCGGACTCCGTGAGACGAAGAAACAGGAGAGCCGTCAGCTGATCTCCGATTCCGCCACCCGGCTGTTCCTCGCCCAGGGCTTCGAACAGACCTCCATCGCCGAGATCGCCGCCGCCGCGCGGGTGGCGAAGAAGACGGTCACCAACTACTTCCCGCGCAAGGAGGACCTGGCACTGGACCACCAGGACGCCTTCATCGCCTCGCTGGCCCGCGCGGTCACCGACCGGCGGCCGGGCGAGTCGGCGCTGGCCGCGCTGCGACGTGCCTTCGGCGACGCGGTAGCCGCCGCCGATCCGGTCGCCGGGTTCTCGGGAGCCGAGTTCGCGCGCATGGTGGCCGACAGCCCCACCCTGACGGCCCGGCTGCGCGAACTGCACGACCTGCGCGAAGCCGCCCTGGCCAGAGCGCTCACCGAGGCCACCGGCGCCGAACCCGACGACGTGGGCGTACGCACCGCCGCCGGACTGCTCGGCGCGGTCCACCGCATCCTCTTCGACCGCATCCAGCGCCTCACCCTCGTCGGGGAGGACGAAGCGCGGATCCGCACCGAGATCACTGCAGCGGCCGCGGACGCGTTCGGCCTCGTCGAACCCGCCCTCGGCGGCTACGCCGTCGCCTGACGGCTGTTCGCTGCCTGGTGCCTGGCGCCCGTTCGCACTCAGGACCGTCCGGGTGGGATCCGCCACGCCTGCCGGCCGACCACCGCACATGTCGCCTCCCGCACCAGCGCGACTGCCGGGTCGTCCCGGCGTGCCGTCTGCCAGGCCAGGGCGGCGGTGGTCCGAGGAAGCCCCCGGACCCGCACATAGGCGAGCCCCGGACGTCGGTAGAGAGTGCCGGCCGCCTCGGGGAGGAACAGCATGGCCTGTCCCTGAGCCACCGCGAGCAGGGCGGCCTCCAGGTCCCGGCAGACGGCCCCGAAGCGCACGGGTGTGCCGTCGGGACGCGGGTTGGCGGTCCAGTAGTCCCACCACATCCGGGGGACTTCGGGCGGTACGTCCACCACGGTGTGCTCGCGGAGCTCCGCGAGGTCGACGCAGTCGCGCTCCGCGAGGGGGTCCGAGGCCGGCAGGCAGGCGACCCGCTGCTCGTGGGCCAGGGTCACCCCCTCCAGGTCGGGCGGCAGCGGCGGCCGCAGGAAGGCGGCGTCCACCGCCCCGCGGGCGAGGGCCTGTACCTGCTCGACGAAGTCCACGTTGCGTATCTCCACCCGCACATCGGGATGGTGGCGTGCCAGGTGGCCCAGCACGTCCCGGGTGTACGGCATGGCCGTCTCGGCCCCGATCGCCCCCAGCCGCACCGTGAGCCGGGAGGACGAGGCCAACTCCGCCATGCGGGCCCGCGCCTCCAGCGCCGTCCGCGCGTACCCGACCAGCTCCGTGCCTTCAGCGGTCAGCCGGCACGATCTGCCGTCGCGTTCCGCCAGCTCGACTCCGAGCCGGTGCTCGAGCGCGCGGAACTGCTTGCTGAACGCGGGTTGGGAGACGAACGCACGGGCAGCGGCCCGTCCGAAGTGCCGCTCCTCGGCGAGCAACAGGAACAGCCGCAACTGGTGGAAGGTCGGATCCTGGTGAACTGTCGGACCGACGCTCCCTGCGGCTCCCGCTGGACCTGCAACCATGCCCGCCAGGCTATCGCCGAGCGCGACAAGTCATCACTGAATGCCTTCCATGGCCACCGAATCGCCCACCAGACTCGGTTGCGGTACCGCCGCCAACACCGAGGAGAGCGATGAGACGCTCAGGATCGCCCGCCGGTGCATCGCGAAGGCAGCCGCCGCAGTCGGGGCACCGGGGCTGTCCCTGGCGGGAACAGTCGTCGGTGCGACGCCGGGCAGCGCGGCCTCGCCTCCGTCCGCCGACGCGGTCGACTGCTCCTGTGCCCACTCCAACACGGACGCGGGAGCGGGCGGGACGACGACCTTCACCCGGATGCAGGCCGGCCCCTACGGGGCGTGCGGCACCGTGGTGGTGGCCGGTCCCGGGGTGAAGGTGTACTACCACTGCTACGTCGTCAACAAGTGCGGCAACAAGTGCTCCCACGTGCGGGCTGCGGGAACCTCGGTCAACGGTTGGGTCTGGAACGAGCACCTGGACGACGGGGGCAGCACGAAACGGTGCTGATGCCGCGCCCGAGCAGCCTGCGGGGGGAGGCATCAAGGCGCTTGCCGGAAGCGTGTCATCTGCTTTCGGCAAGCGCACTGGTGCCGGCGCAGCTTTCGACCGGCGCGCGACAGCAACTGCCATGAGCCTCCGGAACGACCGATCCGGTTCAGGCCGGGGCATGCCGACACCGAACGGGCTGTGCTCCTCCCGATCCCGGAAGGAGCACGCTCCGCCGGGCGATCGATGGCGCCTCTCCCCACAGCCCCGCGGGACAGGCGCCATCACTCACCTGCCAGTATGAGCATCACCGGCACCTGTTCCCGGTCGCGGGGAGGGCGGCTGCCGGAAATCAGCTTGCCGTGAGACCGGTGCGGCAGAAGATCATGTGCGCATGCGTATCGGAGTGATCGGGCTGCGGAGAGGGCTGTTCCTGGCGGGCTGGGCCCGGCGGGTCGGCATGCGGGTGGTGGCCGCCTGCGACCGGGACGCCGATCGGCGGGATGCGGCGAGGAAGGAACTGCCCCAGGTGCCGCTCACCGACCGGTGGGAGGATCTTCTGGACCTGCGCCTGGACGGGGTCGTCCTGGCCAACGACTTCGACGCACACGCGCCGTTGGCGATCGCGTTCCTGGAGCGGGGCGTGCACGTTCTGTCCGAGTGCGCGGCCTGTACGGGCACGGAAGAGGGACGGCTGCTGGTCGCCGCGGCGGAACGGTCAACCGCCACCTACTCCTTTGCCGAGAACTACGTCTGCCACCCCCACGTCCGTGTCATCAGCGAGGCGGTCGAGGCCGGAGAGGTCGGCCGGATCAGCCTGATCGAGGCCGACTACCTGCACGGTATGTCACCGGAGGGCATCACCGGACTCCTCGGCGACGCCGAAAGCTGGCGCGCCCGTATCGCCGCGACGGCCTATTGCACACACTCGGTCTCGCCCGTGCTGGCGGTCACGGGAGCCTGGCCGGTCGAGGTCACGGCGTTCCGGGCGGACGAGGCGGGTCCGGATCAGGCCGTCGTCATGGTGGTCCGGCTGTCCACGGGCGCGCTGGCCGTCACCCGCCACGGCTTCCTCCAGGGAGAGCCCGACAGCCATTGGAGCTGGCTCTCCGTCCGCGGTACCCGGGCGCTGGCCGAGTCCGTCCGCGCACCGGGCGAACGGTCCTGGTCCGTCCGCGTCCGTGCCGAGGCCTGGACACGCGATGACGGTGTCACTCATGAGGAAGAAAGGGTCCCGCCACCCTTCACTGTGCGCGGGCGGCCGGTGGAGCGGCACGCCGAGGGCACGGTGCGCGTCCTCCAGGCGTTCCGGGCCACCATGGAAGGCGGGGAGCCGCCACTGGTCCCGGTACGCCCCGCGGTGGCCGCCTCGCTCGTCGGCGTGGCCGGTGCCGAGTCGCTCCGAAACGGTTCACGGCCGGTGCGAGTGCCGGACTTCGCTCCGGGGTGACGGGCGCGGGCCCGGGCACGGATCCGTCCCGGTCGGAGCTTCGTCGCCCGGGCCGACGGCTCCCGGTACCCGGCGCACGCCCGTGCCGGTGCTGCACCGGGTCACGCCGACGGGCCCGCCGACTGCAGGGAGACCACGTCCGCACCGCTGAGCCCGGTGGTACCTTCCCCCGCATGCATCCGGACGTGATCCGCAACCGGTTCCGCGAACGCAGCGACAGAATAGGGAACTTGGGGATTGTGCTGTTGATGGTGGCGGCCGTTCTGTGGATCTGGTGCGGTGTGCTCCTCACGATGTCCTACGAGGTGCAGCGCCGCTTCAGTGATGAGTCGTTTCAGTGCGAGCCGCGGCTGTCCACCGATGCGGGAACCGCCAATCAGGGCGGGACGGAGACCCCCCGCGCGGACGAACGGGACTGGCCCGAGGCGGTCGTGCTGCTGGGGCTGTCCGTCCCGGTGTCCGTCGCAGGCGCGGTGTTCCTCACCTACGGCAGGCTCAGCGTGCGGATGAGCAAGCATGTCCAGGAGCTGGAGACTGCCCGTGGGAGGGCTGCTGCCGCCGCATAGCTCGCCCGGCCCCGCCGGCGTCGGCGCCCCGGCCGGGGGAGCCGGGCGGCGTGTGAGATGCTACGAACGCAGCAACTCCGTGCTTAGACAGCAGGCACACCATCCGCGGGAGCGGACTGTGGCGTGCGGTCGCGTCGACTTCCTCCCGTCCCCCCACCGGTCAGCAGACGGGAGCATCGACCTTTCATGAGTGCCGCCGCCACAGAGTTCCTGCCGCGCCCTCCCGACCGGGCCCTGCCCGCACCCTGGTGAGAAGAGCGCCCGAGGCCGCCGAGGACAGGTACAGAACCGGTCCGGGCCGGCGCCCGTCGGGCTGATGCGCGCGAGTACCTCCCCCGTTCCCCTGGTGCCGTTTCCGCGCCCGGTGCCGCTCTGTGCGTCCGGGATCCCGCGAGGGCTCCGGTGGGTGTGCGGTGCCCGGGTGGGTACGACAGTCAAATGTGTAGTGAAGGGGTCCGTTGATGAGTGTCACCGAGTCCGCCCTGCGCGAGCGCCTGTGCGAGGTGCTGGTGCGGCGGGGCGACGAGATCGCCGACCGCTGGGTGCGGCAGCAGGTGGAGCGGGTTTCGCTGAGTGAGGGGCTGGCCCAGGAGGACCTGCACGAGGAGGCGGACGCGCTGGTCACCGCGCTGCGCCAGGCGATGGCGAGTGAGCTGGCCACGGACTGGGTCGTCGCCTCCCATCAGGAGCTGCGTGAAGCGGTGGGCGACATGTCGATGCGGCGGGCGCGTGCGGGTTCCTCGCCGACCGCCATCTCGCTGTCCGTGCTGGCGCTGAAGGACGTGTTGCTGGAGGCGGCGCAGCAGGAGTCGCTCGCGGCCGACGACATGCTGGCGGCGGCCCTGCTGCTCAACCGGCTGCTGGACGCCGCCGGGGTGCTGTGCTTCGAGACCTACGTCGAGGGCCGCGAGGAGATCATCCGCAGGCAGAGCCGCCAATTGCTGGAGGTCTCCACTCCGGTGGTCCGGCTGTGGCGGCACGTCCTGGCCGTGCCGCTGGTCGGCACCCTGGACACCGCGCGCAGCCAGGTGGTGATGGAGACGCTGCTGGAGGCCATCCAGCAGCACGAGGCGACGGTCGCCATCATCGACATCACCGGGGTGCCGACGGTGGACACCTCCGTCGCCCAGCATCTGATGCAGACCGTGCAGGCGGTACGGATGATGGGCGCCGACTGCGTCATCAGCGGGATCCGGCCCGCCATCGCCCAGACCATCGTCCAACTGGGCATCGACCTCTCGGACATCCTCACCCGCGCCAATCTGGCGGACGCGCTGGCCACCGCGGTACGGCTGACGGGGGAGGACGGGTCCGGGACCGTCTCGGGGCCGCTTTCGGCGCCCGGGGCGCCGGAGGTGCGGGCGGCGCCGTGAGAGGAGGACCGGTACCGATTCTGCGGCTGGGCGACACGCTGGTCACCGGCCTGCTCAACGAACTCGACGACTCCTCGGCTCTCGCGCTGGCCGAGGAACTGACCGACCGCATCGTCTCCGACCGGGCGCGCGGCGTGCTGATCGACATCTCACGCGTGGAGATCATCGACTCTTTCGTTGCGCGTGCGCTGATGGAACTCTCGACGATGGCGCAACTGCTGGGAGCCCGTGTGGTCGTGGCGGGCATGCGGCCGGCCGTGGCCATCACCCTGGTGGAGCTGGGCATCGAACTGAAGGGCGTGGAGACGGCGTTGAACGCCGAGCACGGCATGACGGCCCTCGGCTGGCGCCACTCGCCCTCCGGCATGCAGGAGCCGCCGACGTGAGGACTTTCGGCGGCGCCGACGGCGAGCGGTCGGCCGCCGGTCGGGAAGCCCCCGCGCGCGAGGGGGCCGCCGGTGCGGCGATCCCGAGTCGGCGTGCGGAACCCCGGGAGCGGGCGCCGGAGCCTGCCGGCGGCTCGCCCGGTGCGGCGGAGGGTGCCGACACCGCCACCCATCCGGTGCGCACGGACGAGGACCTGCTGCTGGTGCGGCACGCGGTGCGCGCGGCCACGGTGCGGGCCGGGTTCAGCCTCGTCGACCAGACGCGGGTCGTCACCGCCGCCAGCGAGTTGGCCCGCAACGCCTATGTGCACGGCGGCGGGGGTGCGCTGACCATCGAGCTGCTGCACCACGGCACCCGGCGTGGGGTACGCCTGACGGTGCGGGACGAGGGTCCCGGGATCGACGACCTGTCCAGTGCCCTGGCCGACGGGTACACCACCGGGGCGGGGCTGGGCCACGGTCTGGGCGGTGCGCGGCGGCTCATGCACGAGTTCGAGGTGCGCTCGGAACCGGGCAGCGGAGCCAGCGTCACCGCCGTACGGTGGAGCGAGTGGTGAGCGGAGGCGAGTCCGGGGCCGTGCCGACGGCGCAGGTGCGCATCGATCACCACAGCGCTGTCCATCTCGCCGCCGACGTGGCCCGGCGTACGGCACGGCGGTGCGGGCTGGACGGCTCGCTGCCGGACCAGGCGGCCGCTGTCGCCAGCGAACTGGCCAGCAATCTGGACAAGCACGCGGGTGACGGCGTCGTCTACCTCCAGCCCCTCCCGCTGGGCGAGGGATTCGAGGTGCTGGCCGTCGACCGCGGGCCGGGCATGGGCGAGTTGCAGCGCTGCCTGGCCGACGGCTACACGACCACGAACACGCTCGGCACCGGCCTGGGCGCGGTCAGCCGGCTCGCGGACGCCTTTGTGATCCGCACCCGGGTGCCGGACGGCACCGTCGCCTCCGCCCGGTTGACGCCCCGCGGCGGCGGCTCCCCGGCCGGAGGGTCTGCCGAACCGTCCGGCCCGGACGGGTTGCCCGGCCACCGCGCGGGCGCGATCTGCCTGCCCGCCGAGGGCGAGGAGCACTGTGGGGACGGATGGTCCCTGCACGCCACCGCCGGGCAGGTGACGGCCGCCGTGGTCGACGGTCTGGGGCACGGCGAGGCCGCGGCCCGCGCCACCCGCGTGGCGCTGCGCATCGCGCGGGAGGCGCCGGAGAGCGCCCTCCCGGAGCTCATGACGCAGATGCACCGGGCTCTGCGGCACACCCGCGGCGCCGCCGTCGGTCTGGTGCGCCTCGAACCGGGCCGGCTGCACTTCTGCGGGGTCGGCAACGTGCGCGTCTGCGTGCTCCACCACGACCGCACCCCGCGGCGGATGGAGAGCCGCCCGGGGATCGTCGGGTGGAATCTCCCCACCCCGCATGTCCGCACCGAGCCGCTGGCGCCCGACCGGATGGCGGTGGTGCACACCGACGGTATACAGGCCCGCTGGGCGCACGACCCCTCCCGGTTCCTGTCGGGACTGCCGGCGCCGCTGCTGCCCGCGGCTCTGGCACACCGGCACCGTCGGCACCGGGACGACGCCACCGCACTGGCACTGACAGGACTGCGATGAACCAGCCGAGACAGGAGAGCGGGCAGCTGACCACAGTGGGCGGGGTGCGGCGGGCCGTGCGCCGCCTCGCCCGGACCCACGGTCTCCCGGCCGAACTGCGTGCCCGGCTGGTGGTGTCCGTCACCGCCGTGGCACGGGACGCGCTCGCCGAGGGCCGCGGTGTCCGGGTCAGCCTCGTGCGGGAGGGCGCGGGGGAGGCGTCCGAAAGCGGCGCAACCCTCGCGTGCGTCCTGGCGCCTGTGGGCACCGCCTGCCAGACCGGCCGGCGCGAGCTCGACGGACTGCCCCTGCCCGCGACGGCCGGCGCGGACGGTGCCGCGGAATGGCACCTTCCGCCCCGCGCGTCCGGGAACGGTGCCGTGCCTCCTCCGGACGGCGGGGCGGCCCCCGAATGCGAGGTGGTGCACGAGGAACTGCGCGCGGTACTGGACCGCTGCGACGCCGTGGAGGCCGAGCACCGCCTGCTGAAAGCGGAGTTGGCGGAGACCAACAGCGGGGTCCTGGCCCTCTACGTCCAGCTCGAGGAGCGCGACGAGCAGTTGCGCCGCGCCCACGGCCAGATGCTGCGCGAGCTGGAGGACGCGCTGCGCCCTGCACCGCTCAGCGTGCCCGGTCTGGAGCTGGCCGTGCACTACGCCCCGGCTGACACCGACGCCCCCACCGGCGGCGACCTGTACGACTGGTTCCGGCTGCCCGACGGCACGGTGCACATCACCGTGGTCGACGCGCTGGGGCACGGGGTCCGCAGCACCGGAGCCGCCCTGAACGTCACCCAGACCGTGCGGACGCTCGCGCTGGAGGGCCATCCGCCGGGGACCATCGTCGAGCGGGCGAGCGAGATCCTGGCCAGTATCGACGCCCAGTTGCTGGCGACCGTCCTGCTCGCCCGGGTGGACCCCGACCGCGGGGAGGTGCTGCTCGCCAACGGCAGCCACCCACCGGCTCTGGTCGTACGCGAGGACGGCACTTCCTCCTACCTCCAGGTGGCCGGACGCGGGGTGGGTTTCCCGCTGCCGGGCAGCGAGGATGTGCTGCGTATCCGTCTCGCCCCCGGCGATCTGCTGGTGCTGTACACCGACGGGCTGACCGAGAGCCGCAAGGACCCCCTGGAGGGCGAGGCCCGGCTGGTCGACTCCGCGGCCCGGCACCGGTGGCGCCCCATCGAGGAGATCCCCGAGGCGATCGCCGAGGACATGCACACCGTCGTGCTGCACCCGGACGACACCCTTGCCCTGGCGCTGCGGTTGCCCGGTCGCTGAGCGGCAGGCTGTTCCGCGGCCGGGCGGCCGCGGGCCGGGGCTCCGGCCGGGGCGGGGACTCCCCGGCCGTCTCGGAGGCGTGAACTTCTGCGTGCAGGGCACACGGACCGACGCACACGCCATATCCGCCGTACGGAGGAGGCGGCGAGCGTGATCACGTCGGCACCCGGCGCCGTGCGGTCCGGGGCGAGGACACCCGTGGTGCGCCTCGGCCGCCGCACCAGCCGCCTCGCCGCCGATCAGGGACCGTCTCCACAGTGATCAGAATTCTCAGCGTCGCAGCTCTCGCGCTCGCGGCTGTCCTGGCCGCCGCCCTGTCCGTGCAGTCCCCGTGGTGGTGGCTGCCCGCCGCGTTGCTTCTCGTGCCCGCCGTGATCGGTGTGTACGACCTCCTCCAGCGCAGGCACGCGGTGCTGCGCAACTACCCGGTGCTGGGACATCTGCGGTACCTGCTGGAGAGCATCCGTCCGGAGCTGCAGCAGTACTTCATCGAGCGGAACCACGACGGTCGCCCCTACGACCGCGACACCCGCGACCTCGTCTACCAGAGGGCGAAGGGCACCGCCGCCGAGGAGCCCTTCGGCAGCGAGCGGGACCTCTACGCCACGGGCTACGAGTTCCTGACCCCCTCCCTGGGCCCGGTGCCGGTCCCCGAGACGCCGCCGACCGCGCGCGTCGGCGGTCCGGAGTGCACGCGGCCCTACGACATGGCGCTGCTCAACGTGTCGGCGATGAGCTTCGGATCGCTCTCCGCCAACGCCGTCCTCGCCCTCAACCAGGGCGCTGCGCTGGGCGGCTTCGCGCACGACACCGGCGAGGGCGGCATATCCGACTACCACCTGCGGCACGGCGGCGACCTGGTGTGGGAGATCGGCACCGGGTACTTCGGCTGCCGCACGGAGGACGGCGACTTCGACCCGGACCAGTTCGCCGAGAAGGCCGCGCTCGACCAGGTCAAGTGCGTGGAGCTGAAACTCTCCCAGGGGGCCAAGCCGGGGATCGGCGGTGTGCTCCCCGGCGGAAAGGTCAACGCGGAGATCGCGCGGGTGCGCGGGGTGCCGGAGGGCCGGACGGTGATCTCGCCGCCCTACCACCGGGTGTTCTCCACGCCACGCGAGCTGGTGCGGTTCCTCGCCGGGATGCGAGAGCTGGCCGGCGGCAAGCCGGTCGGTGCCAAGCTGTGTGTCGGCAGCCGGCGCGATGTGCTGGCCCTGTGCAAGGCCATGCTCGCGGAGGGGACCGCGCCCGACTTCATCGTCGTCGACGGCGCCGAGGGTGGGACGGGCGCCGCGCCGCTGGAGTTCTGCGACCACATGGGGCTTCCGCTGTCCGAGGGGCTGATGACGGTGCACAACGCGCTGGTCGGCTCCGGACTGCGGGAGGGGATCCGCATCGGCGCGAGCGGCAAGGTGGCCACCGGCGCCGACATCGTCAAGCGGCTGATCCAGGGCGCCGACTACACCAACGCGGCCCGCAGCATGATGTTCGCCGTCGGGTGCATCCAGGCCATGAACTGCCACACGAACGCCTGCCCCAGCGGCGTCGCCACCCAGGACCAGCGGCGGGCCCGGGCGCTCGACGTCACCGACAAGTCGGCGCGCGTGCACCGCTTCCAGGACGCCACCGTCCGCAGCGCCCTGCGGATCATGGCCGCCATGGGCGCGAGTTCGGTGAGCGATCTCGGGCCGCACATGCTGTGCCGTCGCCTGGACCCCGTCACCATCCGCTCCGCCGCGCACCTGCACGAGTGGCTCGCCCCCGGCCAGTTGCTCAAGGACCCGCCGGAGGACTGGGCCGCCGACTGGGCCGCCGCCGACCCGGACCGCTTCGCGGCTGCCTGACCCGTACCTCGTCGCTTCCGCGTACGACGGCCGAGCGGGCGGTGCGGGCGTGTGGAGGGCGCCCGCACCGCCCGCTCGGCGGGGTCGGGACGAGTGGGGGGCTCAGGCGTCCTGCGGGTCCTGCTCCGCGAGGATCTCGCGGACCCTGGCCGCGGGCAGCGTCGACCGCAGGGCCAGCCAGACCACCAGGCCGCTGAGGACGAAGGTGGCGGCGGCTCCGAGGCCGAGGCCCAGCACGCCGAGGTTCCCCGCGTCCTCCGACTCCTTCGGGAAGTCGCCGAGGTAGCTGACGAGAGCCAGTCCGGCGAACCACACCAGCACCCACCAGCCGTACCGGAAGTCGAGGGCGGGTGTGCGCTGCTTCGTGGTGGCGTGGTGCACCGCCATCAGGACATAGCCCAGTCCGATGGCGAGGAACAGCTTCCAGTTGGTGTCCCACCCGGTCCAGTAGACGATCAGATTGGTGGACCACAGGGCGACGAAGGACACCACCGGACCCAGCTTGCCCAGACTGAACGGACGGGTCTGCTCGGGCAGCTGCTTGCGCATCGCCAGCAGCACCAGAGGCCCGCAGCCGAAGGAGAGCACGGTGCTGTTGGTCACGAATTCCACCAGTTGGCTCCAGCCCGGAAACGGCAGGAAGAAGAAGCAGCCCACCACGAACGCGAGAATCAGGCTGACCCAGGGCACCCCGGTGGCGTTCACCTTCGCCAGGCCGGCCGGCGCGTTGCCGTTGCGTCCCATGGCGTAGGAGATGCGGGCGGTGACACCGGCATAGATCAGCCCGGTGTCACCTGGGGAGATGATGGCGTCGGCATAGAGCAGCCCCGCCAGCCAGACGGCGCCGAGAATGCCTGCGATGGCGGCGAGCGGGCCGAAGGTGGCCAGGACGTCGCCGTGCGAGCTGAAGTGGGCGCCGACCGCTTGCCAGCCTTCGGCCTTGATGGCGCTGGTGGGCACTGCGCCGATGAAAGCGATCTGCAGCAGGACGTAGATGATGCCGCACAGGACGACGGAGCCGATCATGGTGAGCGGGACGTTCCGTTTCGGGTTGTCCGTCTCGCCCGCGAGCTCGACGCCCTGGCGGAATCCGAAGAAGGAGAAGGCGATACCGGCGCTCGCCACCGCCGAGAAGACGCCTTGTGCCCCGTAGGGCGCGAAGCCGCCCACCTCTCCGCCCATGCTGAAGTGGTCGGTGGTGAAGCCCAGCGCGAAGAACACCGCTATCACCAGCAGAATGATGGCCAGCTTCCACCACACCAGTACGTTGTTTATTCGGGCGAACCAACGGACTCCGAAGAAGTTGACGGCCACGAAAATTGCCATCAGCAGCACGGAGACACCCGTTCCCGCCGGGGTCAGAACGGCCTCGTTGTTCTCGTCGAGCCGCTGGAGCCAGGAGAGCCAGTTCGTGGAGTACTGGACGACTGCCAGCACCTCCACAGGCGCCACCGCCGCCGCCGCGATCCAGGTGACCCAGCCCATCGAGAAGCTGGTGAAGGAGCCGAACGAGTAGTGCGGGTAGCGGGCCACGCCCCCCGAGTGCGGGAACATCGTGCCCAGTTCGGAATAGGTCATGCCGATGAAAATGAACATCACGGCGCCGATGGCCCAGGAGAGTACGGCGGCGGGTCCGGCCATCTGAGCGGCATCGAGTGCGCCGAAGAGCCACCCGGAACCGATGATGGAGCCGACTGCGGTGAACAGCAGGCCCACGGTGCCGAATTCACGTTTCAGCCGACTGTCGTCCCCGGCGGATACTGATGTATCCGGGGTCTTGTTGTCCATGGCCATTCAGGAACCTCCTCTGCTTGCTCAGATGTCGCGATTTGCCGCATCTGGGAATTTCGCGCAACATCTTCGGTGGGCCGCCGTCGTAGGCCCGTCCAGGGGTCCAGTAGAAGCGATGATTGAATCCATGGCTTTAAAGAAACGACAAAGATGTACAGTGAAGCGAGAGAATCCCGGGCGCGATCCGACGCGGTCTCCCTGAGGGGAGCCGTTGCCCCGGAGGGGCGCGGTCCGGCAGACCGTACCGGTGTCGAGGACGTCGCCCGGGGGCGGGCGACGTGCCGCCCGGTTGCCGAGCGAGGAGGACGACACCCTCGCCGCCGACCGAAGCCGCGCGGACCGGCCGATGGCGGCGGTGGCCGTCGCGCTCGCTGTGAACTCGCCGTGAAGGGGCAGACGCACGGAAGAGGAGTGCCGCGCCGTGCTCGCGGCCAGGGGCGACCGGAGCGGCCGACCCACGACCAGGGCGGGAACGGATGCGATGAGGCAGGCGGACAGGCCGGGATTCGACCGGCGGCTGCTGGCGCCGATGCTGCTGGGCTCGGTTCTGAACCCGGTCAATTCGACGATCATCTCCATCGCGCTCGTGCCCATCGGCGCGGCGCTGGGCGCGCCTCCCTCGCAGACGGCGTGGCTGGTCTCCGGCCTCTACCTGGCCACCGCGCTCGGGCAGCCGGTCGTGGGGCGGCTCATCGACCTCTTCGGCCCGCGCCGGCTCTTCCTCCTCAGCACTGCTCTGGTCGGGGTCGCCGGCGTGGTCGGCACCGCGGCACCGAACCTGGGGGTGCTGATCGGTGCCCGGGTCCTGCTCGGTTTCGGCACCTGCGCGGGCTATCCCTCCGCGATGGCCCTGGTGCGCAGCGAGGCGGAACGCACCGGCCGGGACAGCCCCCGCGGGGTGCTGACAGCACTGGCGGTCGCCAATCAGACCGTCGCCGTCGTGGGCCCGCTGCTGGGCGGTCTGCTGATCGCGGCGGGCGGCTGGCGCGCCACCTTCGCGCTGAACGTGCCGCTGTCCGTCGCGGCGGTGCTGCTGGGCCTGCGCCGACTGCCGCGGCCCACGGAACCGGCCCGAACCCGGTCCGCAACGGGCGAGCCGCGGCCCGGGGCGGGAAAGAACGGGCCCGGGGCGGACAGCGGAACCCCGCCCCGCGAGCGTCCGGCCACCCGGCTGGACCTCCCCGGCATGGCCCTGTTCGCCGCGACGCTCACCTCCCTGCTGCTGTTCCTGATGAACCTGCACCTGCGCGACTGGTATCTGCTGGTCATCGCCGCCTTGGCAGGGGCCGGCTTCGCAGTACGGGAGTTGCGCACCGCCGTTCCCTTCATCGACCTGCGGGTGCTCGGCGGGAACACCCCGCTGCTGGCCACGTTCGGGCGGGCGCTGCTGGCCTACACGGTCTCCTACTCCTTTCTCTACGGCTTCAGCCAGTGGACGGAGGAGGGCTACGGACTGACGCCCTTCCACGCCGGGCTGGTGCAGATGCCCATGTTCCTGCTGGCGATCGGTGTGGCCGTCGTCGCGGGACGGCGTGCCGGGGTCCGGGGGAAGCTGGTGGTCGGTGCGCTGGGGCAGCTCGCCGCCAGTGCGGTGCTGCTGACGCTCACCGGGCGGAGCGCACTGTGGACGCTGGTGCTGGTAGCCCTGATCTTCGGCGTCCCGCAGGGGCTGAACAACCTCGCCCTGCAGAACTCCGTCTACTTCCAGGCCGACCCCGAGCGCACCGCGTCCTCGGCCGGGCTGCTGCGTACCTTCGCCTACATCGGTTCGATGGTCGCCTCCTCCGCGGCCGCCGCGTCCTTCGGGCAGCGCGCCGACACCGCGGGCATGCACCGGCTCGGCTGGGTGATGCTCGGCGCCGGTGCGCTCCACCTCCTGCTGACCGCACTCGACCGTTCGCTGGGCCGGGTGGCGACCGCGGACGCCCGGGCGGCTGCGGACCGCCGGTGAACCGTCCGCTGCGCGCATCCGTCGTGCGTACGCAGACGAATTGACCCGAGAGGTGACCCGAGAGGCGTGTTGTGCGCGCGAGACCACTGACATCACTGCGATCACTGCGATCGTTCAAACCCCTTCTACTCGCCCTGTTGCTGGTCGTCGCCGGTGTGTCGGCCGTCACCGCAGCGGAGCTGCGCGGCCCTTCCGAAGGCAAGGACCGCATCACCGGAGCGTCGGCGTCCGGCTCGGAACACACCGTCACCCTGCGGAACCGGACAGCGGAACGCATCTGGGTCGGAGCCGGGGTCAACGCCGACGGCTCCCAGCCGCTCATCGGGCTGCCGGTCCTGGACCCCGGGCAGTCCGCCACCGTCACCATCCCCGAGCACTCCTCGGCCGGTCACTGGCGCGGCAAGTTCTTCGCCCGCCAGGGCTGCAGCGGCGAGGAGGGCAGTACCTTCCACTGCGCCGTGGGCGACTGCGGGCCCTACGCCGACCACTGCACCACGGGTGAACAGCCCACCAGCCTGGCCGAGTTCAACTTCGATCCGGCCGACTCCTCGGCACCCTGGTACAACGTCAGCTACGTCAACGCCGTCTCGGCGGCGGTCACCATCACCCCCGACGGGGTGACCCCGCCCGAGAACGGTGGGGAGTGCGCCGCGGTGGGCTGCCCCACCGACCTGCTGTCCCACTGCCCGCCCGAGAACCTCACCAAGGACGGGAAGTCGGGCAAGCCGCTGGTGTGCGTCAACCCGAACCGCGACGCGAAGACCGCCTACAGCGAGGCGCTCACCAAGCAGTGCCCCACCGCCTACGCATGGTCCAAGCACGACACGGAGAGCGGTAACCAGGTCGTGCGCCAGTGCAGCCACTGCAAGGGCCTGACCGTCACCTTCCACGGCCGGGGCGGCACCGAGAAGCCCCGCACCGCCCCTCAGCGCCCGGGCGACAAGGACCAGCCCCGGCACGACGACGCCGCCCCCGGAAAGGGCAAGGGCGTGGCGCTCAACCCCGTCGGCGGCGCCTCCCAGGCGCTCAAGGACTCCGGCGCCCACTGGTACCACAACTGGGCCTCCTCCAGCGCGGGGGTCGACAAGCCCGAGGGTGCCGAATTCGTCCCGACTATCTGGGGCCCCGGATCGGTCACCGACGCCGAGCTGAACAGCGCCGCGAAGGAGGGCAGGAACCTGCTGGCCTTCAACGAGCCCGACTCGGCCTCGCAGGCCAATATGACACCCGAGCAGGCACTGGATCTGTGGCCCCGGCTGCAGAAGACCGGCCTGCGGATGGGGGCCCCGGCCGTCGCCACCGGAGCCGACAAGGCGGGCGGCTGGCTGGACCGGTTCATGAAGGGGGCCGAGAAGCGCGGGCTGCGGGTCGACTTCATCCCCGTGCACTGGTACGGCTCCGACTTCGGGCCCGCCGCGGCCGACCAGTTGGCCGACTACGTCAAGCGCGTCCACGACCGGTACAAGAAGCCCGTCTGGGTGACCGAGTACGCACTCATCGACTTCACCCAGGGCACTCCCCGCTACCCGAACGAACAGCAGCAGACCGCCTTCATCAAGTCCTCCACCGAAAAGCTGGAGAAACTGGACTTCGTGAAGCGGTACGCCTGGTTCGCCCTCAACACCGAGACCAGCCCGACCGGTCTCTACAACGGCCCCACCGCGAACGCCGGCGGAAAGGCCTTCCGGTCCGCGGGCTGACCCGCCACCGGAGCTGACGTCCCCGTCGGCCCGTCGCGCCCGCAGGGCACGGCGGGCCGACGGCTGCCGGGCCCCCGGTGCGCCCGTCGGTCCGGTCCGGTTCCGCCGTGCGGTGCGACAATGGGGGAGTGGAACTGCGTCAGGCCGCTCGCGAGGCGGGGATCGGTGTGGTCGCCGCGAGCGAGCACGTGGGTCCTCCCCGCCTGCACCGGGCCCTGCCCGCGCTGCGTGGACGGCTCGTCGTCAGCCTGGGCGCCCCGATGGAGGTGCGGTACGACGGGCAGGTCCGGCAGTTGCAGGCGGTCGTCGCCGGACTGATGCGGCCCGGCGCCGGCACCCCGGAGCTCGTGCTGCGGCCCCACCAGCCGACGGTGTACGTGGACCTGGCACCCTCGGCCCTGCACCGGCTGACGTCGGTGCCGCCCCGTGAGATGGACGCGGGCGGGGTGGGGGCCGACGTGCTGCTGCCGTGGGCGCACCGGCTGGGTGAGGAACTCGCGGCCCGGCCCGCCGCCCGGCGGGAGGCCCTCATGCGCGAGCGTCTCCTCCGGCAGCTGGACCGGGCGTACCGGCTCGAGGTATGCCGGGAAGCGCACGCGGCCCTGTGGATCATCGAGGCCTGCGAGGGGCGGATCTCCGTCGACGAACTGGCCCGACAGGTCCACCTCAGTCCGCGCCGGCTGCGGCAGGTGATGCACGGTGCGCTCGGCATCGGCCCGAAATTCGCCGCCCGGGTCGCGCGGCTGGCCGCGGCCCTCGACCGGGCCCGTGCCGGAGCCGACTCCTGGGCGCGGGTCGCCGCCGAGAGCGGCCACCACGACCAGAGCCACCTCGTCCGTGACTTCAAGGACCTCATGCGGACGACTCCGACCGGGTGGCTCGCGGAAGAGGGCCGGAATCTACAAGGCCGCCGGCTCACCTCTCCGTGATCATCGAGGCATGACCGACGAACTGATGCCCAAGCTGCTCGTGTCCGACGCGGACGCGGCGATCGACTTCTGCACCGAGGCCCTGGGCGCCGTCCTGACCACCCGGGTGGCCGGTGACGACGGTGTCGTGCACCACGCCGAACTCACCGTGGGGTCCACGACCCTCGCGCTGGCGCAGAGCGTTCCGGACTGGGGATGGCACGATCCCGCTTCGCTGGGAGGTTCACCCGTCCTCCTCACGGTCCACGTGCCCGATCCGGACGCCACGGCGGATCGTATGGTGCGGCTGGGGGGTGAACTGGTGATCCCCGTCGAGAACCGCCCCTACGGCAAGCGACAGGGCCGGGTGCGCGACCCCTTCGGGCACCTGTGGGTGATCAGCGGCGCCCTGCGGTAGGCGCTCAGGCCCGGCGGAGCACGGCCGTCGCGCCGCGGGCTCCGGCTCCGCCCACGCATCCGCCCGCGTTGAGCCACGTGTGCCTCCGCGCGCCTCTCCACCGGCGCGGGGGTTCGGCGGGCCGCGCGGCCCGCCGGGCGGTGGCCTGCGCCGCGGCGCTGCTGCGGCTCAGTCCGCGGTGCGCAGCGCTTCCGCGATCTCCTCGTCCGCGACGGCCATGGCGGCCTCGGCCCGGGTGTACCAGACCGCGCGCCGCGCCGCGGAAAGACCCGCCCACGGGTGCCGCTCGGCGCTGTACCCGAGGGTGCGGTACAGCGCTGTCGCATAGCGTTCACGCCGGTCGGTCTCGCTCATGTGGTCGCTTCCTCGGGGGGCGGTGCGGTTCGCGGACTCGGGGAGCAACGGCACTTCGGCCCTCCGGCCCGGGCGAGAGTCTCGCACGCCGACGCCCCGGGCGCCGAGCCCGCCACCACCTCGGTCCCGCGTCGGCAGACCCGCCCCGGCCTGAACGCCCACCGCTCCTCGGTACCGCCCCGCGGTACCGATGTCCGCACCGGGGCCGGGCCGACTGCGAACTCCCCGCTACCGCGCCGCCGCGCGGCGCGGTGCGGCGGCGCCCGCGGCCGCGTCCCGGGCGGCTTCGAGCCGTGCCTGGTGCTCCACCGCGGCCGCGAACGCGCCGCCTCCCTCCCCGGGGATCTGGTTGCGCATGCGCACCACCGAGACCCCGGCCGCGACCGCCGTCGCCAGGTCGGCGATCTCCAGCCACAGCGCCTGGGCGCGGTCCGCGACCGCCTCGGCCTGCTCGTGGTCACCCCGGTAGTGCCAGCGTTCGGCGACGTCCCGGTACAGCAGCACTCCGCCGACGGCGTCTCCGGCCTGGCGGGTGATCCGTGCCCGCGTCTCCCGTACCAGCAGCGCTTCGGGGTGGGACAGGCCGAGCGCGTTCGCGGCGTGCTCGTCGAGCTGGGCGGCCAGGGTCTCGGCCTCGTCCGCGCGGCCCGCCGCCGCGTACGCGTCCAGGCGGGCGACGGCCTCGGAGAGGGCTTCGGGGGTGGTCGCTCCCGCGTCGGGCGCGGCGCCGGCCGACTCCGGTGCCGGCTGCGCCTGACCGGGGTCCGGACGGCGGGCGCGAGAGGGCGCGGCGCGCTTCTTGGACGCCTTGCCCTGCCGGGCGCCGACGGACAGCTCGCCGACCGCTCCGTCCGGTGAGATCACCAGGTGCCACACGGTGCCGTCCCGTTCGGTGGCCTGGGCCCGCACCGGCCGTCCGAGCCCCGCGGCCGCTCCGGCCACCACGTCCACGGCCGACGCCCGAGTGGGGTGTTCGGACCCCGGCAGGAGCGGACCGGAGACGGTCACGCGGCCGTCGGCCTGCACGACGAAGGCGTAGGCCGGCCAGCCGGGTACCTCGGCGGGCTCGTAGGTGGTGGGCATGGAGTTCCCTTTCTGGTGAGATTCCCCGGTGCTAGCGCACGGTGACGTCGGCGACCCGCCAGACCGCGTCGGCGGACTTCCGGACGAGGTGCACGTAGGCCACCACGGAGGCCGGCTTCCGCGTCCAGCCGTCGCGCCCGTGCGGGGTGGTGGTGACGGTCAGCTGCCGCCAGGCCACGGTGTCGGTGTCCGTCGGCTTCGCCGCGTCCTCGGTCCGCTCCGACGCGACGGTGGTGTAGGCCCGGTGGTCCGCCCACCGCCGCCACTGGGCACCGGGTGCCGAGCCGCCGCGGTGGTCGGCGAGCTGCCGCGCGTACGAGCGGGTCAGCCAGCCGGCGTCCGCGGCCCGCCGGGCCGCGTCCCCGGGCCCGTCGTCGACGGTGGTGTCGTGCGTCCACATCGCGGTGAGCGTTCCCTCGGCGACCTCGTCGGCGTCTCTCCCGTCCACGTCCCCGGGTTTGGGGACGCCGCCCTTGGGGGTGCCCCGCTTCTTCATCCCCGCCTCCGTCGAACTGCCGGGGGAGGGCGGGTGCGAGTCGCCTCCGTCCGTGGCGGACGTTGCCGAGGGCGAGGTCGAGGGCGACGCCGAGGGCGAAGCCCCCGCGCCCGGCTGCCGCGTGGCGCCCTCGGACGCGGCGGCGCCCTCGTCGTCGGAGCCGCATCCGGCCAGGGTGGCGGCGAGTGTGAGCGTGAGTACCGCCGCCGCGGTCCCGGCGCGCCGACCAAGTGCTGTCATCCGAACCTTCTCACCTTCTGGGGCCTGCTGGTGTAGTAGCTGTCACCGAGCCGGCTGATCTTCACCACGTCGCCGGTCTTCGGCGCGTGGATGAACTGCCCGTTTCCCACGTAGATGCCGATGTGGTCGAAGCTGCCGTGCAGGTCGAACCCGATCACGTCGCCCGGCCGCAGCGCGTCGCGGTCCACGGGCTTGCCCACGGTGACCTGGGCCTGCGAGGTGCGAGGGAGCAGCGTCCGGCCGCCGCTGGCGTGGTAGACGGCTGCCTGCACCAGGCTGGAGCAGTCGAACCCGACCGTGTTCGCCCCCTGCGCGAAGCCCCGGCTCGGGCCCTCCGGGCCGCCGCCGCCCCACGCGTACGGGGTGCCCAACCACTTCTTGGCGTAGGCCACCACGCGGTCGCCGAACGGACCGCCCTCCTCGTCCGCCATGTCGCCGGAGTAGCCGGTCATCGCCGTGATGATCCTCGTGACGTAGCTCTGCGTCTCCGGATACGGCGGCAGCCCGCCGAACTCCTGGACCGCGCCCGGTCCCGCGTTGTAGGCGGCGAGGATCAGCCTCGTCAGGTCCCCGCCCCTGCCCAGCGGCTCCACCTTCCCCGCGAGCCAGCAGTCGTAGCGGGCCTGGGTCATGATGGCGTCGCCGGGGGTGAACGGATCAGCGGTCCCGTCCGGTTCGGAACTCCCGTCCCTGCCTGCGGCGTCCACCCCCCAGGTCTTCCAGGTGCCGGGCAGGAACTGGCTCAGCCCCTGCGCCCCGGCGCCGCTCTTCGCGCCGGCGTTCCAGCCCGACTCGGCTTCGATCTGTGCGGCGATCAACGGGGCGCTCACCTCGGCGCACTCGCGTCCGGCGCGCTCCACCCATTCCACGTACTCCGGCGGGACGCTCCGGGAGTCGAGCGTGGTCACCAGCCCGACCGGAGCGCCGGCTTCCTCCTCCTCGGCGGCCGCCACGACGGACAGCCCGACCAGCATGGCGAGCAGGCCGGCTGCGACACCCCCGGCCACCCTCAACGCGGTTGCGGGCATCCGCACCCCCTCTTGAACCAGTTCCGGCGAAAGTCCGTATGAGGGTCCGCAGTCCGAAATCCAGCACGTGGAACCACGTGACCACTCATGAGTTCGAGCGCGGCGTCGAGAACGCCGCCGAAGGGAGAGGCCATGGCCGGGGAAGTGCCGGCTTCCAACCCCTGGCTTTCTCCGACGACTCCGGCCCACCCTTCGGGGGGCAACAACGGGGAGCCGCGGCGATCGGTTCAGGACGCTCCGACACCGGTGACGGGCCCGACCGCGCCCCAGGGCGGCGTGCCCTGGCCGGACCGCATGCTGCCCGTCGCCCCGAAGCGACAGGACACCGGGCACGGTTGGTGGTGGCTGGGCGTCCACGGGGGCGCCGGGGTCAGCACCCTGGAGCAGGCGGTACCCGGCGGCCGGGACGCGGGCCGCGCCTGGCCTGCGGCCGGGACGCCGCAACCGGTCGTCCTCGTGGCGCGCTCCGACGCGGGCGGCCTGAAGGCCGTGCAGAGCGCCGCCCAGCAGTGGGCGTCACAACTTGTGACCGGAGTCGAACTACTGGGCCTGGTCGTCGTCGCCGACGCCCCCGGACGCCGCCCCAAGGCCCTGCGCGACCTGCTGTACCTCGTCTCCGGTGCCGTGCCCCGGCTGTGGGAGATCCCGTGGGTGGAGCAGTGGCGGCTCGGAGAGTCGGCGCTGACCCATCTCCCCAAGGAATGCGCGCCCTTGGCACGCGATCTGACCCGACTCACCCGACCCGCCTGAAGGGGAATCCCGCATGTCCACTCTGCTGGCGGCCGCCTCGGCCGCCTCACAGGAGCTCACCCGGATCGCCGCCGGGTCGGTGCCCTCCGGCCCTCCGGATGTCGGCGGCGGCGCGGCGCCGCCCGGAGCCGACGGACTGCTGACGGTCCTCAAGTGGGTGGCCTGGACCGTCACGGCGCTCTGCGTCGCGGGAATCTTCGGAGTCGCGGCCCGGATGGCCCTGGACCACTCCCGGGGCGGGGGCCGCGAGCACGCCAAGGGGCTCGGCTATGTGCTCGGTGCGTGCCTGCTGGTGGGTTCCGCCTCCGGCATCGTCGGCGCCCTCGTCTGACGGGCCGCCACGGACAGCGCGCAGATGCGGATCACAGGGATGGGAAGGGACATGGCAGAGCCCGGCAACCGCGAGGGGCACGACGACTCGCGCAGCCCCTGGCTGCGGAACGGCTTCGTCCTCGCGGTGGCGTTCATCGGCTTCGTCGCCGTCATCGGAGTGGCGGTCCTCGTCTCCTCCGACGGGCCCGAGGGCAGCTCCTCCGCGTCCTCACCGGCACCGGGCGCGGCTGCCCGGACCGGGCAGCCACCGCCGTCCGCCGCTGCGGACCGCGGTGACTGCCCCGGGCTCAAGGACACGGGCGAGAAGGTCCCCACCGCCCCGCCGGAGGGCGTGGACTGGAAGCTGTTCCAGTCCGTCGCGCTCCCCTGGTCGAAGGCCGCGGGCCCGGCCGTGGTCGAGAAGGACGTGGCGCGCTGCTACGCGCACACCCCGCTCGGCGCGCTGCTGGCGACCAGCCAGATCAGTGTCCGCTATCTGGCCGCCGACGACTGGCAGAGCGTCACCCGCGCGCAGACCGTCGGTGCGGGCCGGGAGTCCTACCTGAAGGCCCGCGCCGCCTCTGAACGCACGGCGGACCCGCGGGAGCAGGAGGGCGCGGCCCAGGGACAGATCGCCGGGTTCGACTTCGTCAGCTACACCGGCAGCACCGCCGTGATCCGCACCGTGTGGCGGTTCCAGGACGGCCGGATGCAGGCTGCCGCCACCACCGTGCGGTGGCGGGACGGCGACTGGAAACTGGAGTACCCGGCCGATCCGCCGGCGCCCGCCCCGGTCGACTCCCTGGCCGGATACGTCGAATGGGGCGGTGTGTGATGGCGGGCTGCGACTACGGCTGGGTGCGCCCCACGGTCGGCGGGTACTGCGTGGGCGAAGGGGAGGGCACGGGTCCGAAGGACCTCGGCGACAGCGCGTTCGACAACATCGTCGACAGCGCAGCCCAGGCGGCCGCGGACACCGTCAAGGCACTCGGCAGCGCGTGGACGGACATCGACAGCCCTCTGCTGAGCTACGACAGCGGACCCGCGGCGTTCCTGCGCGGCTCCACCCTGTGGTTCACCTCCTTCACCGCCGTGCTGTGCCTGGTCGTCGCGGCCGGGCACATCGCCTGGCAGCGGCGCGGCGAGCCCGGAAGGCAGGCCGTGCGAGGGCTGCTCAACCTGATCGTCGTCTCCTCGGCCGGGGTGGCGGCGGTCAACCTGCTGACCATGGCGGGGGACAAGTTCAGCGTCTGGATCATCGACAGGTCGACCGGCTGCGAGCAGATCAGCGCCGCCGGGGAGCCGGTCCAGCAGTGCGTGGACGAGTTCGACGACCGCGTCTCGGCCATGCTCGCGCTGGGCGGTACGGACTCCTCCTTCCTCGTGCTGATCATGTCCCTGCTGGTGATCGGGGCCGGTCTGGTGCAGATCGCCCTCATGATCGCCCGGGTGGCGCTGCTGGTGATCCTCACCGGCACGCTCCCGCTGTCCGCCGCGGCCAGCTCCACCCCGTCCGGGCGGGCCTGGTTCCGCAAGTCCGTCGGCTGGCTGCTGGCCTTCGTGCTCTACAAACCCACCGCGGCGGTCGTGTACGCGGCCGCGTTCTCCATGGCGGGCACCGAGCCGAAGGGGGAGGGCAACGAGATCATCTCCATGGTCTCGGGCGTCGTGCTGCTCGTGCTGGCCTGCTGCACCCTCCCCGCGCTGCTCCGCCTCGCGGCTCCCGCGGTACAGGCGACGACCGCGGGCCTCGGCGGCGGCTCGTCCTCCGGCTCCGGCGGCGGCCGGGTCGTGGCCGGCGGCGCGCTGGCCGTACCGCAATTGCGCGGCCCGGCGGCCGGACGGTCGGTCTCGGGTGCCACCGTGACCCGGGAGCGCGGGGACGCCACCGGCGCCCGCAGCAGTCCTGGGCACGCCGCCAGCGGCCGCCGGCCCGCACAGGGTGCGGGCGGGACGCAGGCGACGCCGGGTTCCGAACACTCCGCCGCCGACCAGCGCGCGGGCCGGTCGCGTCCGGCGGCCCTGCTCGACCGCCCCGGAGAGGTGGAGCAGACCGCACCGGGCGATCCCGCCGACCCGGACGGCACCACGGCTGTCAAGGAGACGCTCTCCTCCGCGCTCTCGGCGGCCACCCACCGACACCGCGACGACCAACAGGGGGAACCCCATGGCAGTGACTGAAGGAACCGGCCCGCGCACTTACGGCAACTTCCGCAAGCCGCGCGCCTCCGGACTGCGGGGCCTGTCGCTGGGGGCGACCATGCTGCTGTTCGGCGGCCTGATCGCCGTCGTCCTCAGCACACTGGTCTCCGTGTGGGTCGCGCTGGCCCTGGCCGTCGTGCTGGCGCTGGCGATGGCGCCCCTGGCGGTGCGGGACCGGCACGGCCGCACGCTGATGCAGCGGGGCGCGGTGCGGCTCGCCTGGTGGCGCAACACCTCCTCCGGAGGCAACCTCTACCGGTCCGGTCCGCTGGGCCGGGCAGGCGGTGGCACCTGCCGACTGCCGGGACTGGCCGCGCAGTCGTCCCTGAGCGAGGCGCAGGACGGCTACGGACGCCCCTTCGCCGTCATCACCGTGCCGGCGACCAACCACCACACGGTGGTCGTCTCCTGCGACGCGGACGGTGCGGCGCTGGTCGACGAACGTCAGGTCGACACCTGGGTGGCCCACTGGGGCCAGTGGCTCTCGGCACTGGGCACCGAACCGGGGCTCGTGGCCGCCAGCGTCACCGTGGAGACCGCGCCCGACCCCGGCGTCCGGCTTCAGCAGGAGATCGGAGCCAACGCTGTCGACGACGCGCCCGACCTGGCGCGGGAGATGCTGCGCGACGTGGTCGCCGCCTATCCCAGCGGTTCGGCGCAGATCAGCACCCGGATCGCGCTGACCTACTCGGGCGCGGCACGCGCCGGTGCGCCGCGCCGCAACGTCGAGGAGATGGCGGTGCACATCGGGACGCGGCTGCCGGGACTGACCGCCGGACTGTCCATGACCGGCGCGGGCACGGCCGTCCCGATGACGGCGACCGAACTCGCCGAGGCCGTGCGGGTCGCCTACGACCCGACCGTCGCGCAGCTGGTCGAGGAGGCGCGCGCCGCCGGCGGCACCGGGCTCACCTGGGACGAGGCGGGTCCCACCGCCGCGCAGGAGGAGTGGGACCACTACCGGCACGACGGGGTGCACAGCATCACCTGGGCCATGACCGAGGCCCCGCAGGGCGAGGTGTTCTCCAACGTGCTGACCGGGCTGGTGCAGCCCAGCCGCGACATCGCCCGCAAGCGCGTCACGCTGCTCTACCGTCCGCACAGCCGTGCCGAGGGCGCCCGCGTCGTCCAGCAGGACTACAAGAACGCGCTGTTCACCGCGCAGCAGCAGCCGATCGGCCGGGCGAGCGACGACGCGGAGGTGGTGGCGGCCCGGAAGGCGGCCGAGGAGCAGGCCCAGGGGCATGGGGTGATCCAGTTCGGTCTGCTGATCACCGCGACCGTCGACTCCGCCGAGGACCTGCCCCGGGCCACCGCGGCGGTGGACAATCTGGCGCCGGCCGCCCGCATCGCGGTCCGGCCCGCCTACGGTTCGCAGGCCGCGGCCTTCGCCGCCGCGCTGCCGCTGGGCCTGGTGCTGCCGCTGCACACAGCGCTGCCGCAGACCGTACGGGACGCGATGTAACGCGGACCACCATGGCGTCCGGTGCTTTCCGCCGACCCGGCACCGGGCTGCGCCCCCGCTCCCGGCGCCGCTTGCCCGAGTCTCGCGGCACGGGAGCCGCGCCCCCTCCGCCAGGGGCGCCGGCGGCCGCGCGCTCAGCCACCACGTACCCGCGGATCGGGGGTCGGCGCGAGCCCCCGGACGCGGTCACACAGCACAGGAGGATCTGATGGCACGTAAGGCCGAGAAGACCCGGGCACGTACGGCCGACACGGGCTTGCCGCGGGCCACCGCGCGGGGCTGGCCCGGCCGGGGCGGTGGCATGGTCGGATACGTCGACCCCGCACCCGAATGGCGCGGCACCTCCGTCCAGGTCTGTGGCCTGTGGCCGTTCGGGGCCGGAGCGGGGACCCCGATGGTGGGGGTGCCGCTCGGCCGTGACCTGGACTCGGGGGCCACGGTCTGCTGCGACCCGGTGAGCTGGTTCATGCGCACCGGCCTGCTGGCCAACCCGTCGATGTTCGTCCTGGGCCGCCCCGGACTCGGCAAGTCCACCGTGGTGCGGCGGATGGCGCTCGGCCTGTCCGGCTACGGTGTCCATCCGCTCATCTTCGGCGACCTCAAGCCGGACTACGTCGACCTCATCCGGGCGATCGGCGGGCAGGTCATCAGCCTGGGCCGGGGACGCGGACACCTCAACGTCCTCGACCCGGGGGAGTCCACGGCGGCGGCCGCCCGGCTCACCGGGGACGCGCGCAGGCAACTGCTGGCCGCCACCCACAGCCGCCGGCTGCACATGGTGTCCGCGCTGGTGACCATCCTGCGCTCGGAGCCGCCGAGCGACCGTGAGGAGACCGTGCTGGCCGCGGCCCTGGACGTGCTCGACGACCGGCACGGCTCCGGCCGGACACCGGTCCTCGCGGACCTGGTGCAGGTCATCAAGGAGGCCCCGGAGTCGGTGCGGGCCGTCGCCCTGGACCGCGGCGACATCACCCGCTACCGGGACATCACCGAGAACCTGGAGGCGTCGCTGATCGCGCTGCTGGGAGACGGCCTGCTGGGCGACTCGTTCGCCCGTCCGACCACCGAGCCGATGAAGCTCGACCGGCCGGTGTGTTTCGACGTCAGCAACATCGACGACAGCGAAACCCTGCTCCAGGCCGCCGCGCTGCTGTCCTGCTGGTCCTACGGGTTCGGCGCGGTCTCCACGGCGCACGCGCTCGCGGACGCCGGACTGGAGCCGCAGCGCAACCACTTCCTGGTGATGGACGAGCTGTGGCGGGTGCTGCAGGCGGGCCGCGGACTGGTCGACCGGGTCAACGCCCTCACCCGCCTGGACCGGCAGCGCGGCGTGGGTCTCGCCATGGTCACCCACACCATCGGCGACCTGCTCGCACTGCCCACCGAGGAGGACCGCATCAAGGCGAAGGGCTTCGTCGAGCGCGCGGGGATGGTCGTCTGCGCCGGGCTGCCCCCGGCCGAGATGCCGCAACTGGCGCAGGTGGTGGAGCTCACCGAGGTGGAGAAGCGGCTGCTGGTCGACTGGTCCACGCCGCCGGCCTGGGACAGCTCCCGCAGCCGGCAGGCCGACCCGCCCGGCCTCGGCAACTTCCTCGTCAAGGTCGGCAGCCGCCCCGGTATCCCCGTCCATGTGGACCTGACCGCCGGGGAACTGGAGGTCAACAACACCAACAAGCGCTGGAACAAGACGGCCTGAGCCGTGCACCGGACCGTGGGGGGAGGCGCCCGCCCCGCCGGTGAACCGTTTCGCCCGCCGATCCGTGAACAGAGGCGGAGGCCGGGCCCCCACCCGGGTCTCCGCCCGAGTCGGGCCCGGGGCGCGCTCCCCGTTCGGCGCCCCGGGCCCGGTCCGGAGACGGGGCGGGCAGGGCTGACGGCTGCCGGTGCCATGGTTGAACCGATCCGCCCAGGGGGCCGTGTTCATCCGGGAGTTCGTTCGTCGCAAGCCGAGTCGTCAGGAAGTGGTGCCACATGAGCGAGGACGGAGAAGCGCGGCCGCCGGGCGTGCCGCCGGGGCAGTCCGAGCCCGCCCCCTTCGATGTCGTCATCACCGGCGAGGGCGCCGCGTCGATCGACGGCGAGCCGGTCCCGGTGCTCGGGGACCAGCCGCTGGACACCGCGATCCTGGACACCCTGCACGGGTACGCGCAGCTTCGGGACGACCCGGTCACCGCGGCCATCTCCAACCCGGCGACGGGCTACGCGGTGCGCGTCGAGGTCGGTCCCGACGGCTCCAGCCGACTCGTGGGCCAGGACGCCGCGGAGGGCGGTGCTCCCGGAGCCGGTGCCGCCGACGTCGCGGAAGCCGGCCCCGCGGCCCCGGCCGGAGCGGGGGCGGCGGCCCCGGCCGAGCCCGCTGCGGAGGAGAAGCCGGCCGCCCCGCAGCCGGCTGCCGAGAACGTCGCACCGACAACCGCCGGGAGCGCCGCGGCCGTGCCCGTCGGACAGCCGCAACCGGCGGAGGCCGCGGCCCGGTCACGTACCGCGATGCCGTCGATCCCGCGGCCCTCGATCCCGCGCCCGTCCATGCCGTCCCTTCGGCGCCCCTCCCTCCCGGGGCGTTCGCCCGGCTCCGGGAAGGCCGCGGGTGGCTCGACGCGCGGTTCGGACGTGGAGTTCGTGCCCAGCAGCCTGCTCAAGAAGCCCTGGGTGGTCGGTGGCGTGGCCGTCGCGGTGGCGGCGCTGGTCACCACACCGCTGGCGCTGGCCGGTGCCAGCAGCGGGGGCGGCGACAACAGGGCGGACGGGAAGATCCGGGTCGAGGATCCGAAGGAGGAGCCGGACCGCGGCCCCGGCGGGTCGGTGCACCCCTCGCGCCCGCCCTATCCCAGCGGTTCCCCGTCCGGGTCCCCCTCGCCCGAGGACAAGGACGACGACAAGGGCGAGGGGAAGGACAAGCCGAAGTCGGCGGACTCGAAGCCCGAGAAGTCCGGCGACGAGGGCTCCGAGGACGACGAGAAGGGCTCCGACTCCTCCGACGAGAAGGACTCCGGCAGGGGCGACCACGTCAGGAAGGCGCCGGACCGCAGCCGTATCCCGCACGGGGTGACCATGGTCGTGAACCGGAAGACCGGCGGCTGCCTGGATGTGCCCGGTACCGGCAAGGGCGAGCCGGACGGCCGGGTCCAGCAGGGCGACTGCGACACGACGGCCGGGGCCCGCGGCGGCAACCAGCGGTGGAAGCTGGACCGGAAGGTGAAGGACGGCGGTCCCGGCAAGGCCGACCTCTACCTGATCCGGAACGTCAAGGACGACCTGTGCCTGGATCTGGCAGGTTTCGGGCCCAAGGCGGCCAGGTCCCCGGTGACCGAATACCACTGCCGTCCCAAGAACGACAACCAGCTCTGGTGGCTCGACAAGCGCTCCAACGGGACGTACTGGATCCGCAACCACGAGAGTGGCAACCAGTGTCTCGACGTGGCGGGCTCCGGAGAGAAGACGAACGCCCGGCTGTTGATCTTCGGTTGCGACGACGCCGACGACCACCAGTGGCGCTTCAAGAAGCCGTGAGGCCGCGGCCGGCGGCGACCGCAGGATCAGCTCTGCGGTGCGCTGTCGGGCTCGCTCTCCAGCGCCCCGAGCTTCTCGCGGATTCCGGCGGCGTCGCGATGATTGAACTCCTCCAGCAGCGCCAGGGCGCGGCTCCAGTGCTCGCGTGCGGCCTCCGGCGCACCGGTGGCCAGATGGACGTCGCCGAGGTGGTCGATGGTCTGCGCCTCGCCCCACCGGTTGCCGACCGCCTGGTGCTTGGCGAGTGCGTGCTGGTAGTGCTCGATGGCCGCCTCGTGGCGCTGGAGGCGGTGATGGACCGTGCCCAGGAAGTCCAGCGAGATACCCTCCACCCAGGTGTTGTCCGTGGCGCGTTGCACCTCCAGCGCCTGCTCCAGGTAGGTGCCCGCCTCGTCGAGCCGGCCGAGCCGCAGATGGGCCTCACCCAGATTGTTCAGGCAGATGCCCTCGCCCCAGCCGTGCCCCAGCGTCTGGTAGGTCTCCAGCGCCTTGTGCAGGTGGGTCAGGGCCTCCTCGATCCGGCCGGCCCGCAGGCAGACGTCGCCGAGGTTGCCGGTGATCCGCGAGGCTCCGCTCTCGTCGCCGAGCAACTGCCAGGCGGCCAGCGCCTGATGATAGTGGTCGATGGCCTCGTCCAGTCTGCCCGCGTTGGTCAGCGCGTTGGCCACCCCGGTGAGCGCTTCTGCGGCGCCCTTCCGGTCCCCGTCCCGGCGCGCCGCCGAGAGGCTCACCCTGTTGCAGGAGAGCCAGTCGTTGGTATGGCTGCGCAGGTAGAAGAAGCCCCACAGGACGGCCGTCAGCCGCCAGGCGACGGCGGAGTGTCCGCCGGTGGCGGCCTGTTTGATCGCCGCTATCAGGTTGGGGCGTTCGGCCGAGCACCACTTCAGCGCCTGGTCGTAGGTGGTGAACCGGGGGGCGACACAGCCTTCGGGCAGCGGCAGCAGCGGAACGCGCGGCCGGTTCGGCGTGATGAACCGGGAGGCCGCGGCGGAGGCGTGCAGATACCAGGAGAGGATCCGCTCGACCGCCTGCTGACTCTCGGGCGCCGCCTCCTCGCAGTCGGCCTGCTCGTGGGCGTAGATCCGCAGCAGGTCGTGGAAGGCGTAGCGACCGGGGAAGTGTTCGGTCAGCAGATGGGCGTGCGTGAGTTCGGTGAGCAGTCCGCGGGTCTCGCGCAGGTCCAGGCCCGCCAGGGCGGCGGTGGCGGGCGCGGAGATGTCCGGGCCGGGCGCGGCCGCCAGCAACTGGAACAGCCGGGCGGCCGGGGCCGACAGCGCGTGGTACGACCACGAGAACACCGCGCGCACGTCGGTGCTGATGTCGCCGCCGGCGAACGCGTCGAGGCTGCCGTGGTTGTCCCGCAGCTCCTCGGCGACCGCGTACAGCGGAAAGCTGGGGTGGGTTGCGGCGCGCGCGGCGACGATGGCCAGCGCCAGGGGAAGCCGCCCGCAGCAGGCGATGATCTCGTCCGCGGCCTCCGGCTCCGCGGCCATCCGGGCCGTACCGATCCGCCGGGCCAGGAAGTCGCGGGCGTCGGCGAGCGGGAGGGGATCCAGGGTCAGCGGATGGGCTCCGTCGTTGGCGATCAGACCGGTGAGCTGGTTGCGGCTGGTGATGACGGCCAGACAGCCGGGGCCGGTGGGCAGCAGGGGCCGCACCTGTTCGGTGTCCCGGGCGTTGTCCAGCAGCAGCAGGACCCGCCGGTCGGCGAGCAGACCGCGGAACAGCGCCGTGCGCCCGTCGGGGCGTTCGGGTATCTGCCCCGGAGGCACGCCCAGCGCGTCGAGGAACCCGTGGGTGGCCTCGTCCGGATGCATCGCCGAGCCGGTCGCGTCGAACCCCCGCAGGTTGACGTAGAGCTGGCCGTCGGGGAACCGGTGGGCGATCTCGTGCGCCCAGTGCACCGCCAGGGTGGTCTTCCCCACCCCCGCCATGCCGCCGATCGCGCTGATCACCACCGCGTTCGGATGCCCGCCGTCGGCGGGCAGCAGGCTGTGGGTCTGGGCCAGTTCGCTCTCCCTGCCGGTGAAGACAGGCAGGTCGGCGGGGAGTTGCGCCGGACATGCCGTGGCCTTCGGCGGCTGGGGGTCCGACGCCGCTGTGCCGTCGGAGGAGCGCGCAGGCGCAGGCGCGCGCAGCGACGGATCGGCGGACAGCATCCGAGTGTGCAGATCCACCAGGGCGGCCCCCGGCTCGACGCCCAGCTCCGAGATGAGCGTCCCGCGGATCTCGCCGTACGCCGCCAGCGCCTCGGCCTGCCGTCCGGACCGGTACAGCGCCAGCATGAGCAGTTCGTAGAGCCGTTCGCGCAGTGGGTTCCCCGCCGTCAGCGCCGAGAGCCTGGCGGCCACTTCCTCATGGCGCCCGAGCTCCAGACCGAGGTCCAGATGGGTCTCGCAGGTGCTCAGCCACTGCTCGTCGAGCCGGTAGCGCTCGGCGACGGCCAGCGGGCCGGGGACTCCGGCAAGCGGTCGGCCGTCCCACAGGTCCAGGGCCGCTCGCAGCAACTCGTCGGCGGCACCCAGGGAACCGCCGGTGCGCAGCTTCCTCGCCTCGGCCACGCGTCGCTCGAACACGCCGAGATCGAAGGCGTCCTGAGCCACCCGGACGAGATAGCCGTCCGCGGCGGAGACGATCACCTGCGGCGCTTGCCCGGGCTTCCGGCCCGGCTCCAGCACCTTGCGCAGCCGCGACACGTAGGTACGCAGCACGGTGACCGCGCCCGACGGCGGTTCCTCGCCCCAGATGGCGTCGACCAACTCGCCCACGGTGGCGGGCCGTCCACGGCGCAGCAGCAGCGTGGCGAACACGGCCCGCTGCTGAGGTGACCCGAGGGCCACCTCCCGCTCCCCGCACCAGGCTCGGACCGGTCCTAATACAGCGACGCGCAGGGAGGTCGTATGGCTCACGTTCACGAGTTCGACTCTACCGAGGCCCAAACGATCCGGAAGTACCGCGTTGCATTTCTCACCGAGAGGTTCCCGCCCGGACTTCGGAACGTGACGTGTTCGAGATCTTACCCGGAGGGACCGGCCGGAGCCGGAGGCGAGGGTGCGCTTTCAGGCAGCGTGCGGTGGCGGAAACAGCGGCTCGACGGGCGGGGGCTGCTTGGCGCGGTGGTCCCCGGGCTTGCAGCCCGCGAACGGGCCCGATGGATCCCGCAGGCTGCTCATCACCGGGCCCAGGAAGTCCCGGTGCCACGACGCGGGACCGGTCATGTCCGCGTCCGGACCGGTCAGTGCGGCCCAGGCCAGCCACAGGCCGTGGAGCTGGGCGACCGCTTCGGGATGTTCCCACCAGCGCGAGCACCAGGGAGCGGTGGAGGTGATCTCCCGGCCGTAGACGGGAAGCAGAACGTGGTGCGTCCACTGGGTCAGCCGCTGGAACTCCATCCGGTACTCCGGCCCGTCCTTGTAGAGGATGAACCGGGGTGTGGCGGGCTTCTCCCCGGTACCGCCCGGCCGACCCACCTCGCTTCCCTCGCCGTCCCTGGCGTGGCTCAAGGTCTCGTCGTCCATGGACATTCCCGGCACTCCTGCTCCTGCGGTCACGGTCGGCTCCGGCAGCGCCTTCGGGAACACCACGTGCCGCGGCCGCGCCCGGTTCACTCGAAGCAGCCGGCTTCTGCCGGACCGCTGAACCGAACGCCGAGCGGATCCGTGATGTCGTCGAGCAGTCAGTGCCGAAGACGCGGAGGACGCCCCCATGCCTGAGCCGACCGGTCCACGCCGTCTCCGGCCCGAGCGGTTGGCGCGGCAGTTGCTCGACGAGGAACTGCGGGCCAGCATGCGGGCCCGGCAGTACGACCCCACCGCGCCTCCCGCCTGGGGGCGGGCACCGGGGCCGGTGCCGGGACCGGCGGTACAGCGTTCGGCGGGCCCACCGCCGCCCCCGGGTTCGGTGGGTCGGGCAGCGGACGACGCGGACGATGTCGCGGACGAACTGCTGCGCGTGCTGCGCGACATCTGGCTCCGCGTGCTGCGCTACCGGCGTGGCCCGGCGCCGGATGCGGGCGGGGGAGGGCCGTACGTCGAACAGCCCCCTCCGACGCAGAACCAGGAGCACTATCAGGCGCCATGGAACGAGGCCCGGCAGTCCCCGTACGAGCAGGGGCATCAGTGGGCCCCCGAGGGCCCCGGCATGCGGCAGCCTCCGGCAGCACAGGGCTTCGCGCAGACGCCCGGATTCCAGCAGCCGCCGGACTTCGCGCAGGGACGCGGCTTCACCCAGACCTCTCCCTTCGCCCGGCCGCCCGGCTTCGCACCGCAGGGGCCCGGCTATCCGGTGCCTCCCCAGGGTTGGGGGACCTCCCCCTCTCCGCAGCAGCACGACGGCCGACGGCGCCTGACGAAGGAGCGGCCGCAGAGCGCCGCCTCGGCCCTCGAGCAGTACGGGAATCTCCGTCCCGAGCAGCAGGCGGCCGTCCGGACGGCGGTCTCGAAGCTCATCGACGACAAGACCCGGTATCAGGTGGCCGCGAGCCGTGATCTGCTGCCCTTCAACGTCTCACTCGCTGAGGCTGCCCGCTCGCAGGCGAGGAACACCGAGGCACCGCGGTCCGGACGGTCCTGGTTCTCCCGGCTCACAGCCCCAAGGAAGGCGCAGCAGGGCGACATCGGTGCCCGTGCGGCCGAGCCGGGCCCGGCTGCGGCCCCGGGGGCTCGTATGGCCGCACCCCCGCGGCTGCCGCAACTGCCGCACCACCCCGGCCAGAACCCGACGGCGCCACCCCGCAATGCTGCTGCCCGGCAGGCGCCGGGCCCCCGCACCGAGAGCGCCGCCGGCCGGGCGGTCCCCCGGACCGTGGCCCCCGACGGGGCGAACACCGCGGTGCGCCGGACGGGGCCGCCCGTACCGCCCAAGCTGCCCATCCCGCCGCCCAAGATTCCGCTGGACGCGCCCGGCCCGAGCACAAGTTCCGCTCCGACCGTTCCGGATTCCCCGTCCGCGGCCGGCCCCGGGAGGACGCCGAGTCCCGCTCCGAGCTCCGTCGGTCCGGCCGTCAGCCCGACCGTGAGTCCGGTGTCGCGAACCGTCTCGCCCAGCTTCAGCCTCGCCGTGGCCAACCAGTCGCTCGCACACCACCATCCCGGTGGCGACGCGCGGGGAACGGGCACCCCGGTCTCCTCGCCATCTTCGCCGTACCGTGCTCCCGCTGTGCAGCAGTCCGGGACACCGAAGCGGAGCCAGTCGCGGGGCCGTTAGGGAGCGACCCGGGCGGGGCTTCACCGTGTGGGTGGCCGGTCGGAGGGGGCAGTCAGCGGGCTGCGGCGGCTCATCTGCCGCCGCCCCGCCCCTTCGGCGAACGTTGCCGCCCCGTGCCGGGGTACTGCCACCGGCCGGATTCGGAGTACCAGGGCGGGCGGCTGGTGCCGGTTCCCGGGTGCTGGGATCGTCGCCGTTGCCGGTGTGCGCACCGCTCCGGCTCCGGCAGGCCGGGGGCGCGACTCCGGCCTGCCGAGGTGCGGCGCCGACAGGTCACGTCGTCGCTTCGCGGGTCCACCTGAACGCGTCGTCGGGCAGGCCGTGGGGCGGGCCGCTGCCCGCGGGCGCCTCCGGCCCGACGAACCCCGTGCTCTCCGTGCGGTCCACGTCCTCGATGCGGGGGTCCTTCTCGAGAAGCACTGCTTCCCCGACGTCCACGTCGTCCTCGGAGCCCACCGGCCCTCCCCAGGGTGAGGGAAGCGGAGGACGGCTGATGTCCGACGGGTACGGATCGTCGTCGTATGTGTTTTCGTCGTCGGTGCTGTGCTCGACCCCGACGCTCGCCTGGGCGGGCGCGGCTCCGCCCGGCCCGCTACCCGCCCAGGCCCGGGCCGCCCGCTGGGTGATCGCCTCGGCCTCGGCCTTGGCCTCGGCGGAGACGGCTCCGGCGCCCGGCTCCTTGAACCAGGGACGCAGTCGGATGAGCGCCGGGCGGATGCCTGTCGCCAGCAGCAGGGCCGTGCCCTTGGGGAGGGCACGGATCTTGTCCGGAGGGAGGATCGGGTCCAAGCGGTAGGAGACCGAGTGGGAGCCGCCCTCTTTGCTGCGCGAGTACGACGCGGTCTTCACGTCCTGCTGGCCGACGAGTTTGGAGACCTTGTCCACGAAGTCGGCGTCGTCGAGACCCGCGCCCAGGAGCTTGACCGTGGCGGCGCTCCACAGCGCGTCCATGCCCGCCTCGCCCCACACCCGGGAGCCCTGCCGGTAACTCTGCAGCAGGGTGACGACGTTGATGCCGCGAGAGCCCAGGTGGCTGTAGAGGTCGGGCAGGTCGGAGATGCGGCAGACGTTGGCGGCCTCGTCCAGCACGGCCGTCATCGGCGGGTCGAGCCGGCCACCCATCCGCTCGGCCGCGATCACTCCGGCGCGCAGGGTGGCGTCCGCGAGTCCGGCGATGACGCCCGCGGCAGAGCCACCGCCGTCCTTGGAGAGCAGGTAGAGGGTGTCGCGGCCCAGCACGTGCTCGTGCGGGCGGAACTCGGGCAGCATCGGGTCGGGCTGCACCCAGGCGGCGATCTCGGGGTCGAGCAGGCAGGCCACACACTGCCGTGCGGTCTCGTAGATGCCGTCCCGGGTCTCGACGGCGCCGCGCACCGTGCCCTGGAGCTGCTCGGCCATGGCGATCATGTCGGCGTCGCGCAGCAGGTCGACGGGGGTGCGGTCGGCGGGGTCGGCGAGCCAGCCGAGCAGGTCGGTGACGGCTGCGCCGCCGCGGGCCGCGGCGAGGAACAGCGCGGTGAGGGTGTTCTGGGCGGCCGAGATCCAGAAGTCCTTCTTGGCGGCGTCGTCGTTGACGGACGCGACGAAGTGCCCGGCCAGCCGTCGGGCGCCCTCGATGGTGTGGCAGTCGGCCAGGATGTTCCACCACATGGCTCGCGGGCTGTGCGCGATGCCCTGCGGGTCGAATGTCCAGACGGTTCCGGTGCGTTCGCGTGCCGCCCGGGTGACCGCGTAGACGTCGGACTTGTTGGAGGTCAGCAGCACCGCGCCGTTGGCACGCAGCACCCTGGGTACCGCGATGCCGGTGGACTTGCCGGCCCGCGGCGCCATCAGGTCCAGTTCCACGTCCTCGAAGGAGGAGCGCAACTCGGGTCCGTCCGGGTCCAGATCGCCGAGCAGGTTGCCGGTCTGGTCCGGGTGCAGTTCGGCTTCGTTCTTGAGCGAGGGCCGCAGTTCCCGGGCGCGTTTCTCGATCCCGGCGGGCAGCATCGCGGCCAGCTCCCGCCGTCCGGCCAGCCCCTTGGTCCGGGACCGCGAGCGGTTGATCAGCCGCCACACGGGGACGACGACCGCGGCCGTGGCCACCCCGAAGACCAGCACGATCCCGCAGTACACGGCGACGGGTGACGCCTGCGGCCACAGCGCTCCGGAGCCTTTGGTGAGCAGTGTGGCCGGCAGCGTGACGGAGAACGCCGGAGCGTGCCAGCCGGCACCGTTGAGCGCGGCCCCGAGCGTGCCGCCGAGCCACACCCCGGCGGATGTCGTCAGGGCGAGCACCATCACGCCCACGATGGCCCAGGGCCACAGGTCCCGGCTGTGCATGGCCCCTGCCGCGCGCGGGCTCGGATTCATGCGATCCTCCTGTCCGATTCCGGAGCCGCCGGTCCGGCCGCCGGATCCGGCGCTGCCGCGGGCCGCTGTTCGACGCCGGTGCCCGGAGCGGGCTGTTCGGCCGGGGCGTCGTTCTGCACCCAGCGGACGTTGGTGTCGTGCAGTCGGCTCTCCGTCTCGGTGATCCCGACCTTGATCGGGAGACCGGGACGGCCGCCCACCTTGATCAGGAAGCGGCCGCGGCCGGGCGGCTCCTCGCGGTCCCCGGTCACGGCCCAGCCCGGGGGCGAGGACCAGGAGGAGACCAGTTCGATCTCCCGCTGGGACAGCCCGACGATCTTGCCCAGCTCCTCCATCTCCGCCCGCGGCAGACCCGCGCAGACGACCATGCCCGCGCGCTCGACGAAGCCACGGGCCTTGGCCCGGTCCGCGTCGGTGCCGAGCGACTCGGCGTCCTTGAGCGTGTGGGTGATCTTGGCGTCGCCCATGCCGAGGGTCCGGTTGAGGCGGGTGAGCGCGTCGATCCGGTCGACGATGCCGGACGCCGCACGCAGCGGCCGCCACAGCTCGTCCAGCACGGTGAAGAACCAGCGCCGGGAGGTGAGCCCCTCGTCGGCCAGCGCGTGGGACGCGGCCACCGATCCGAGCCCGTCCGACCAGGCGGCGAGCATCGCCGCCGCGGTCAACTGGGTGTCGGCCTCACCGATCCGGGAGATGTCGATGCACACCGCGGGGGCGTGCAGATCCACCCGGGTAGAGGTCTCCGAGGCGAAGGTGTCGCCCAGCGGACCGTCGAGGATGCCCAGCAGCGAGCGGTGCAGCGGGTCGACCGCGTCCCGGTAGCGGGCCTCGTCCCCACGGTCCAGCGTCACCGCGCGCACCCGGTCCGGGCCCTCGCTGAGCACCTTCAGCACGTCCGGCAGCAGCGGGGCCTGTCCCGGGCGCGTCCGCTCGCGCAGATGGTGCAGCACGGCCGAGAGGACGGCCTGCTCGTGGTCGTCCATCGGCCGCCCGCGCACGATAATGATCAGCGCGGCGACCATGTTCAGCACCCGGCCGTGCGCCTCGGCCATCAGCGCCTGCCCGGCCTTGCCGCCGATCCGGGCGGCTACGGCACCCATGGCGCCGGGGTCCAGCAGGTTGATGCCGCCGGTGCCCCGGCCGATGGAGATCACCTGACCGCCCAGGGCCCGTACCGTGTCCGCGTAGTCGGGCTTGAGGTCGCCCAGCACCAGCGGTACCACGCCGGTCGCGGACAGGCCGATCAGCATCCGGTTGACCAGTGTCGACTTCCCCAGGCCCGGCATCCCGAGCATGAAGAGCGACGGGTTGGAGATGTAGCGCGCCCGGGTGAACCAGGAGAGCGGGTCGCCGCACACCGTCGCGCCCGTGTGCAGGTGCTGCCCCAGCGGGACGCCCGTCATCGGCGCGCCCGAGCCTGCTGCGAACGGCCACAGCCCGCACGCCTGCACCGTCGTGGCCCGCCACATGGTGGGCGGGTCCATCCCGCCGACCTGCCCGCCGCCGGGCCCCGGCCAGCCGCGGGAGGGTGCTATGGGTTCCCGGCGGGGCGCCTTCTGCTTGGGCCGCTGCCGGCCGCCGCGCGGACTCACAGCGCCTCCCGCAGGTCGCGCGGCACCAGGGTGAGTTCCCACGGCAGGATTCCGGTGGGCAGGGTGCAGCTGAAGGCCGCTGCCTGCATCCGGTCCGCCGGGCGCATCGACAGCCGCGCCGCGCCCTGCAGGTTGCGCATGGTCGCGCTCACGTCGGCCAGGTCCTCCTCGTCGTCGACGGTGGCGGTGAGCATCAGCGAGAACTCCACCAGGCCCGCGCCCGTCGCCTCCTCCTGGGCCGTCTGCTCCGTCGCGCGTACCTCGGTGGCCGCGCGCGCCTGCACCATCCCGCGACCGGAGGTGGCCATGAACTGGGCGGCACGCCGGTCGGCTTCCACGATCCGCGCCGAGGTCGCCGGGTCGATGGGACGGTAGAGCAGTGCCACCCGCTTGCGGCGGGTTCCGGGGGAGGGCTCCAGCAGGCCGCGGAGCACGTTGGCCCGCACGGTGCCGCGCGGGGCCAGGGTGAGCATCCAGGTGCGGGAGACCCCGGAGTCGTGCTGATAGGAGGCGACGTTCTCGACGCAGGCCGAGGGGCCCGCGTCCTCCCAGTCCAGCCCGGTCCCGCCGTGCTGGGCCCGGATGTCGAGGACTTCGCCCGCGACGGCCGGGTCGTAGGCGACCCGTACCACCTCGGCGATCCGCTCGGCCGACAGCGGATAGGCGACGCCGCCGCCCGCGCCGACCAGTCCGGAGAGCAGGCCGGGGATGCGGGTGGCCAGATCGGTGATCAGCTCGTCGTGCTTGAGCTTCTGCCCGGGCGGGAGACCGTAGGTGAGGGTGATGTAGGTGTGCATCTCGGAGGACGCCTGCGGATACGACGAGACGACCTCCTCCATCACGGCCCGCGCGGCGGCCGGGGCGTCGGGAGCGAGCCGGGGCAGCACCTCGTTCGCGAGCCGGGTGCCCGAGTCCGGGGCCGTCTCGACGATGACCGAGGCGCCGCGCAGTCCCGTCTCGTGCGACAACCGGGAGAGCCAGCCGCCCCACGAGGCCACCCAGGTGTCCACCTGGTCCGGGTCCACCAGGGAACCGCCGTCGGGGTCGCAGCCCAGGACGATGGTGTAGAAGTTCCGGCTGCGGTGGAAGAGCACACCGAAGTCCCGGTCGTAGGCGTCCCGGCCCTCGTGCATCTGCATCCGGCCCAGCAGGCCGGGAGGCTGGAAGCGGCCTTCCTGGCGGCGCGACAGCGGCCCCGACACATAGGTCGTGGACCCCTTGGACTTGCGCCGCATCCAACCGATCCGCAGCGCGAGCAACTGGTAGGCGTTACGCCCGTCCTGGGTCCGGATGATCAGCGGTACGAGCACGATGGCCAGCGGCACCAGGATGACGACCGCTGCCGCCAGCGAGATCAGCGACGCCAGCAGGGTGACGATGAGTCCGCCGAAGACCCCCGCGGTACCGAGCATGCCGAAGGGCCCGAGTCCCGGTCGTCTCGGCCTGCGCCAGTTCCCGTACGTCGGGCTCGACGCGGCTTGGGTTGACATGCGTTGCTTCCTTCCGTGTCCCTCTGGATTCCGCCCGGGCCCGCCCGCCGGGCCCGCCGGATTCGGCCGCGCCCCGGGAGTCCTCCGGCGCCGGTGACGTGGCGGGTCCGAAGGTCCGCGGCGGTCCGGGTGCCGCCGGTCCCGGAGGTCCGGCGGCACCCGGCCGGGTGGGCCCTACTTGTTGTGGCCGAGATCGGGGTTGGAGTCGTTCACCGCGCCGGTGAACAGCTGCCCGGTGCCCTTGGCGATGCCCTTGGCGGCCTCGCCGGCCGCCAGCGCGACACCCGCCGCCCCGGCGCCGCGGCTGATGGCCCCGCTCGGGCCCCCGCCGCTTCCGCCGCCGGGTCCACCGCTGCCGCCTCCGCCGGAGCCTCCGCCGCGGGAGTTCCTGCTGCCGGAGGGGCTTGTGCCGTCCCCTCCGCCGGAGCCTCCGCCGCCTCCGCCGCCGGTCTTGGCCAGCGCGGCGGGCCCGGCTCTGCCCCCCGGCCCGGACTGCCCTCCGGATCCGGACTGCCCGCCGGGCCCGGAGGCGCCCGAGGGGCCGGACCGGCTGCTGGAACCGGAGTTGGAGCCGCCGCCACCGCCGCCCCCGCCGGAGAGCCCGGCGGTGGCGATCGACTTCGCGCCGGTGGCGATGCCGCCGCCGGCGGCGGACGCGGCACCGGAGAAGGCGCTGCCACCGCCGAGTGCTGCCGTGGCGGGCACGATCAGCTTCAGCAGCGCGGGCAGGGCGATGGCCGACAGCAACATCACGCAGATACCGGCGATCTTGATGTGGACCTTGTCACTGGAGTCATTCACGGGCGCGTTCCCGGTGAGGAGCTCCGTTCCCGCGAAGATGACGAGACCGGCCGCGGGTTTGTAGAGCAACCAGGCGATCATCCAGCCGATGTGCTTGCGCCACCAGCCGCCGCCCCAGTCGCTCATGGAAGCCGCGGCCGCCAGCGGCAGCGTGCCGAACAGCACGATCATCACCGCGAGCCGGATGTAGAGCAGGATCCCGTGGATGATGGCCGCGATGAGCAGCAGGAAAGCGAGGATCACATACAGGAATGCGGGGATGCCCTTCGAGGAACCGCACGCCATCGACTTCATCTGCGTCTTCATGGCGGTGGTGTACAGATGCGAGGCGAAGCCGTCGCCCACCGCGGCGGCGGCGCCCACGACAGCCGTCCCGCCGCCCGCCACCACGATGAGGCGCAGCATGCCCCGCAGCGCGGTCTGCCCCGCCTCGCCGCGGCGTTCGGCCGCCATCCGGATGCACGCGAAGAGCAATGATCCGATGGCTGTATAGACGACGAGCCAGTGCAACTGGCCCTGGACCGGGTTCGAGGCACTCGGCAGGAAGGTGGGGATGTTCTTCGTCAGCGACTTGAACGCGCCCAGGGCGCCCAGCATGACGAGGTCGCCGATGCCCCGCATGATGGTGCCGACCGGGTCGCCCAGGAACTTGAAGAAGCCCACCAGAGCGTCGAGCAGCGGGTTTCCGGAACCACTGCAGACGTCAGCCATCTCAGGCAGCCCCCCACCTGACGAATCCGCCGCTGCTGACGGTGGATTCCGAAGCGGAGAAGAGAGTGCCGTCGGACTGCGGCTCGACCTTCCAGTCGCCGCCGCTCCACCGCATGGTGACCGTCGTCGCCCCCAGCCCTCCGCCGGCGCCCTTGATGAGCAGCCGGACCTGAACCTTGTCCCGTGTGTACGAGCCGACGAGGAACCCCGAATACACTCCGGCGTCCTCGTCGTCGAGGTTCGGCCGGCCGAGGCCGGAGCGCTGGGAGATGAACGTGTCGCGGCCGTCGCCGGGCACGATCTGCTGCTCCGCGACCGTGCGCCAGTCCTCGGTGCCCATGTGCGTGAGAATCCCGTGTGCCGCCATGACGGCCCCCATGGGCGTGTGGGCGTAGCACCACCACACCGGTCCGTCGAACCGAGTGGGGCCGACCGACGCGGAGGTCGGCACATGCATGCCGTCCAGGTTCTTCCACACCACGTCCTTCGGTGCGGCGGTCGGCCGGGCCTTGCTCAGGCCGCTGCCGGGCTTCTTCTCCGCACCCGGCTCCTCCTTCTTCGTCTGCTGTCCCTCTTCGTCTGCGTCCTTCATGTCCTGGTCCTTGGTGCGGCACCCGTGCGGTCGCTCGCCCGGAGGCAGCGGGTCGTCGCCTTCGGCACCCGGGGAGAGGGGGCCTTTCACCGCCTTGGGCGCGGGTGTTGCGGCGTCAGCTCGGCCGTTGTCCGCCCCCGTGAGGTAGGAGAAGGTCGCCAATACGAGCGCGGTCCCCAGGAACACGGCCGAATAGACCCAACTGCGCTGCTTCCAGAAGGGGGCGTCGTCCGCCACCTCGTTCCGTTCCCGGCCGAGCATCGCTCAGTTGCCGCCGCGGATGAGGAACCCGGCGGCGTCGCCCCCGCCGTCGCCGCTGTCGAAGAGCCAGCTCGCGAAGGGGCCCGCGGCCGCGATGAGGCAGCAGCCGGCCAGCACCATGCCCAGCCTGCTCATGTGTTCGGAGCTCTCACCGCGCTTGAGGGAGATGCCCATCATCGCGCCGGTGATCACGATGCCCAGGACTCCGGCGGCGGTGCCGACCCACGCGGCCATGCCGAGCATCTGGTTGATCTTGCCACCGAGTCCGTCGGGAACTTCCCGCTCCGGCTGCGGAACGCCTGCCTCGGCCAGGTAGTAGTAGACCATCGACATCTTCATGGGGATTCCTTTTGTCTTTGTCTGCTGACAGGGGACGGTCGGGGGGAACCCGACGGATCAGGTGTTGTACGGGCCGAACCACTCGACGATCGGACCGGCGGTGGTGGCGACGACCGAGGCGACGAGCACGATGAAGAGCCCTCGGAAATAGCTCGCGCCCTCGCCCATGTCTCCGCGGCGCAACTGGAGCGAGAGCTGGGTGCCGACGATGATCAGACCGAGTACGCCGGCCACCGAGGCACCCCAGGCGAGCCAGTTGAGCAGCGCGTCCGCGTTCGCGGCTGTCTTGCCGGTCGGGCTGTAGGGCGGCACCGTCTCCGGGTCGAAAGGCGGCTCGTCGTCCAGCAGCCGGGTCAGTACGCTCATCGCTTCTTCTCTCGTCTTCCGGGGCGCTGGGCCGCGCCCCCCGCCAACTCGGCGAGCGCGCGTACGGATTTGGGCAGCGCACCCGAGCGCTTGTCCCCCCGCCACGCCGGAATCCAAGGGACCCGGTGCACGTCGGCCACCGAGCGCAGTACGCGGATCCGCTGCATGAGGTGGAGGGGGAGGCGTCCGGGCGCGTCGGCGACCAGCACCACCGCGAGCAGTTCGACGCCCGCCGGGTGCCGCCCGGAGTGCAGCGCCTCCAGCGCACGGGAGGCCGCCCGCAGCCCCGACGCGTGGGTGCGTGCCACCAGCAGCACCCGCCCGGGCTCGCCCTGCGCCGGATCGGGCAGGCGGCGCTCCAGGTCGCTGCCGCCGGCCAGTTCCGCGAGTGTGCTCGTGCCCGCACCGCCGTGCGCGCCGACCCAACTGACGGCACCGCCGCCGGGGGCCGCGGCACCGGGGACCGCCGCCCGGCCGAGGGCCGGGTGCGGGGTCGCGCGCGGTGCGGGGCGCCGCTCGGCGGGCTCCGGGGCTGTCGGCACCGCGGGTTGCGGCTGCCACTGCGGGGCCGGGGCGGCCACACCCGTCTGACCGGGCTGCGGGCCGGTCCCGGGAGGGTGAGCCGCCCCGGGCACGGGTGCCGGATCGGGCCGGGGCGCCGGCGTGCCAGCCGGTTGCGGCCGGGGGGTGCGCGCAGGGCTCGCCTGGGATGCGGCTGCCGCCGCCGGGTCGGGCTGGGGTGCGGCGGGGCGCACCGGGTCGAGCGGCGCGGTGACCGCCGCGGCCGGATCCGGTGCCGGGGCGGCCGGCGGGGCCGCCTCGGGGTGCGAGGCCGAGGGCTCGGCTCGCTCCGGTGCTGCTTCCTGTTCGGGCTGGGGCGCGGTCGGTCCGCGTACCCACATGTGGGGCCCGGCGGGCGGCTGCCCGGCGGACGCCGGTGGGGGGACGCTCATCGCGTGTCCAGCCTCCTCTCGTGCGACTGATGGCTCCTGCGGGCTGCCGCGGACCTGTGGTGGTCGGAGTGGTGGATGTTGAAGACGAATTGAACTGATTCGTCCTCGTTCCCGTTCCGAAGTGCGAGCGCGTTGTGCTCCGTCGGAGAGCCACAACGGGACTTCGGCAAAAGTGGTTCACCGTTCTTGACAGTCCGGTGGCGATCGGTGGCGGAAGCGGTACGGAGGGAGGAGGCAGCCGGTGAGCGAGAGCGGCGGGGCGTCCGGGAAAGCGGCCATGGTCGGCCTGGCCGGAACGGGCTGCGGCTGCCTGATGCTGCCTCCCGCGGCGGCGGGCATCGTGGTCCTGCTGATCATCTTCGGCGGGCTGGGCGTTCTCTTCGCCCCGATCATCGCGCTCATCCTGCTCTTCGGCGGTGGCGGCAGCGGAGCCGACAACCCCGGGGCGGACGTCGACTCCGACGCGGTGGCCGAGTCGGTGCAGGGCGACGGGAAGGGCGAACTGGACGAGAAGACCGTCCCCGAGGACCTGGCCGACGTCATCCAGGACGCCGGCGGCATCTGCGACGCCATCGGCCCGGTGGTCATCGCGGCCCAGATCGAGCACGAGTCGTCGTTCAACAAGGACATGCTCGGACCGCACGGCGAGAAGGGCATCTCACAGCTCCCGCCGGACAAGTTCGACGAGTTCGGCGAGGACGAGGACGACAACGACGAGACCTCGGCGACCGACCCGGAGGACTCGATCATGGCTCAGGGCCGCTACATGTGCTCGCTCGCCAAGAGCGTCAAGCCGATCGTCGAGAGCGGAAGGGCCCCGGAGGACGAGAGCGTCCTGGACCTGACACTCGCGGCCTACGAAGTGGGACTGGAGGCCGTCCAGGAGGCCGGCGGTGTCCCGGAGAACAGCAAGGCCCAGAGCTACGTCATCACCGTCCGGTCCCTCTTTCCCCGGTTCGAGGGAATCGGCGGCTCGGTCGCGCCCTCCGAGTTCCCCGACTACGACGTGCCGGACGCCTCCGAGTCCCCGTCATCCGACCCCGATCAGAGCGGAGAGTGAGCCGCATGCTCGACACCCCCGACGGCCGGGCGCACGGCCACCGCCCGGAATCGGGCGGCCACACCGCTCCGCCGCTCCTCGAGGGCCGCTTCGAGGCCCTCATCGCCCGCAACGGCAGTGTGGCGCTGAACGGGGACCGCCTGCCGGTGTCGAGTGGGGAAGAAGTGCACGTCGCGGTCCTCGATGCGCTGCACCGCGCAGCCCAGGAACGCGGCGAGCCTGTTGAGGCGACCATTCTCGATCTGCGGGAGGGCGGGTACGCGACCCACATCCTGGTCGCCCCGGACGGATCGAGCCGACTGGTGGAGTCGCAGGCGGAGGCGACCGCGGGGGAGCCGCCCGCGACCGGTCCGGAGCTGTCCGGGGCGCCCGGCCCCGGCGGGCCGGTGGAGCTCACGTCCGAGGCGCCCACGCCACCGGCCGCCGCGACGGATGTGCCCGAGCCGGAGCCCGGCGTGTCCGAGCCGGAGCCCGGTGCAGCCGAACCGGCGGCCGAGTCCGCCGAGTCGGCCGCCGAACCCGCCGGCCCGACGGTTCCCGGTGAGCTGGCCGAGGCGGTGGCCCATATCAACCGGGCCGCGGCGGAAGGCGAGGCGCAGCGCGCGATGGTGCTCGCGTTCCGGCTGCGGGAGCACGCGGTGCGCAGCTACGGCGAGGAGCACCCCTACGCCCTGGAGGCGCGTGATCTGGAGGCGTTCGTGGCCCGCCAGGGCGGCAACTACGGGAAGGCGACGGAGGTCTATCTCGACCTCGCCCGGATCTGCCACCAGCAGGGCGACCACCGTGCCTACGGGTATCTGCGGCGCGCGGTCGGGAACTGGTATCTGCTCGCGGATCCGAAAAAGGTGCTGACGCGCGGTCAGGCGCTGCTCGACGCGTGGTCGCTGCTCGCGGCAGAGGACGGACCGGTGGCGCACGACACGACGCTGCCGCGTCATGTGCGGCTGCGGATGGACGCGTTGGCCGACCCCGCAGGCAGGTCGTCCTGACGGTCCGACGCCCGGTATCCGAGGTCTGACACCTCTTCAGCACCACAGAAGCCGGCGGATCCGGCAGCGACGTAGCTCACACCGGCCGGAGAGGAGGCTGCTGACCAGCAACATCAATATTCGATTGACGGCGAGGGCCGCTCTTGATGGGCGGCCTCGCCGCCGACGTATGTGACCGGCGTCACGCAATCCCTCCGATCTGTCGTGAACTTCTGCCGCAGGGTGAGCATCTAATCCCTCGTAAAGCACGGAAGAAACTTGTTTAGCGGGAAAAGGCTGTCTACGTCCATTTTGTAATGCGCTGTGCGCATTTCACGAAAGGGTGAACGGCCGTCAACGGCATGTGGACCTTCCCTCGCGACTCTCTGCCTCGCGAGGGGACCGCTGCGCGGGTCCCGGGGCCGGTCCGCCGTCGTCGGCGGCATGATGCGAGGGGTTGGAACCGTGAGTTGGATCGTCTTGGGGTCTGAGGGCGCGGCCAGCGCCCAGGAGCGGGCGATGCGCTCGCTCTACGAGCAGCACGCACGGCCGTTACAGGGCTATGTGCTCCAGTTGCTCGGTGGTGACGTGCAGCGGGCCGAGGATGTCGTCCAGGAGACGCTGTTGCGCTGCTGGCGCAATCAGCAACTCGTCGGCTCGGGGCAGGAACTGCGTCCGTGGCTGTTCAAGGTGGCGCGCAATCTCGTCATCGACGACTACCGGCTGCGCCGGGCGCGCCCCAAGGAGGTGGACGGCGCCGCCTGGTTGGAGGACGTGCTCTCCGAGGCCGACGATGTCGACCAAGTGCTCTCCTCGCTGGTCCTGGTGGAGGCGTTCCGGACGTTGTCGCACGCGCATCGCGAGGTGCTGTACGAGACGTACTACACCGGCAGGTCGACCCGTGAGGTCTCCCGTGTGCTCGGCATACCCCCGGGCACGGTGAAGTCGCGTCTCTACCACGCGGTGCGGAAGCTGCGGCTGGCCCTGGACGTTCCCGGACCGGTGGCGGAGAAGCCCGCCGCCTCGGCCAAGTAGCCGCCGGTGGACGGGGTGCCGGGGAGATCCGTCCCCGAGCCCGCCGTGCGGCGCCGGGCGCGGAGCCGGTGCCGCACGGCCGGGCGGGCCCCGGAGGGGGAGCCGCCGAGAGGCGGGCCCTTCCGCACGCCGAGGCGCTGTCCGGTGTGGGACAGCGCCTCGTGCGGGCAGTTCCGGAACGTGCTCAGCCGACGTGTACATCGGTGGCGAGCGCGGTGACCTCCAGTCGGCCGTTGTCCACCCAGGAGGGGAACTTCAGCGTCTTGTGCGTGGTGTTGGCCGGCGGCGTCACCTGGAGGTACGCCGCGTCCCTGGCGTCGGACGTCCCGGTGTTGGCGTGCGTCCAGGAGATCACGGCCGCCACGCTCGCGCCGTCCTTCAGTGCGATGGTCTTCTTGCCGGGGTCCTTCGCGTACCAGGAGTCGCCCCAGTGCACGGATGAGCTCAGCGTCCGGTGGCCGGAGTCCTCCAGGCCGAGGCCAGGGTATCCACGCAGGTTGCAGGTGTGACCGCTGGTGTTCTTCAGCTTGAGGACGACCCCTTCGTGGTTCATCCCGCCGCCGAGCTTCTGCCCGAAGGAAGCGGTCAGCCCCGAGGTGTTGCAAGTGGGTACGCTGCTCGCGGCCTGACCGCCGAGCGCCTGGTTGCCGAGCGCCTGGGCCGCTCCCGCACCGGCGAGGCCGAGTCCCGCGGCGGCTGCGACGGCCAGGCTCGCGGCACCGAACCGCTTCGCCGCCCGTCCGCGTGCCATGCTGCTGCGGCGCTGCTCAGTCATGTCGGGTATTCCCCTCTCAATCGGGGTGCATGTGCGGTTTACGGAAGATGTGATGCGCTCACTCCGCGAAAAGTTCACCGGATGGTTCGACGTGTCATGTGACTCAGGTCACGTCCGCGGTGAAGTCGCCGCAAGCCGCAAGCCGCAAGCCGCAAGCCGCAAGCCGCAAGCCGCAAGCCGCAAGCCGCAAGCCCGGGAGGGTGTGACCGGGAGGCGCGTCAAAGATGCAACGGGATGATTGAAGCCTTGATCGCTCGGATCTACATGTGGCGACGTGCACCAGGGGCGTCCGGCCGCCGCCGGCTCGGCCGGGAGCCGAGGAGGTGGCCTCGAACTGTTCGACATAGGGGCCGTAGTGGGGCGGGCGCTTCTCAGCGGCCCGTGCGATTACCTGCCCACACCGTGGGGATTCGGCCCGACCACGGGCTTGCCTGTTCCAGTTGGCCGGCGAGGCGGAAGAGGCGGCTTTCGAGGCCGTATCCGGTGGCGAACTGCATACCGATCGGAAGCCCCGATTCCGCGTCGGTCGTCAGTGGCGCGGACATGGCGGGCGTGCCCGCCATGTTGAAAGGCATGGTGAACGGAGAGCGGTCGAAGACGGTGTCGATCCAGCCGAGGCCGTCCAGCGTCTGCGCCCTCGCGGTATAGGCGCCCAGGGGCGTGGGAAGCTCCGGCACGGTCGGGGTGAGCACGATGTCGTAGGTGTCGAAGTACCGGGCCAGGCTGCGGGAGACACGGTTTCGGACCGAGAGAGCGGCGACGAACTGGGCGCCGCTGACCCGCTGCCCGTAGTGGTAGCCGGCGAGGGTCGCCGGTTCGAGGGTGGAGGAATCGATGGGCCGGCCGAAGGCGGCAGCCAGTTCGTCGATCGTGGCCGCGAGGTGCGCCGTGAACAGATGGGCGTTGGCCAGGACGTACTCCTCCCAGCCGGCCCCGAGGTCGACCTCGGCCTCCGCCACCTGGTGGCCGAGGGATTCGAGCAGACCCGCGGTACGAGAGAGGGCGTCGGTCACCGGTGCGGTGGTGCGGCGCCCGCCCCATGCCTGGCTGAGGACACCGATCCGCAGTCGGCCCGGGTGGCGGGTGACCTCCTCCGTGTACGGCCGGGACGGCTGCTGGGCGAAGTAGGGATCACCCGGTTCCGGGCCGCTGATCTGGTCGAGCAGGGCCGCACTGTCGCGGACCGTGCGGCTGACGCTGCCGGGCACGGCCAGGCCGCTGAAGAGCTCGTCGAAGTCGGGGCCCATGGAGACCCGGCCGCGGGTGGGCTTCAGCCCGAAGAGGCCGTTGTAGGCGGCGGGGACACGGAGCGAGCCGGCGGCGTCGGTGCCGTGGGCAAGCGGTATGACCCCGGCAGCTACGGCCGCGCCCGCGCCCCCGCTGGATCCGCCCGCGCTCCGCTCCAGGTTCCATGGGTTACGGGTCGCGCCGTACAGCACTGGTTCTGTCGTGATGCTGTAGGCCATCTCCGATGTCGCGGTACGCCCGAACGTCACCAGTCCGGCGCGACGCAAGCGCAGCATGAGGAAGGAGTCGGCGCGTGCGACGTGGCCGGCCGCAAGGCGGCTGCCCAGCTCCATGCGCCGCCCGGCCATGGCCGCTCCGATGTCTTTGATCAGGAAGGGAACCCCGGCCAGCGGTGTGCTGCCGGGCTTGGGCTCGCCGTCGGCCGGCCAGGTCTCCACGACGGCGTTGATCTGCGGATCGACCGCCTGCGTGGCCTCGAGCGCGGCTGCTTGCAGTTCGGCGGTGGTCACCTCCCCTTCGGCCACCAGCTCCGCGAGTCCGACCGCGTCATAGTTCACGTACTCGGCGACTCTCACTTTTACTCCTAGCGGAAAGGGCGATACCGTTGAGTCTCTGACGATACTAAACGGTATCGCATGGAACGAAGTGGTACCGTAGGAGCGATGAGGCAAGAGGCCCCGCACCCGAGCGGACGTCACGGAGCAGCCATGGCATCGACCGCCGGCAGGCCGAGCCGGGTGGCGAAACTGCCGCCCCGCGAGCGCATCCTCGACGCGGCGGAAGAGCTCTTCCAGAGCGAGGGAATCCGGCGGGTGAGCGTCCAGGCGATCGCCGAGAAGGCCGCGACCACCAAAATGGCGATCTACCGGCACTTCGAGACCAAGGACGCGCTGGTCGCGGAGTGGATGCGGATCGTCGCCGCCGACTACCAGGCGGCCTTCGACCGGGTCCAGATGGAATACCCCGGCCGGCCCAGGGAGCAGATCATGGGCTTGGCCCGCTTCATCGCCGAAGGATTGCCGGCCATCTCGCACCGGGGCTGCCCGTTCATCAACTCCCTGGCCGAACTGCCCGACCGCTCTCATCCCGCGCGGCAAGTGATCGAGGAGCACAAGGCCCTCCAGGCCCGCAGGCTGGTGGGCCTGTGCGCCGAGGCCGGGCTGCCCGACCCCGAGCAGGCCGCAGCCGAGATCACCTTCGTACTCGAAGGCGCGCAGGTCAGCACGCAGAACGGAAGCATCGATCGGACGGGGGACCGCCTGATGAGAATCGTCGAGGGGATCGTGGATCGGCACCGCTCCCCTCTTGACGCATCCCCGCCGGCCGTCGGCTGACAGCCTCGAATCCGTGCCCCCGGTACCGAGAGCACGGGGCGGTGCCCCCGGCCGTCCGGTGCGAGCGGGCCGGGGGCACCTGGTGCCCGGAAGGCTCCCGGCCGGGCCAACAGCCGGGTGTGCGCGCTCCGAGGGTCCGCCTTTCTGTGGGGTGGTGTGTCGTCATTCTGTCGTGCTTTTCGGAGAGCGCTCCGCTGAAGCATCCGCCCTTCCGCGTGCTTCAGCGGATTTCTATTCAGTGCGCACGGGGGCAGCGCCCGCAAGGGGAGCGGCGAATAACCCCCCGAGGAGGCGGAGCGGATGCGTCGGGGGCGCATGACCTGGGCAGGGGGCGCATCCCCGCGGTCGTCCTGGGGAGCGGAATGTCCGCCGCCCGCGGCGCGGATTCCGAACGGTGGGGGAAGCCGAACAAAGCAGGAATGCGACCAGCGGATAATCGACCGCCGGGCGCGGCGAAATCCACGAGAAGTGCTGCTGTGCGGCGGTGAAGAAACGTCTCTCTATTTCGTCCCGAGGCGGGATGTGTACGCCGGTGACGTGCCCGGCCGAAGCGAACGGCACTGCCGACCGGAGCCGGGAGGTGCGGCCGACCGGCCGGCCGTCACCGGTCCGGCTCCTCCTCGCGCTCGCCCTCGGCCTGCGAGGGAGTGGTCCGCGGGCAGTCGGGGTGCTCCGCCTTGCGCCGCTCGGCGGGCGAGAGGGAACGCATCTCCGCGAAACCGCTGTCGCGCTCGCCCTCGGCCTGCGAGGGCATCGGGGTCTGGTCACTCATCGAGTCACTCCTCTCACTCGGCACCCGGGCCGCGGCCACCGCGCACGGCCCGCCTGCCCCCGGGTACCCAGCCGGCTTCGGGTGCACCCGGCGCCGTAGGGCGGCGGAACGGTCCTGGCCGGACGGTCCGCCGGGACCGCTCAGCGCAGGGTGACCGTGAAGGTGCGGCCGTAGGCGTGCCGTGTGCGGACGACGAGGAGGGTGCCGCCGCGGACAGGGTGAACATCGACGTCCGGCGCGGGGGAGGCCGGACGCAACCGCCGGCCGGGCAGCAGCAGCGTCAGCCGGTCGCGGTGCATCGTGGGATCGGAGGCGGCGACGGTCACCTCCCGGTGGTGCCGCTGCCCGCGGCGATGCTCCCGGTGGACGAGCACGGAGGCCGGACCGTCGAGGCGCAGCCCGGCGACCTTCTGCGGCCCGCGGGCGAAGCAGTTCACGGCGAGCAGGCCGAGGCCGGAGTGCCGCACCGCCTGGAGGCGGGTGGTGTTGGCGAGCACGGACAGCGGGCTGCCGTGGGTCCCGTACCGGCGCAGCGTGTGCTCGGAGGCGTGCGGCACGAGCGCGTAGGCCAGCGCGCGCGGTGCGGTACCCGCCTCCTGGCGGAAGCCGGCGCGGAAGAGTTGCCGGGTGACGGGGGTGTCCGGGTTCGAGGTGCGGACGACGCGGTGGCTGCGGGTGACGGTCTCGAGTCCGACGGTGACCGGGTGGGGCTCCGCGCCGGGCGAGTCGAGGAACGCGTATCCGACGGCCGTCCGGCGCGTCTCGTCCGCGTACCGCAGCCAGCGCAGCGGTGCGGTGCCCGTGGCGGTCGCCCGCCGGTCGCCGTCCCGGTCCTCCCCGCTGATCCGCAGCACATGCCCGGGAGGTGCGATGCGGGCGTCCACGGTCGTGGTGACCGCGCGTCCGGCCCGGTCACCGACCCCGGCGGCCAGCACCACGATCTCGTCGTCCAGCATGAACCACGACTTGGTGGCGGTCGCGTTCCGGTACACCGTGAAGTCGTCCGGCAGCCGGTCGCGTTCGGCGTAGGCGACGTCGTCGGACTGGACCATCCCGGCGGCTCCGCAGGCGTCCAGCACGGCGCCGCCCGAGTGGCGGGCGGTGCCGCGCGGGAAGTACACGTAGGTGTTCTGCGACTCGGACGAGGGCGTGAAATGCAGCGGGTGGTCCGGGTTGTCGTAGTACGGCTTCCCGTACAGCTCCGGTACGGTCCTGCGGTGCTCCTCCGGGGCGGTGACGCCCGCCAGTTCGGTGGGCGGGACGGTGGTGTAGTAGTCGACTCCGAACGCCTGCCGCTGGTCCTCCCCGGCCAGGTAGAGGTAGTAGGCGCCGTCCCCCTGGAACCAGGGCATCAGGTTCTCGCCGCTCATGTACTCGTACTTGCTGATCCGCTCCGAACTGCGGGCGAGCGCGAACGCGTGGCCGGGGCGGCGGTGCACCGTGCGGTCCATCGCGTCGAAGGCGGTGCAGCGCGCCGCGGGATTCAGGTCCTCGGCCGGTACCGAACCGTCCGCCAGGATGGCGGCGTGGCGCACCACGGTGAGCGGGGAGGCGAAGCGGGCCGGGTCGGGCGGCGCCGCCGACACCGTCTGCAGGTACTTCACATAGCTCTTGAGTGCGGTGGACCGTGCGCCGTCCGCGTACGCCGTCAGATCGGTGACGGCTTCCGCGACAGCGGCGCAGTCGGCGTAGCCGCCGCCGGTGCGGGAGACGGCCCGGCCCTTGACGATCTCCATCATCCAGCCTTCGAAGACGACCGGTGCGAAGCCGTCGGTCACCCATCGGTGGACCACCGGCACCAGTGCCTCGGTGCGCGCGTACCCCGTACCTTCCAGGAACCCGAGGGTCTGCACGGCACGGGCCAGCAATCCCTTTCCGTACGACCCGGTGTAGGCGACGGACGCGTGCTGGATGAACGACCCGTCCGCGTAGTGCCCGTCGGTCACGCCGTGCCGGAGCCGGTAGGGGTCCACTGTCGCGTAGACGGTGAGCTGGTCCTCCAGCGCCTTGCCGATCCGGGCCCCGTCGTCCAGCAGGGCCCCCTGCAGGATGCGGTTGGTGGTGATGTCGGCGAGGTTGGCGCCGGTGTGGAACCGTGAGTCGAGATCGACGTCGCCGTCCTTGCCGTGGCGCAGATAGGCGTCCATGGAGGCGATGTAGCGGCCGAGCAGCCCGGGTTGCTGCGCGGCGGCGTCCTCGGCGAGCAGGACCAGGGTGGCGGTGACGCTGGTGGAGATGCCGATCTCCCAGGTGAACCAGTTGCCGTAATAGCCCTGCGACTGGTCGCCGTAGTAGCGCTCGTGGAGCAGGACGAGGCCCTCCAGCACCCGGCTCCGGGTGGCCGCGTCGTTCGGCGGGCCGCCGGGCGGGACGCCCGGGCTGCGGGAGGCCAGGGCGATCTCGTACAGCTTCCTGAAGGACGTGTTGAGATGGCTGTCGCTGCTGCCGAGCGGCAGGCCGCGGAACAGCTCTCCGTCGCCCGCGGCTGCCATGTCGGCGAGATGGTCGCGCGCCGCCTCGGTGACCGCCGCCAGCTTTGCCGCCGTCTCGGGTCGCGCGTTGGACTCCGCCGTGCCGGCCAGGATCGCGCGCGCGTTGCCCAGCAGCCGTTCGGTTCCCACCTCGGTGCCGCCGTCCGGCGCGCCGTGTGCACCGGGCCGGACGGCGTTGGCGGCGAGTGCTTCCGGTGGTGGGAGCACCGCTGCCAGCCCCGCGGCGGACAGCAGCGAGAGCACATGTCGACGGGGGATCTCCATGGGGCCTCCCTGGGGGAGCCGGAGCGGCGTGGCGCAGGCATCACGCAGTGAAACAGCCGCCGGGTGCCCCGACAACACCTCGCGCATCCCGGATCGGAGCCGGCCCGCGCTGGCGTGGCATGCCAGGAAGCCGGGCCCGCAACGGGCACCCTCGAAGCCGACAGCGGATCACGCCGCATGAAGATGCCCCCCAGGGGTACACGGACCCGGCGACGCGGAACGGCGCGGCACGGAAGGGAGCGACAGCCATGGCAGTTCGGCAGGTACGGCGCACATCCGGGGCACGGGCCCGATGAGCGGTCTCACCGCCGCGGTGGCGCTGCTGGGGGTCGCCCTGCTGGGAGTCGGTGTCCTCTACGCGTCCGCCCGTGCGCTGCGCGGCCCCGCCGACCCGCTGCCCGCCGGGCCGTTCAACTCGGGCCTGGCACCGAGCGAGCACGCGGTCAGCCGCTTCCACGTCCGCTGGTACACGGTCACGATGCTCTTCCTCGCCTTCGACATGGAAATGGTGTTCATGTATCCGTGGACACGGGTCGTCTCCGCGGTGGGGGCGAGCGCGGTGACGGAGATGTTCGTCTTCCTCGCCGTGCTCGTCGCGGGTGTCGTGTACGCCTGGCGGGAAGGCGCGCTGCGATGGACCTGACGGCCCTTCCGCTGCGGGCCGCCGCCGCCCGGCCGCACGTCCTGCTGGTGTCGACGCCGGGCGGTACCGCGACCCGGCTGGCCGCCGAGCGCCAACTCCGGCTCCAGGACCTGCCGCGGGCCCGTACGCCCGCGGAGGCCGACATCCTGTTGGTCGCGGGCCCCGAGTGCCGCGGGTTGCGCCCGGCGATCGACCGGCTGTGGCAGAGCCTTCCCGCACCGCGTTCCCGGGCTTGCGCGGACACCCCCGGCGCCCTTCCCGAGGTGCTGGCCCGCTGCCGCGCCGAACTCGCCGCGTCGCCCGGACGACAGCACGCGGGCCACCGGCACGAGAACCCCGTGGGCGGCGGGCCCGACGCGGAATTCGGCGACGGGCGGGACGAGCATGACGGCGACGATGAGGACAGTGGCGGCGGCCACGGCGGGCATGGCGGGCACGGCGGCCACGGTGACTCCGAGTCGCCCTGGGGGCTGCCGATGGCCGGGCAGGGCGAGGACCGGGACGGGCTGCTGCTCGACCAACTGCATGTGCCGCTGGGCCCGTTCCTCGCCGACTGGCCGGACGCGCTGACGGCCCGCCTCACCCTGCAGGGCGATGTGGTGCAGCGTCTGGAGGTCGAGTGGCCGCCCGTAGGAGGCGGCGTCGGCCCGCCGTTCTGGGGAGAGCCCTGGGCCCGGGCCATTGCCGGGGAACGCGTCGACGCGGGCGAGGGGGCGCGGCGGCGGGCCGCCGCCCACGCGGACAGCCTCGGGCGGCTGCTGGCGGTCGCCGGATGGACGGGGGCGGCGACCACGGCCCGGCGGCTGCGGGACGACCTGCTCGACGGCGCGTCCAGCGCGGAGTTGCGGCCGGGCGTGCGGCGGTTCGCGCGCCGGGTCGGCCGCTCCCGGACGCTGCACTGGCTGACCCGCGGCGCGGGGGTGCTGACCGCTGGGGCGGCGCAGGACGCCGGGATGACCGGGCCCGCCGCGCGGGCCGACGGGGACGTCCCCGCCCGCTACCGGACCTGGCTGGCGGCCCTGGTGCGGGACGTGGACCGGCTGGCGGACCGAAGTCCGCTGGACCCGGCCGAGGAGGGCCCGCGGGGCGGCGGTGCGCCGGACGGTCCGTGGCCGTCGGCGGCGCTGGTGCGGGTGCTGCCGGGGCTGCTGGAGGGAGCCGAACTGGCGGCGGCACGCCTGGTCGTGGCCAGCCTGGACCCGGACCCGGACGAACTGGCCGCGGTTTCGGGGGAGGTGGGCGCGGGTGACTGAGACCGCAGCCTGGTGGTCCCTGCTGGCCGCGCCCGCGCTGCTGCTGGCCGGGGCGGTGCTGGCGGTCGCCGGGGACGCGCTGCTGGCCGCACGGGACGCGGGGCGCCCGACGACCGTCCGGACGGCGCTGCGTCCCCTGTTGGAGGTGCCCCGGCTGCTGGCCGCGCAGCCCCGGCGGCTGCCGGCCGCGGACCGGCTGCTGTGGCGGCTGGGAGTGGTGTCCGTACCCGTGGCGGCGGTGCTGTCCGCCCTGGTGATTCCGTTCGGCGGGACGGCGGTTGCCGATCTGTCCGTGGGAGTCGTGTGGTTCAACGCGATGGAGGTGGTCACCTGGGGCGGGCTGTGGCTGGCCGGTTGGGGTCCGAACGCGGCGTTCTCGTTGATCGGCGGCTACCGCTTCGTCGCCCAGGGGCTGGCCTACGAACTGCCGCTGATGTTCGCCCTCCTCTCCGCTGCGACGGCGGCCGAGTCGCTGCGGGTGGGCGACATCGCGCAGGCCCAGCACGGCCTGTGGTTCGCGGTGTGGATGCCGGTCGCGTTCGCCGTCTACCTGGCGGGCGTGCTGGCGTTCAGCTTTCTGGGGCCGTTCCGCCACCCGGCGGGCGAGGACATCGCCGCGGGTGTGCTGGGGGAGACCTCGGGAGTCGACCGGCTGCTGCTGGAGGCGGGCCGGTGGCTGTGGCTGACCTCCGGCGCGGCGATGGCCGTGCCGCTGTTCCTCGGTGGCGGGTCGGGGCCCGGACTGCCCGGCTGGGCCTGGTCGTCGCTCAAGACCCTCGCGGTGCTCGCCGTACTGGTGTGGGTGCTGCGCCGGATGCCGGTGGTGCGGGCCGACCGGTACGTGGAGTTCGCCTGGGTCGTTCTGGTCCCGCTGACCCTTGTGCAGGTCCTCGTGCCCGCGCTGCTGGTACTCGGACGCTGAACTGCCGCGAACCCGTCGGCAGCCCGCCGACGGCCGACCGAAGGAGGAGAGACGACGTGGAATCCGTACTGCCGGCGGTGCTGGGCGTGCTCGCCCTGGCCGGCGGTGTGCTGGTCTTCCGCTGCGACTCGATGGCGCGGGCCACCTTCGCGCTGCTGCTCTCGCTGTGCTGCGTGGGCGGCGAGGTGGCGCTGCTCGGACTGCCCTACCTCGGCGTGGTGACCGTACTGATGATGATCATGGAGATGGTGGTGATGGCCGTCTTCATGATCGCCTACATGATGAACCCGGCGGGCCTGATGCCGATGTCGATGCTGCACAACAAGCGCGGCTCGCTGGCCCTCAGCGCCGCGGTGTTCGCCGCGCTCGTCGCCGCCGTCTTCCTGGTGCCCTGGCCCGACCGGCGGGGCGGACCGCCGCCGGACACCACCGTGCAGGTCGGCAGGGCGCTGATGGGCGGACAGATGCTGACCATGATCGTGCTCGGTTTCGTGCTGCTGGCCACGATGGTCGGCGCCACCGTGCTGGCCACCCGGCGGGGCCGCTACGACCGCTTCGGCGACGCACTCGACCGGCGTACGCCCCGGGACCCGGTCGGGGGAGGAGTGGGACGGTGACCTTCGAACTCGTCTGCGTACTCGCGGCCGGCCTGTTCAGCGTCGGGCTGTTCGGGGCGCTGTCCCAGCAGTCCATCGTCATGATCATGATGGGGATCGAGCTGATGGTCGGCGGCATCATCGTCGCCGCCGCCGCGTTCTGGCACTTCCTCGCCCCCGCCGGTGCCGACGGGCAGGTCGTCATCGTCGCCGCGGTGGTCGCGATGGCGGTCGAGATGGCCATGGGCTTCGCCGTGACGACGGCGATCTACCGCGCCCGCCAGGTCGACATGACCGACATGGCGGGGGACCTGAAGGGATGAGCGCACTGCTGTGGGCGCTGCTCGCCCTCCCCCTCGGCGCCGGAACCCTGCTCTGTCTCGGCGGACGCCGCTGCAACGCCTGCGCCCCGGTGGCCGCACCGGCCGTGGGGGCCGCGACACTGGCGCTGGCCGTCGTCGCGGCGGTCGCCCGGCCCCAGGCGAGCGCCCCGCTGTTCGCCGGGATCCGGGCCGGACTGCGGGTGGACGGACTCTCGGCGGTCATGGTCGTCACCGTCGCCGCGGTCACCACCGCCGTGCTGGTCTTCTCCGTCCGGGAGGCGGGCCCGGACGAGAACCGGGGGCGCTACTTCGGACTGCTGCTGCTGTTCGCCGCCGCGATGCTCGTCACCGTCACCGCGACCACGCTGGCCCTGCTGTTGATGGCCTGGGAGGTGATGGGCGCCGCGAGTTGGGCCCTGATCGGCTACCGGTGGCGGCAGCCGGGCCGGGCGCGCGCCGCGGACACCGCGTTCCTGACCACCCGGGCAGCGGACCTGGGCCTGTATCTGGCCGCGGGTGCCGCCATGGCCGGCGGTGTCGGCTCCCTGCGGCTGGACGCGCTGCCGCAGGCCGACGGGGTCTGGCTGCACCTGACCGGTGCCGGTGTCGTCCTCGCGGCGCTGGGCAAGTCCGCGCAACTGCCCTTCTCCTTCTGGCTGTCGCGGGCGATGGAGGGCCCCAGTCCGGTCTCCGCGCTGCTGCACTCGGCCACCATGGTCGCCGCCGGCGCCTACCTGCTGCTGCGGCTGCCCCCGCTGCTGACCGCGACCCACTGGGCGGGACCACTGGTCGCCTGGAGCGGTGCGCTCACCGCACTCCTGCTGGGCGCGGTCGCCGTCGCCCAGCGTGACGTCAAACAACTGCTGGCCGCCTCCACGTCGGCGCAGGTGGGCTTCATGGTGCTCGCGGCGGGCAGCGGGGGAGTGGCCGCGGGCACCGTGCAACTGGTCGCACACGCCGCCGTGAAGTCCGGACTGTTCCTGGCCGCCGGAATCTGGCTGACCGCGCTCCGCACCCGGCAGCTGACCGCGCTCCGGGGCGCCGCCCGCCGGTGGCCGTCGGTGGGTGCCGCCTTCGCGGCGGGCGCGCTGGCGCTGGCCGGGCTGCCGCCGCTGTCCCTGTGGGCGGCCAAGGACCAGGTGCTCGGCGCCGCCCGCGCCGACGACCCCGCTCTCTATGCGATCGCCCTGGCCGCGAGCGCCCTCGCGGCGGTCTACAGCGTCAAGGCGCTCTGGTACGTCACCCGCCCGCTGCCCCGCGAACCGAACGCGAGCGACGCCGGGTACGCCGTCGAACGGCCCGGCCACCGGCAACGTCCCGCCCGCTCCGCGCTGCTGCCGCTGTGGGCGCTCGCCTGCGCCGGTGCCGTCCTGGGGGTGTTGGTACTGCCCGGTCCCGCCGACTGGCTCAGCGCCCTGCTCGGCACCGGGGACCGGCCCCCGCTCCACCCCTGGGAAGCCGTCGTCTCCGCAGCGGTCGCCCTCGGCGCCGCGGGCGCCGCCTGGACATGGCTGCCGCATGTCGCCCGCTCCGGGCGTGCGGCCTCCCGCCCGCCCCCCGGCGTGCGCTGGGCCGAGCGCTGGCTGGGACTGGACCGCGCCGCACATGTACTCCTCGTACGGCCCGTCATGGCACTGGCCCGGTCGCTGGCCACCTTCGACGACCGGGTGGTGGACGGCGCCGTACGGCAACTCGGGCGCGGCGGCCTGGCCCTCGCGCGGCTGGCCCGCCGGACCGACGACGGCGGACTGGACGCCGCCGTGAGCGCGGTCGCCGCCGGGGCCCGCCGGCTCGGCTCCTGGGCCCGGCGCCCGCAGACCGGGCTGCTGCACCAGTACTACGCCCAAGCCGTCGTCGGCTTCGCGGCGCTGACCCTGCTCGTGCTGTTGGTGAGGTAATCCACTCGTGCTGACCGTCGTCACCTTCCTCCCCTTGCTGGCCTGCGCGGTACTGGCCCTGCTGCCGCGCGCCGTCCGGGTGCCGGACCGGGTCTGCTCCTGGGTGTGGATCGCCACCGCCGCCGCGGACCTGGCCCTGGTCGTCGCCGTCTGGGTCCGGTTCGACCCGCACGGCGGACTGCAGTACGAGCAGCGGGCGCGCTGGATGCCCGGCGCCGGGGTGAGCTACCACGTCGGCGTGGACGGGCTGTCCCTGCCGCTGATCGCGATGGTCTGCGTCCTCTTCCTGGCCGCCGCCGTCCACATGCTGCGCGAGACCCGCAGGGTGCGGGCGCTGGCCTGCCTGTTCCTGTTCCTGCAGACGGTCAGCGTCGGCCTGTTCGTGGCGCTCGACCTGATCCTGTTCTTCGTCTTCTTCGACCTGTCCATCGTCGGCATGTACTTCGTCATCGCGGGCTGGGGCCACGGCGAGCGCGCCCGCGCGGCGGCGCTGAAGTTCTTCCTCTACACCTTCGTCGGCTCGCTCGCCCTGCTGCTCGGCTTCATCGGCCTGTACCTGGCCGCCGACCCGCACACCTTCGACCTCGTGGAACTGACCCGCAGCAACCCGCTGGCGGGCCAGGGCCTGTACGCGGGCCTGGTACTGCTGGCCGTCGGTGCCGGGCTCGCCGTCAAGACGCCCACCGTGCCGCTGCACACCTGGCTGCCGCCCGCCCACACCGAAGCGCCCGCCGCGGGCTCCGCGATCCTCGCCGGAGTCCTGCTGAAGATGGGCACCTACGGGTTCGTGCGCATCGCCATGCCGCTGCTGCCCGGCAGTTGGCGGCAGTACGCGCCGGTGTTCGTCGTCGTCGGCGTGGTCTCCGTCGTCTACGGCGCACTGGTGGCCCTGGCCCAGACCGACCTCAAACGCATGATCGCCTACACCTCCGTCAACCACATGGGCTACGTCGTGCTGGCGATCGGCGCCGCCGGATCACTCGCCGGAAGCGACGCCCAGGCCCGCTCCCTGGCCGTCACCGGAGCCGTCGTCCAGATGGTCAGCCACGGCCTGCTGACCGGCGCCCTGTTCCTGCTCACCGGAGTGCTGTACGACCGGGGCGGCACCTACGCGCTCGACGCCTACTCGGGGCTGGCCGCGCACACCCCCCGCTTCGCCGCCGCCACCGGGATCGCCGCGTTCGCCAGCCTCGGCATCCCCGGCTTCTCCGGATTCATCGCCGAGTTCCAGATCTTCACCGGCAGCCTGGCCTCCCAGGCTGCCGCGACCGGCGTCGCGCTGCTGGGCATCCTGCTGAGCGCGGCGCTGTTCCTGCGCGCCCTGCGCTCCCTCTTCCTCGGCCCACCCCGGCTGCCCGCCGGAATCCCCCTGTCCGGCCTCGCCGACCTCCGCACCCGGGAGGCCGCCGCAACCTATCCGCTGCTGGCCCTCGCGCTGGTCATCGGCGTGCTTCCGCGGTTCCTGCTGGACGTGGTCGAACCGGCCGGACGCTCCGTGACGGAACTGGTGGCACGGTGAACGAGAACGTCGCCGCACTCCTCCCCGAAACGTTCCTCGCCGCGGCAGCCGTCTGCGGCCTGCTCGCCGGCAGCTGGCTGCCCCGCAACCGGCAGTGGGCCGTGGCGGCACTGGCCGCCACCGCGTGCCTGGCCGGCATCGTCGCCACCGGCCACACCATGGCCACCGGCCGGGAACAGACCGTCTTCGACACCACCTTCGCCGTCGACGCGCCGACGAACGCCGGACGGCTGACCGTCCTGATGGCGCTGCTGCTCGTCGTCGCGATGTCCGCGGAGTCGCTGCGCGGCCACAAGCGGGAGAGCGAGTACTACGTCCTGCTGCTGCTCACCGGCACCGGCACCCTCGTCCTGATCGGCGCCGACGACCTGCTGACACTGTTCGCCGGCTATCTGCTCGCCAGTGTCCCCGCCTACGCGCTCGCCGCGTTCGCCAAGGACGCCCCCGGCACCGAAGCCGCCCTGAAGTACTACCTGCTCGGAGCGCTGCTGGGCACCGTCATGCTCGCCGGAGTCACGCTGCTGTACGCCGCCGCCGGCGCCACCGGCTACCGCACCCTGCGCGATGGGCTCCCCGGCGCCGACCCCGCGCTGGTCGCCGCCGGCCTGGTCGCCGTACTGGCCGGGCTGCTGTTCAAGGCCGGTGCGGTACCCGCCCACTTCTGGGTACCCGACGTCACCGAGGGAGCCGCCCCACCGGTCGCCGCCTACGTCACCACCCTGCCCAAGATCGGTGCGCTGATCGCCGGATACCGCCTGCTACACCAGGCCCTGCCCGGCACCGGAATCGACTGGCCGCTGCTGCTCGCCGTCCTCGCCGCCGCCTCCATGACCTGGGGCAACCTCGCCGCGTTCTTCCAGACCGACACCAAGCGGCTGCTCGCCTACTCCACCATCAGCCAGATCGGCTACCTGCTGATGGCCCTCTCCGTCGCCACCCGCACCGACCTCGCACAACGCGCCCTGCTGCTCTACCTGGCCGCCTACGCGCTCACCAATCTCGGCGCGTTCGCCGTCGTCACCGCTCTCCCGCAGGCACGCTCCCTGGACGACTACCGCGGGCTGGCCGGACAGCGGCCAGGACTCGCCGCCGTCCTGCTCGTCTGCCTGCTGGGCCTGGTGGGCACCCCGCCGACCGGCGTCTTCCTCGGCAAACTGGAGATCTTCACCGCGGCCGTGGACGGCGGCCGGCCCTGGCTCGCGGCGCTCGCCGTCGCCAACACCGTCGCCTCGCTCTTCTACTACCTGCGCTGGCTCGCCCCGGTGTTCCGGTCGGGTTCTGCCCAACAGCACGCGGTCACCGGCCGGGTGACAGTCGGCACCGCCTACGTGGCGGGCACCGGCTCACTGCTCCTCGGGTTGGCCGGCGGCGCGGTCCTGCCGCTCACCACGGGGCCGCTGCTGGGCTGAGCCGGGTGCGCCGGTGACCGCGCCCCGGCGCGTGTGTGTCCTGCGGCGGACCTGACAGGCGGCGACCCCTCAGACGTGCACGCACTTGATCTTCAAAGTGAGGTCGAGGTGGCGCCCGGCCATCCCGCGGGCCCGCGTCACACCGAACTCGGTCCGGTCGATCCGAGTCGTGGCCCGGACGGTGAAAGAGTCCGGGGCCACCTCGGAGTCCTGGATCGAGAGGGCCACGGGCCGGGTGATCCCGCACACGGTGAGCACGCCGGTGACACCCGTCGCGTCCGCACTCGCGGAGACGAACGCCATGACGGGATACCTGGCGGTGTCGAGGAAGTGCGCCGAGCGGACGTCCTTGTCCCGCCGCGCGTCGCCCGTGTGGAAGCTCGCCGCGTCGATGTCCACCTGGATCGTGGACTCGGTGAGCGGTTCCGCGATCTCCACCGTCCCGGACCGGACCCGGAAGGTTCCGTGCACCGGCATCAGCCCGAACAGGTGCCTGCTGCTGAATGCGAGGGCCGAGGCGTCGGTGTCGATCCGGTAGCGGCCCAGCCTCGGCGTGGCTGCTGCGTCGTTCTGTTTCGCCTGCATGCCTCGATTCCACGGCAACCCGGAGGCGGCACGGCAGACCAGGGCGTCGGTTCCGGGACCGACGAACGGATGCCCGCGCCGACGACCCGTGCGACTTTCGTAGGCTGTCGGTGTTCGTCGCACACCGAACCGGCGGAGCGTGAGTGGAATGTCGCACTGCGTGCGCACTGATGACGAGCCGAGGCGAAGACGCCATTGGCTCGCGGCCGATGCGGCCCTGGCGGCCTTCTTCGTGCTGCTCGACACGTCGGTGACACTGGCGGGCGCCTCCTGGTGGCCGGCCCGTCCGGACACACTCGCCTGGGTGCTGCTCGGTGTGCAGGCGACGGCCTGCGCTTCGCTGGCGGCCCGTCGGCTGGCTCCCTTCACCATCGTCGCCGTCCTGGGTGGATTCACGCTCCTGGTGACCTTGCTGATCTCGCCGGTCGGGGTGCTGACCCCCGAGCCCGGCGCCAAGCTGTGGGCGCCCTTCGCGACGGTGGTCGCCGCGTTCGGGCCGCTGTTCTACCGGCAGGGCCGCAGCAGCCGCCGGAGCGCCTATGTCGCGCTCGCCCTGCTGGCTGCCGTCGTCGCGCGGCCCTGGGAACCGTCCTTCACGGTCATCATGATCGGGGTTCTGCGCACCACCGTCGGACCGCTGCTGGGCCTGTACTTCGACGCCCGCCGTCGACTGGTGACGGCCCTGACCGAGCGTGCCGAGCGGGCCGAGCGGGAGCGGCACCTGCTGGCCGAGCAGGCACGGACCGAGGAGCGCGCCCGGCTGGCGGGGGAGATGCACGACGTGGTCACCCACCGGGTGAGTCTGATGGCTCTCCAAGCGGGTGCGCTGCGGATGACGGCGCGGGACGAGGCGACTGCGAAGGCGGCCGAGGACCTGCGTGCGGGCAGCTGTCAGGCGCTGGAGGAGCTCCGGGATCTGGTGGGCATCCTGCGCAGCGCTCCGGAAGGCGACCGGACACCGTCGGTGGAGGGCCTCCGGATGCTCGCCCAGGAGTCCGACGCGGTGGGGGTACCGACGGAGTTCACGGAGGTGGGAGACCCGGAACTGGTCTCTCCGGTGGTCGGGCGCACCTGCTACCGGATCGTTCGGGAGGCGCTGACCAACGTGTGCAAGCACGCGCCCGGCGCGCGGGTGGCGGTACGGATCGAGTACGGCCGGTCCCGGGTCCGGCTCACGATCCGCAACGGTCCGCCGGCCGGCCGTCCGAGCAGCATGCTGGCCGGCACCGGCTCGGGCCTGGGCATCGCTCATCTGCGGCAGCGCATAGAGCTGGTGGACGGCACCCTGCGTGCCGGACGCTCGGAGGACGGCGGATTCGGCGTCGAGGCTGTACTCCCCGCATACGTACCGACTGCGGAACCGGCGGTGTGATGGTGATCAGAGCAGTGGTCGTGGACGACGAACCGATGGTGTGCAGCTTTCTGCGCACGATCCTCGGCTCGTCCGGCGACATCGAGGTGGCCGAGGAGGCCCACGACGGAGCGGCCGGAGTCGAGGCAGTCGTCCGGGCACGGCCGGACATCGTCCTCATGGACCTGCGCATGCCCGGAATGGGTGGCCTGGCGGCGATCGAGCGGATCATGCGCCTGCCCGAGCCGCCCCCCGTGGTGGTGCTGACGACTTTCGACGCGGATCAGTACGTGCTGCGGTCTCTGCGGGCGGGCGCGTCCGGATTCCTGATCAAGTCCACGCCACCGGAGGAACTGGTGGGACTGGTGCGCGTGGCGGCCGAGGGACACACGGTGCTCTCGGCCGCCGCCGCCCGCCGCCTCGTCGCCGCCTCCACCGACCGGGACGCGGTCGGCGACCGTGCGCGGGAGCTGGTCGGTTCACTGACCGAACGGGAGACGGAGGTGCTCTCCGGCCTCGGCGAGGGGTTGTCCAACGCGCGGATCGGGGCCCGTCTCCACCTGTCCGAGGCCACCATCAAGGGCTATGTCTCCCGGACGCTGGACAAGCTGGGATGCGTCAACCGCACCCAGGCGGGCCTGATCGCCCACGACGCGGGCCTCGTCGAAACGGAATAGTGCGTGAAGGAGGGGCGGACCCGCTGTCGAGCCGGAGTCACACGGGCTCTCAGCGGGCCCGGCCTCCGGCGCGGCGGCGCAGGCCCTCGGTGTCCGGCCGACCGATATGCCCTGGTGGCCGCTCCGACTCGCCGGACCAGAGCCGAGGAGCGAACCGGCGGACCGCGGCCACCACCTCATGGTGGGTGCCGAACGTGAGCGGAACGCGGTATCGCAGCCGGGGCAGCCCGGGGCGCAGCGGCTCCTCGTCACGGATCAGCCGCCGCAGAACGGGATCGTCGCGGTCGATGGCGCCCTCCGGACACAGTTCCAACGAGTGGATCATCCCACCGCGTCCCATCGGGCTCGACCACAGGCTGACCCCGGCGAGAGCCTGCCAGGGGATCACGTTCTGCCCGTTCGCGTCGGAGAGCCACACCCCTGCCGCGTCCACGCTGACCACGGTGTGGCGGCCCTTCCACACGCTGCGGAAGGTCAGGGCACCGAAGCTTCCGAAGAGCAGCAGCACGACGATTCCCGCCCCGTACGCGTTCACCGGATTCGCATCGCGCGTGACGACGAGAAGCATGCCGCCGATCCCGATCGCCATGAGCGCGGCCGAGGCGGCGCCGCCCTTGCGAAGGTTGCGGCGGCCGGTACGTATGACGACCGCGTCTGCGGCGGGTGACGTCTTCGGTTCGATGATCTGCGCCTCAGACCCGGCCGAACCCGCCTGCCCGCACCTGGCTGACGAACGCCTGCCAGGCGGGGGTGGGGATGAGGAGTGCGGGGCCGGCGGGGTTCTTGGAGTCCCGGACGGGGAGGGCAGGGCCGGGGTGGTCGACGGCGACTTCGAGGCAGTTGCCGCCGTTGTTACCGCTGTAGCTGCTTGTGCGCCATGCCGTGCAGGGGAGGCTACTCGCGCTTGTCATTGGGTAAGTTCCTTTGCCGTTGCCGCCATCAGATCGACGGAAGCTCTTGGGGACAGGGCGTCGGCCATCAGGAGATCATAGGCTCGCCGGGCGGCCCCGACCTCCACCTGACGGGCATATACCTGGCCGCGCACGATGCCGTCCATGTACACCACGTCGGGTCCGACTTCCTTCTTCATCGTCAGCCCTGCGAAAGCCCCGTTGAGCCCGGCGTGAGCGCCTGCGGTGAACGGCAGCACCTGGAGTACGACGCGGGGATCGGCCGCGCATGCGAGGAGGTGCTCCAGTTGGCGCCGCATGACCTCGGCTCCGCCGATCGGCCGCCGCAGGATGCTCTCATCGAGTACCGCCCAGATCTCCGGCGGTGACTCCTCTTCCAAGATGTGCTGGCGGGTGAGGCGAGCAGCGATCAGCTCCCGTGCGTGAGGGAGCCTTCCGCCGTCGAACACCGCGCGGACGTATTCCTCGGTCTGCAACAGCCCCGGAACCACCTGGTTCTCGAAGTTCCAGATGCTGACGGCTTCCTTCTCCAGGTCCACGAACGGGCGGAACCAGTCCGGGTAGGCGTGCTCGATGACCACGGGCCACAGCCGGGCGAACAATCCACTCGTGCACAGGACCTCGTCACAGCGCTGGGCGAACTCCTCGCTCGGGACGCGGCTGGCGGACTCGATCCGGGAGACGTACGAGTGGGTGCAGAAGGTGCGGCGGCCCAGTTCGGCCTGGCTCAGTTCGGCCTCTTCTCTCCTGATCCGCAACTCGGTGCCGAAGTAGGCGAGGGTCGACACCTTCGGGTCGGCTTTGGGGTCCGTGTCGTTCCGGCGCTCTGCCGTCATTCCGTTCTCCGCCTCTTGACAAGCACAGGTGCACAGCGATCGCTCTCCACAAGGCTATGTCCGGAGCGTCACGGTAGGGGCACGGAAAGTGAAAGTCCCCTGAGAAAGGCGCAGTTCCATGGCAGATCGCCGACGTACCCCGACGCTGATCAAGCTCCGCGAGGCGGAGGGCACCCACGAGCGGCTGCGGGCCGCGCTCGCGGAGGCGGGCATCATGCTGCCGTCCCTTCGCGTGGATCTGGCTTCCTGCGCGGACAGGTCGCTGCGCGGCCCGCTGCTCGAACTGGGCGGCTGCAACCTGGCGACGGCCGAGAAGCTGGCCGCGGCGCTGGGCGGAAAGCCGCGTTGAGCCGAGGCGAGTGGCGGCCGGGCGAGGTCGTCAGCGACCTGGCCCGGCGCACGGCGGGCATCGTCCACTCGGTCGGCGAGGACGGCTCGGTGCGTCTCGTGCGGCCCGGCGGTCCCGCGTGGCACGCCGATCCCGACGACCTGCGGTCGGCGAGCCGCGCCGAGGTGATGTCGGTGAAACTGGCGACGGCCAACCACCGCTGGGGGCTGTAGCGCCGCAGCTGTGGGGATGGCCTTGCACTGCGCCCCTGGAGGGGGAATTCTGACTCCTTCCGGGGCGCCGCGCCGAGGGCTCGGCGGAGGGCGGACCGGCCTACAGGAACGGGGAGTTGACGTGTTGGGGATGCGGACGCCCGCTGGAAACGGCATTACTGGGCTGCACGGTCGCGCTGCTGCTGTCGGCCGTGCTCGTGGGCTGCGGGGACGGCGAGTCAGGCAATTCGACGGGCTTGACCCCCGGCGACGCGACCGCGAGTTCGGCAGGCGGCCACGAGGGGTCGGAGTCCCCGAGCGCCGCACCTGAGTCCCGGACCCGCAAGTATGTCGCCATGACCGCGGAGGGCGAACTGCACGCCATGCTGGCGTTCAAGGTCTACCCGGCGGGGGGCCAGGTGGTCGGGAAGTACACGCTGATCCACTTCGACGGCTCGGGCCGTGAGGTCCGGACGAAGACCGACTTCAACGGCCTCGGCACCGCCACCATGTTCGAGTTCGACGGTCTGACCGACTATGGGTCCGTCAAGGGAACTCTCTCCCAGGACCGAACCGGGCTGAAGCTCGACCGTACCTTCGGCGTGCAGAAGCAGCAGTGGACGATCGTCTCCTCCGGGGACGTGTTCGAGTCGGCCGTCAAGAAGTACGCCAAGCGGTACGAGTCCTGTTCCAAGAAGAAGGACTACAACCCTTGTGAGGACGTGACCTGATCCGCCGGGGACGCCCTGTCTCATGCGTCTGGTGTCCTGACTCTGAAACTCCCTCCCGCGCACCGCGATCCCGATGGTGCGCGGGCGGACACGGTGTACGCCTCCCGCACGAACCGTGCCTACCTACGCCGCGGGGGTTTCCGCTGCACCACTCCTGACCAGGCCGACCAGGCACGGAACCGCCAGAAACGAGGCTCCCACGGGGGCCGGCCGCTGAAGTTCGACAGGGCCGACCACCGAAAGCGTCACGCCGCCGAGTGCGGCGTCAACCGTCTCAAGCGTCACCGTGCGGTGGCCACGAGATACGACAAGCTCGACATCCGCTACGAAGCGGCCGTGCTGGTCGCAGCCATCAGCGAGTGGCTGTGAGCAGCATTTTCGAAGATGCGTCTGACGAACACCACCGTGCAGGAAGTCGGCCCGTCCGGCTTCCCTCTCCCCATCCTCGCCCGAAAAATCCGATGACCGCATCGTGCGCTTCGACCTACAATCAGGCCATCATGAAGCGCCGTGTTGAGTTCACCGAACGAGCGGCCAGGCTCCGCGACTACCTCCCGCCCGGTGATCGCCGCACGCTGAAATACCTCGTCGATCGGGTCACCGATGACCCATACGGCCCCTCCACCCACCTCGCCTTCACGAACGACGACCTCACGCGCTCCAGCTGGCTGGATGGAGCCATGGTCCACTTCATCGTGACCACGCGTGTCATCTACGTCGTGGAAACCGACATCTATGATGCCGCCCGAGGCTTCAACGCCATCTGAACGACTGGTCCGACCGGGTCCGCCATGGAACATCACCGCATGACCTTGAGCCTCTTCTTCCGTGGGCACGCCCCGCGCCAGGTGCTCCAGCCGCCACAGGCAGTGGTTCAGCGTTTTGGACGCGGTGTTCGTGTCGGCATCGCCCAGCGATTCGCCGGTCTCTCCCAGCGCCGAACTGCGGGCTTCAGCCGCGCTGAGCTCGTCGAGCACCTCGGCGGTGAGCTCCAGCGGTGCGGGGCCGGTCACCAGTCCTCGGCCCGCAGCGATGCTCTGACAGCGGCCCGCAAGCTCTTCGACCACGTGGAGGTACGCGCCGTAGGCGTCCAGGCGCCGCTCATCCCAGCGCACGGACTGCTCACGCCGCCAACGCGCCCGGTCGTTCAAACTGGTCACCAGGAAGGACCCGACAGCGTCCAGTGCAACACCCACCCGGACTCGCGGCGTCACCCGGCCTCCCCTGCCTGAACCACCGGACAGGTTTGGCATCCGCGGACATGCTAGGCGGCCGTCGGCGACGGCTTCCGCGCGGAAGCGTCGCGCCGCGGGGCGAGGAAGAACGTCATCGTCACGCCCAGGTACAGCAGCCAGACGACCAGCTGGAGGACGGTGGGGTCGGGCTGGAAGTTGAAGACGCCCTTCAGGAGCGTGCCGTACCAGCTGTCCGGCGGGACGGCGGAGCTGATGTCGAACGCCTTGGTGCTCAGGCCGCCGAGGAAGCGGGCCTCCTGGAGGTCGTGGACGCCGTAGGCCAGTACCCCGGCGGCGACGACGACCAGCATGGCGCCGGTCCAGGTGAAGAAGCGGGCGAGGTTGATCCGCAGGGCGCCGCGGTAGAAGAGCCAGCCGAGGACGACGGCGGTGGCGAGACCGAGCAGGACGCCGGCCAGGGGCGTCGCGCTGCCCTCGCCGCTGGCCCGGACCGAGGCCCAGACGAACAGGGCCGTCTCCAGCCCCTCGCGGCCCACCGCCAGCAGCGCGGTGGCCACCAGTGCCCCGGTGCCCATCTGGAGGGCGGCATCCAGCTTGCCGTGCAGCTCGCTCTTCAGGTGCCGGGCGGTGCGGCGCATCCAGAAGACCATCCAGGTGACCAGCCCGACGGCCAG